>NZ_JBIAHG010000003.1:0-288327 GCF_042870385.1 Streptomyces sp. NPDC006602 | reverse complement strand
CCCCAGCCCCCCCCCCCCCGCCGCGGCCCCCCCCCCCCCCGCCCGCCCCGCCCGCCCCCCCCCCCCCCCCCCCCCCCCCCCCCCCCCCCCCCCCCCCCCCCCCCCCCACCGCCTTGTCCGCATACGTTCGTCCCGCTGCGAGCCGCCGGGTCAACGGTGGCTCCCCATACGGGAGATCGGGGGTGCGCTGGTGCGCATCGGACTGCTTACGGAGGGTGGCTATCCGTATGTGAGCGGTGACGCCAGGCTCTGGTGCGACCGCCTCGTGCGCGGGCTTGAGCAGCACGAGTTCGACATCTACGCGCTCAGCCGCAGTGAGCGCCAGGAGGACGAGGGCTGGGTTCCACTGCCGTCACAGGTCAGCAGGGTGCGGACGGCACCGCTGTGGACGGCCGAGGAGGACGGGGTCGGGTACGGACGGCGCGCGCGCCGGCGGTTCGCCGAGTGCTACGGCGAGTTGGCGGCCGCCTTGTGCGAGGGGGGTGTCGCAGAGGCCTCCGGGGGGCCGTCGGCCGCTGAGGCGGACCGTTTCGGCAGTGCCCTGTACGGGCTCGCCGAACTCGCCCGCGACGAGGGCGGGCTGGTAGGAGCGCTCCGCTCCGAGGCCGCCGTACGCGCCCTGGAACGCGCTTGTCGTGCGCCCGGCGGCATGCGTACGGCGCGCGAGGCGCGCGTACCGGATCTGCTCACCGTCGCCGCGCATCTGGAACGCGCTCTGCGTCCCCTCTCGCTCGACTGGTACGAGGACGACGACCTCGGCTCCGTCGACCTGTGCCATGCGACCTCCGGTGGCGCGGCGGCCCTGCCCGGGCTGCTGGCGCGGCACTTCTGCGGCGTACCCCTCCTTGTCACCGAGTACGGCGTGCGGCTGCGTACCCACTACCTGACCGTCACGGAGTCCTCGCCCGCGGTACGCGCCCTGCTCACCGCCTTCCACGGCAGACTCGCCGCCGAGGCCTACGGCCGGGCCGCCATCGTCACACCCGGCAACGCGCACGCCCGCCGCTGGCAGGAACGCTGCGGCGCAGCCCGCGACAAGCTCCGCACGGTCTACCCGGGCATGGACGCGTCCCGCTTCGCGGAAGTCGGCGAGTCGCCGGAGTGCGTCGATCCGCACACCCTGGTCTGGGTCGGCCGGGTGGAACCGGCCAAGGACCTGGTCTCTCTGCTGCACGCCTTCGCGGAGATCCGCAAGGAGGAGCCCAAGACCCGGCTTCGGATCGTCGGCGCGCCCGCAGGCTCCGAGGGCCTGGCCTACCTCGGCCACTGCAGGGCACTTGCCGCGCAGCTCTTCCCCGACGAGGCGGACGGCCCGCACGCCGTCGGTGACAACCCCGTCTCCTTCGAGGAGATCGGCGGCCCGGAACTGCCGACCCTGGCGCACGCGTACGCCGCGGGCAGCGTGACCGTCCTGTCCAGCGTCGTCGAAGGCTTCCCGATCAGCCTGGTCGAGGCCATGTTCTGCGGCCGCGCGACGGTGTCCACGGACGTCGGCGCCGTAGTGGAGGTCATCGGCGGCACCGGCCTCGTCGTACCCCCGCGCAATCCGAGGGCGCTCGCCGAGGCGTGCGTGGCGCTCTTGCGCGACACCGCGCGCCGGGAGCGCCTGGGCGCCGCCGCCCGTGCCCGCGCGCTCGAACTGTTCACCGCTGAGCAGAACATCACGGCATTTCACGGCATTTACCTGGAGATCGTCTCGCGTACCCCGATGCGCCGCGTCCTCCTCGACGACACCGGCGAACCCCTGCCGTTCGCCGCCCCGGCCGAGGCCCATGTACCCGGCCGCTGGACCGAACAGAGCCTGCGTGTAGTGGCCCGCGGCGGGCCCGGCTGGGCCGCGGGACCGCCCGTACGCGCCACGGCGCCGACCGCGGCCAAGGAGGGAGCGTCATGAGCGAACTGGGCGAACTCGACCGCCCAGGCACCCCGGACAGCCCCGGAGCCTGGGACGTGCGGTCGGAGGAGTGGCTGGTGCCGCAGGCGTACGTTGCCGACCCTCGGCCCGCAGCCGACCGCGACTGTGACGCGAACGACGGCACACGCGGCCCCGGGACGACCAGAGCCCCTGGCCCCGCCGCCGCGGCCCCCCGCCGCACCGCCGCCGACCCGGTCAAAGCCCTGATGCACCGTCACCGGGACCTCTGCGAACGAGCCGTCGACCCCCTGGAGATCGCCGCGGGCCTGGAGGCCCACGGCGTCACCGACCGCACCGCCGCCCGCTTCCGTCACCGCGACGTCTTCTCCCTGGCCGAGGAGATGTACGCCCGGATCCCCCGCGACGGCGAAACACCAAACCCCCCCGTCCCCGAGCCCGTCTCCCACCCCCGCGTCGGCTGGGCCCTGCTCACCCTCCTCCCCGGCACCCTGTGCACGGCGACCGTGATCGGCCTGCATCTCACCCACGGACAGACCCGCCCCACGGTCGCCGCCGCGGGCGCCCTCGCCGTGGCCCTCACGCTGCGCGCGGCCCTCGGCCGAGGCCCCCTCAGCCCCAGACCCGGCACCCCCACGACCGGCACCAGCACCTGGACGTACTGGCTCATCGCCTACGCCCTCCTCGGCGACGGTCTGCTCCGAACAGCCCTGGCCGGCGGCCCCGACGGCCTCCCCGACGGCACCGCGCACGCCCCCTGGTCCCTCGCCGCCGCCCCCGTCCTGGCCCTGACCTGGTCCTGCGCCCCAGCGGCCTGGACCACCCACCTCCTCACCACACGAGCCCGCCGCAAACTGACGGCCAGCCGCGGTCTGGAGGACTTCGCCGCCTCCGTACGCCCCCTACTGCTCGGCACGTTCGCCCTGTTTCTGGGTGCCCTCACCGCCCTCCTCACCCCGACCGCCGCAGCCCTGGACGAACCCGCCGCCTACGCCCAGACAACCACCCTGGCCGCCCTGCTCCTCCTGTCCCGCCTCCTCACCATCCACCGCTTCACGCACGCCCCCGCGGTCATCCTCATGGCCACCGCCGCAGCCCAGGCAACGGCCCTGGCCACGGTCTTCGCAGCCCGCCTCCCCGGCTGTGACGTCCTGGCCGTCCCGGTCCAGACCCTCACCGACACCTGGGGGCCAGGCATCGTCCAAACCCTCACCTGCGGCACCGGGGCGCTGATCCTCCTGATCCACACCAGCCGCACCCTCACCCGGGCCTCGGCCCACGCCCCGACGGAGAAGCAGCGGTGACGCGGCCAGCCCCGCCCCGGCGGCGCGGCACCCGCGTACGGCGAGAAGGGGACGTGTCGGGGGGTGTCCGCCCGCAGCGGATGACGCGTCAACACGTTCGCCCTGGTGAGAGACCGATTCCGCGCCAGACCGAGGACAGACACCCCCCGGCGCGGCCCCGCCCCACGCACCCGCCGTAGGCGAAGACGCACCACACACACCCGCACAGGCCGCCGCAGGCATGGCATCCCGCCCCACCACCGAAGGCAACCCGCATGACGCCCCCGAAGGAGACACCCAAATGATCACCTCCCGACCCGACGCCTCGGCCCCGGGAGCAGCCCGATGAGAGTCCTGCTGATCGGAGCCAACGGCTATCTCGGCCGCTTCGTCGCCGACCGCCTGCTCGCCGACCCGGCCGTGCAGCTCACCGCACTCGGCCGCGGCGACGACGCCGACGTCCGTTTCGACCTCGCGTCCGGCAGCCCCGGCGCCCTCACCCGCTTCCTCGACGCGGTCCACCCCGGCGTGGTCATCAACTGCGCCGGAGCCACCCGAGGCGGCGCCCGCGAACTCACCCGCCACAACACCGTCGCCGTCGCCACCGTCTGCGAGGCCCTGCGCCGCAGCGGCTGCGGCGCCCGTCTCGTGCAGATCGGCTGCGGCGCAGAGTACGGCCCCAGCCAGCCCGGCTCCTCCACCGCGGAGGACGCCGTCCCCCGCCCCGGCGGCCCGTACGGCGTCAGCAAACTCGCCGCCACCGAGCTGGTCCTCGGCTCCGGCCTGGACGCGGTGGTCCTCAGGGTCTTCTCACCGGCCGGCCCCGGCACGCCGGCCGGTTCCCCGCTCGGCCGCCTCGCCGAGGCCATGCGCCGGGTCATGCAGTCCGGCGACGGCGAGCTGAAACTCGGCGGCCTCGGCGCTCAGCGAGACTTCGTCGACGTACGCGACGTGGCCCGTGCCGTACACGCGGCCTCGCTCTCCGCCGCGCAGGGCGTCATCAACATCGGCTCGGGCCGTGCCGTGCGCCTGCGCGACGCCGCCGCGGTCCTCGCCCGGGTGGCCGGATACGGCGGCGCCCTCCACGAACTGGACGGCCCTTCCGGCCCGTTGAGGGCGACCATCGGCCACCCCCGCATCGAGTCGGACCACGCGGCTCCGGTCGCGTACCCGTACCCCGACGGCTGCGGCAGCTGGCAGCAGGCCGATGTCCGCACCGCGCGCGACCGGCTCGGCTGGCGGCCCAGGATCGGCCTCGAGGAGTCCCTCGCCGACATCTGGATGGAGGCGGCATGCCGCATCTGACCCGCGCCAAACCGGGCACGGCGAGCACCGACCTCCGCATCGGCGTCGGTGTCCCTGGTTTCGCCCACCCCCTCGTCGCCCCGGCCGAGTGGGCCGAACTCACCCGCCCCGGCACACCCCTGCACTGGGTCGTCCTCAACATCTCGGACGGCCCCGGCAGTCGCCCCGACACGCACTGTCTGGAGGCGGCCGGCCGACTGCGCAACGCGGGCATCCGCGTCCTCGGCCACCTCGACACCACGTACGGCTCCCGCGCCTTGGGCGAGTTGGTCTCCGAGGCGCACCGCTATGTCGACTGGTACAAGGTCGACGGTTTCCTCCTAGACCGCTGCCCGACCGAACGCGCCGATCTGCCCGAGATCCGCCGCACGGTGACCACGCTTCGCGCCCTGTGTGACGACGCCCACATTGTCCTCGGCCACGGCATCCACCCGTACCCCGGATACGCCGAGAACGCCGACCAGCTGGTCACCTTCTCCGGCCCCTGGAGCGACTACCGCTGGTCGCAGGTGGCCGAGTGGACCGCCGACCACCCGCCCGAGCGCTTCTGCCACTTCGTCCACGGGGTGCCCCGCCCTCATCTGGAGGAGGCATTTCGCATCGCCCGCTGGCAGGGCGCGTCGACGATCTACTTCACCGACCGCACGGACCGTGGCGGCCGCGCCGATCCCTGGGAGACCATGCCCGGTTACTGGGACGAAATCGTCTCGCGGATCGGAACGGGTGTCTCGGAATGAAAAAGGCCATGGCACTGTTACAGCGAGAACAACCGTAATGATTGACCGACCAACGGAGTCCCCGTGTCGCTGCCACCCCTGGTCGAGCCCGCTGCCGAGCTCACCGTAGACGAGGTCCGCAGGTACTCCCGCCACCTGATCATCCCCGACGTCGGGATGGACGGGCAGAAGCGGCTGAAGAACGCCAAGGTGCTCTGTGTGGGCGCCGGCGGGCTGGGGTCGCCGGCGTTGATGTATCTGGCCGCCGCGGGCGTGGGCACGCTCGGCATCGTGGAGTTCGACGAGGTCGACGAGTCGAACCTGCAGCGTCAGATCATTCACAGCCAGGCCGACATCGGCCGCTCCAAGGCCCAGTCCGCACGCGACTCCGTCCTCGGCATCAACCCGTACGTGAACGTCGTCCTCCACGAAGAGCGGCTCGAGGCCGAGAACGTGATGGACATCTTCAGCCAGTACGACCTGATCGTCGACGGCACGGACAACTTCGCGACTCGCTACCTGGTCAACGACGCGTGCGTGCTGCTCAACAAGCCGTACGTGTGGGGTTCGATCTACCGCTTCGACGGCCAGGCCTCCGTGTTCTGGTCCGAGCACGGCCCCTGCTACCGCTGCCTCTACCCGGAGCCCCCGCCGCCGGGCATGGTCCCCTCCTGCGCCGAGGGCGGCGTCCTGGGAGTGCTGTGCGCGTCCATCGGTTCCATCCAGGTCAACGAGGCCATCAAGCTCCTCGCGGGTATCGGCGAGCCGCTCGTCGGCCGCCTGATGATCTACGACGCCCTGGAGATGCAGTACCGCCAGGTCAAGGTCCGCAAGGACCCGAACTGCGCGGTCTGCGGCGAGAACCCCACCGTCACCGAGCTCATCGACTACGAGGCCTTCTGCGGCGTCGTCTCCGAGGAGGCCCAGGAGGCGGCCGCCGGCTCGACGATCACTCCCAAGCAGCTCAAGGAGTGGATCGACGACGGCGAGAACATCGAGATCATCGACGTCCGTGAGATCAACGAGTACGAGATCGTCTCCATCCCGGGCGCCAGGCTGATCCCGAAGAACGAGTTCCTCATGGGCACCGCCCTGGAGACCCTCCCGCAGGACAAGAAGATCGTCCTGCATTGCAAGACGGGTGTCCGCAGTGCGGAAGTCCTTGCGGTCCTGAAGTCCGCGGGCTTCGCCGACGCCGTGCACGTCGGCGGCGGCGTGATCGGCTGGGTCAACCAGATCGAGCCGAGCAAGCCGATCTACTGACCCGGCATTCCGGCCTGAACGGCGGGGGCCTCGCGCACCGACGGTGCCTGGGGCCCCCGCCGTCGTCATGAGCAGACCCGGCCGTCTCTCGGTACCGTCCCGGCCAGCAGATACGCGTTCACCGCGGAGTCCACGCAGTCGCTCCCGCTCCCGTACGCACCGTGCCCCTCGCCCTTCCAGGTGAGCACCACGCCGACGTCCTTGCCCAGCTCGTCCGCCATCTTCCGGGCGCCCTCGTACGGCGTCGCCGGGTCGCCGGTGTTGCCGACCACCAGGATCGGCGCCGCACCGGGCGCGCTCACCTCCGGAGTCTCGTGCTGCCCGGCCACCGGCCAGTCGTGACACCACCCGGCTGTGTCCCAGCCAAGGAAGTCCCCGAAAACGGGCGAGATCTTCTCGAACTGCGGCAGCAGTTTCTTCGTCTCCGCGGCCGTCGGCCGCTGCTTGTCGTCCAAGCACGATATGACCCGTTGCGAGTGCGTCGTCGTGCCGTAGCGACCCGACGGGTCGCGCTCGTTGTAACTGTCGGCGAGCGCCAGCAGCTCCGCCCCGTCTCCCTGCTCCGCCGTCTCCAGGGCGCTGGTCAGCGTCGGCCAGCTGTCCTGGCTGTACAGCGGCAGGATGATGCCGGTGACGGCGAGCGTCTGCGTCAGCTTCCGCCCGGACGACGTCGGCAGAGGGTTCGCGTCGATCTCCTTCAGCAGGTCCGCGATCTGCTGGGAGCCCTGCGCCGGGTCCTGGCCGGTGGACTTCAGGTAGTCGTTCAGTGCGCGCTGGAAGCCCCGGGCCTGGTTCTCGGCGTGGCCCACCGTGTCGGCACTCGGGTCGACGACCGCGTCCAGGACAAGTCGCCCCACGTTCTTCGGGAACAGGTGGGCGTACACACCGCCGAGTTCGGTGCCGTACGAGATGCCGAAGTAGTGCATCTTCCTGTCGCCGAGAACCTGGCGCATCAGGTCCATGTCGCGGGCGGTGTCGGTGGTCGAGACGTGCGCCAACAGCTTTCCGGCGTCCTTCGCGCAGCCCTCGCCGAAGTCGGCGGCGTCCTCGAAGTACGCCGTCTCCTCGGCCGGGGTGTCCGGTGAGAGGTCCACCGACTCGGCGGCCTGGATCTTCTTGTCGCTGCGGCAGCGGACGCCCTCGCTGGCGCCGACCCCGCGCGGATCCCAGCTGACCAGGTCGTACCGCTCGCGGAGGAGGGAGGCGGTGGCGGCGTACGCCGGCATCGTGGAGACACCTGAGCCGCCGGGGCCTCCGAAGTTGAACAGGAGCGAGCCGATGCGGTTGTCGCCCCGGGCCTTGGTGCGGATCAGTGCGATGCCGATCGTCTCGCCGTCCGGCTTCGACCAGTCCAGCGGCACCTTGAGTGTCGCGCACTGCCAGTCGCTGCCCGGCGCGGAGGAGTCCGCGGTGGCATTGCAGCGACCCCAGCCGAGCTTCTGGGAGGTCAGAGAGGAAGGCAGAGCGGAGTCGGCCGTACCGGAGGATTCGGCCGACGGCTGTGCGCGGCCGGTCTTCCTGCCGCCCTTGTCGTCACCGGACGAGCCGCTGCTGCAGCCCCCCACCAGGAGCGTGGCGGCGGCGCCCAGCGCCGCCCACCGTACGAAACGCGTCATTGCACTTCCCCCTCGCCGGCCGTCCGCCCCGTGCCGCGGATGGCTGTCCGGCCATAGTAGGCGGATCACAGCACAGCCGCTGCGGCCTGTGGATAACGTTCTGACCTGCGGATCTCCTGGAATTCGGGCGGGCGGGTCAGGAGCAGACGGTGCCGGCCGCGGGGACCTTCCCGTCCAGCAGATAGCCGTTCACGGCGTCCTGTACGCACTTGTTCTTGCTGTCGTACGCCCCGTGCCCCTGCCCCTTGTATGTCAGCTCGACCCCGACGCCCTCGCCCAGCGCCTCCACCATCTTCTTCGCGCCCTCGTACGGCGTGGCCGGGTCGCCGGTGTTTCCCACGACGAGGATCGGCGTGGAGCCGGGCGCCCTCACATCGGGATGGTCGGCGGCGCCCGACACGGCCCAGTCGGTACAGCTGACCATGCCCCAGGCCAGGAAGTCGCCGAACAGGGGGGAGGCAGCCCGGAACGCGGGCAGTTTCCGCTCCACGTAGGCGGCGGTGTATCGCGGCTTGTCGTCGGCGCAGTTGATGGCGATGTTGGCGGCGGTGATGTTGCTGTACTCGCCGTCCGGGTTGCGACCGTTCATCGAGTCGGACAGCGCCATCAGGATCTGCCCGTTCCCGTCGTACGCCTGCTCGAGGCCCTCGGTGAGGTACTCCCAGAAGTCCCGCGAGTACAGCGCCTGCGCGATGCCGTTGGTCGCGGCGGTCTCGGTCAGCTCGCGTGGGTAGATGCCGGGGATCGGTCTGCGGTCGAGGTCCTCGAGCAGTCTGGCGATGCGGTCCTTGACGTCCTGAGCGGTGTCGCCGACCGGACAGTCCTCGGTCTTGGAGGTGCAGTCCTCGGCGTAGTTGTCGAGGGCGAGCTGGAAGCCCCTGGCCTGTCCGAGCGAGCCCTGTTCGGGGTTCTGCGTCGGGTCGACGACCCCGTCGAAGACCGCGCGGCCGACGTTCTTCGGGAACAAGTGGGCGTAGACACCCCCGAGTTCGGTGCCGTACGAGATGCCGAAGTAGTGCAGCTTGGCGTCGCCGAGGACCTGGCGCATCAGGTCCATGTCGCGGGCTGCGTCGGTGGTGCGGACATGCGGCAGCACCTCCTCGGAGTTCGTCTCGCAGGCCTCGTTGAACTCCTTGGTGTTCTTCAGGTACGTGGTGCGTTCGGCCGCGTCGTCGGGGGTCGCGTCCTGCTGGAAGTGCGCGTCCAGTTGGAGGTTGTTCTGGCACTCCACGGGGGCGCTGCGGCCGACTCCGCGTGGGTCGAAGCTGACCAGGTCGTAGCGGGTGCGCAGTTTCGCGTACTCCTCGCCGAAGGCGGGCAGCGTGGTGACCCCGGAGCCGCCGGGGCCGCCGAAGTTGAAGATCAGCGAGCCGATGCGCTCGCTCCCGGCGCCGCTCGCCCTCGCGCGGATCAGTGCGAGCTTGATCGTGTCGCCCTTGGGCTCGGCCCAGTCCAGGGGTGTCTTCATCGTTGCGCACTGCCACTTGTCGCCATCCGCCAGAGGCGACGGGGAGTCACCGCCGCCCTCCGCCGGGGACGGTGCCGGACAGTCCTTCCAGCTCAGTTCCTGGGCCGGCAGGTCCTCGTCCTGGGAGTCGTCGTCGCCGCAGCTCGCCAGCACGGAGGACAGCAGAAGGACGGTGACGGCGAGAGCAGCGGCGCGCAGCCGGGGAGGATTCGGCATGACCCCATCCTGCGGTCGCGCACGACGGGACGCTCGGGGCGCGAGCCGTACGAGGTACGCCGCCCCGACCGTCGTTCGCCGCCGCCGGGACGGTCGTACCACGATGGCAGTACTACAGCGCGCCCTTGCGCGTGAGCTGGTTGAAGGCGAGCCAGCCCGGCAGTACCGGCAGCCACAGGGTCAGCAGACGGAACAGCAGCACCGCCGGCGCGGCGACCTCCTTGGGGAGGCCGACGGCGATCAGACCGACCGTCAGGGTCGCCTCCACCGCGCCCACACCGCCCGGCGTCGGGGCCGCGGACCCCAGCGCGTTGCCGGCGAGGAAGACGACGGCGACGCTGGCGATGCTGATCGAGGTGCCCTCGGTGCCGAACGCCCGGATCGAGGCGTCCAGACACATCACGAAGCAGGCCGTCAGCAGCAGCATGCCGCCGATCCCGGTGACCAGCTTCTGCGGCCGCTGGAGCACGTCGAGCATGCGCGGCACGACACCCGCGAACAGCGACCTCACGCGCGTGACGACGAATTTTCGCAGGAACGGCACCGAGGTCACCACCAGCACGAGCACCGCAACCGTCAGCAGACCCGCGATGACCGTCCGGGACGGCGACAGCGACGGCGTCTTCTCCGTGCCGGTCAGATAGCCGAAGGACAGCAGCATCAGGATGTGGCAGCCGAGCCCGAACAACTGCGACGCACCGACGCTCGCGACCGCGAGCCCGGGGCGTACGCCCGAGCGTTGCAGGAAGCGCGTGTTGAGGGCGACGCCGCCCACGGCGGCCGGCGCGACGATCTTCACGAACGACCCGGCGACCTGGGCCGCCACGGTCCGCACGAACGGCACCCGCTCGGGCACGAAGCCCAGCAGGGCCATCGCCGCGGCCACGTAGCTCAGCGCGGAGAAGACCACGGCGGCGGCGACCCAGCCCCACTCGGCGTTCTCGATGAGCGGGCCGAACTCGATGTGCGTGAGCTGTGTCAGCAGGAAGTACGCGCCGATCGCGCCGGCGATGAAACTGAGCAGCGTGCGCAGCCGCACCCGCTCCAGCCGGGCCGGCTCCACCGGGGCCTGTGGCCTGATCAGCAGCACCTGGTGGCGGATCTGCGTCAGCAGATCCTCCTCGCGCGCCCCCTCAAGGGCCTCGTCGATGGCCCGCTTCTCGGCCCTGGCCTCCGCTTTCACGGCCTTCTTGTCGGGCTTTTCGAGTACGGGCCCGGTCTCGTGCGGCGCCTCCTCCAGGCGGGCCTGCTTGTCCTGCCGGGACGCCTCCAGGACCGCCTCCCGCTCCCGTTCGGCGCGCTCCCGAGCCAGTTTGCGCAGCGTCGCGCGCGTGGAGCGGCTCAGCGCGATGGGCTGCAGCATCGGCAGACAGTCGGCCACGGCGTCCGGGCCGAGCACACTCACCGCCGAGGCCACCGCGCGTTCGGCGCCCACCCGCAGGCCCAGCGTCGTCAACAGCTGGGAGGTGTCCATGCGCAACAGCAGGTCACCGGCCGCGATCTCACCCACACGCAGGTCGGTGAGGATCACCATGCCGGAACGATCCACCAAAATCGCGTCGCCGACGAGCCTGCGATGCGCGATGCGCCGGGACTGCAGTGCCCGCACCTGGTGCCAGGTGTCGCTCAGCAGATCGTCGGTGATCTCCTCGTCCGGGAGGGAGTCGAGGGTGCGCCCGCCGGTGTGCTCGTAGACGAGCATCACAGCGTCAGGACCGAGTTCGGACGTCGCGATCAGCTTGGGCGCGTTGGCGCCGGCCGCGATGGCCGCATACGCGAGGAGGGCCTCCTGCTCCAGCGCCTGCCGCAGCGACTGGAGGCTGCTGCGGGTGGCGAAGCCGCGCAGCGTCAGGTTGCGATAGGCGCGGTAGAAGAAGCCCTGGGCCTGCTGCTCCCGGTCGACGACCGTGACGTCCAGCGGTGGACCGTCCTCCAGGGTGACGAAATAGCGTCGCCCGCGGTCCCCGGTCTCCGGCGTGTCCGGCGCCTCCACGCGGGCCGCGCTCACCGGGTGGAAGCCGACGTGTCTGAGGCCCGCCATCAAGGTCCGGCCGGTGGGGCGGACATTGGGCGAGCCGACCGCGTAGAGCGTCCCGTAGGCGACCGTCCAGCCGATGAGCACCGTAAGGATGATCGAGAACGGTGTCGTGTAGCCGGTGACGAGCATCGAGAACGCGTCGAGCATCAGCACGATCCACAGCACCGCACGCCAGCGCGGGCGGCGTGACATGCCGACGGCCGTCATATAGGCGATGACGGGCGCCAGATAGCCGTGCACGGGGTCGGTGAGGGCGTGGATGTCGCCGGGGGAGGGCTGGGTGAGCGCCTCCTGGATGGAGTCCGGTGCGGCCTTGGCGACCCAGAGGTCGGTGGCCAGGGTCACTCCGTGCGCGAGGACGGCCGCGAGGACGCCGTCGGCGATGCGCAGCCCGTCGCGTTTGATCAGGCGCTCGATCGCGAAAGCGACCGGCACCAGGAGGATCGCGATGCTGGACGCCAGCCCCGCGATCTTGATCAGCAGATCCGGTGCCTGCCCCGTGCCCTTGTTGATGTCCTGTTCGAGGCCCGAGGTGGTGCCGTGGGCGAACGCGGCGATCGCGAGCAGTACGGCCACGGCCAGCACGCCCACCATGAGCCGCATGAGGTCGGAGGGCCGGTGCACGCGCGCGGGGAGGAGGGGTTCGTCACCCTCGACCTCGTCGGCATGTACCTCGTCGAGGTCGTCGGCGTCAGACGCGGACGGTGTCGAGGGCGCCTCCTCGTCGGCGTTCCCCGCACCCTTGTTGTCCGACTCGCCCGTCTTGTCTGTCTTCTCGTGCCCATCGGCGGTGTCCGGACGCGACGATGCGGCAGGGGTGCTCTCCGCGTCCTCGGGATGCACACCCTGCTGTTTCATCGTCTCTTCTTGGTCTCGTATCACCGGTCACCGCCCGCACGATGGTGGCATGCCCCACCGACACAGGGAGGTGTCAGGGTGCACATGCGGGGGCGCACAGTCTGCCGGAAGCGCCCTCTCAGGGCGAGGGATACCCACACGCGCGAGCGCGTCACGTTGTCGGTGGGGTGGGGCAGGATGGGGCGGATGAGCGAGGAGAGCCTTCCCGACGACGCCCGCGCGGAACACGCGGACGTGCTGCCGGAGTACCCGGAGTACGCCGAGCGGGTCCTCGACGTCGCCGAACGGATTCCGCCCGGCCGCGTCATGACGTACGGGGATGTCGCTGAGTGGCTGGAGGAGGGCGGTCCCCGCCAGGTCGGCCGCGTCATGGCGCTGTACGGGGGAGCCGTTGCGTGGTGGCGGGTCGTCCGCGCGGACGGTGTCCTGCTGGCGGGCCACGAACTGGAGGCGCTCGACCGCTACCGCGCGGAGGGCACGCCCCTGAAGGAGGCCGGCAGGGCCGCCGAGGGCCATCTCCCGCGCCTCGACATGAGACGGGCGCGATGGGACGGCGGCGAACGCGCGGAGGGTCACACCTGACAGCTTCCGCCATCGGACGGCCTCAGGGGCGCCCTGGGGTCCGTACGGGCGAAACGAGGCGCGTCCGTGACGGGACGGCGGAAACAGGGCACGTCCGTGGCATGCCGTACGTTCGTGGGGCGAGGGACATGTGGGTCGGGAGTGCCGTGAGGGAAGAAGAGGAAGCCCTGCTTCCGCACCTTCCGTCGGCGTAGCGTCGCCTGCACGCGTCCCCCTCATCCCGCGATCACCGTCCTCCCCGCGGGGAGGACAGCCCAACAGAACACCCACCAGGACCGGCGAACCACGTGAGCTCCTCTTCCTCCACCAAGCGCTTGTCGCACCCACAGGGGCGACAGGGGAACCGTGGCGCTTACCGACTGGTGCGTACCCCGCCGGCCCGCGTGGATCCCCCTCGTCTTGACGCCGCACAGCGCGCCGTGGTTGACCACGCCACCGGCCCGCTGCTCGTTCTCGCAGGTCCGGGAACCGGGAAGACCACCACGCTGGTCGAGTCGGTGGCGGCGAGGATCGCCCGGGGCGGTGACCCCGCGCGCGTGCTGGTGCTGACGTTCAGCCGCAAGGCGGCCGTCGAACTGCGCGACCGCATGGCGCTGCGCATAGGGGAGGCGCGCGCGCCGCAGGCGACCACCTTCCACTCGTTCTGCTACGCCCTGGTCCGCGCCCACCAGGACACGGACCTGTTTGTTGAGCCCCTCAGGCTGCTGTCCGGTCCCGAGCAGGACGTCGCAGTCCGTGAACTGCTCGCGGGCCAGCCCGGCCTGGAACGGCTCGGCCTGGCGCATGTGCGCTGGCCGGACGAACTGCGCGCCTGCCTGACCACCCGCGGTTTCGCCGACGAGGTCCGCGCGGTCCTCGCCCGCAGCCGCGAACTGGGCCTGGGCCCGGGCGCCCTGGACGCCTTCGCCCGCCGTATCGGACGCCCCGACTGGCGCGCGGCGGCCGCCTTCCTCGCCGAGTACCTCGACGTCCTCGACCTTCAGGGCGTGCTCGACTACGCCGAACTGGTCCACCGCGCGGTCCTCCTCGCCCGCCGCCCCGAGGTCGCCGAGCGGCTCGCCGCCCAGTACGACGCCGTCTTCGTCGACGAGTACCAGGACACCGATCCGGCCCAGGTACGGCTGCTGCACGCGCTGGCCGGCGGCGGCCGCACCCTGGTCGCCTTCGGCGACCCCGACCAGTCGATCTACGCGTTCCGCGGCGCGGACGTGAACGGCATCCTGGACTTCCCGCCGGCCTTCCCGCGCGCGGACGGCCGCCCGGCGCCCGTCGAGGTACTGCGCACCTCCCGCCGCTCCGGAGCCTCCCTGCTGGCCGCGACCCGGCTGCTGACCCAGCGCATGCCGCTGACCCGCCTCCCGGCCCACAAGGTGCGCGCCCACCGGGAGCTCAACCCGGTCCGGGACGGGGGCCGCGTCGAGGCGTACACGTACCCGACGCCCGGCACCGAGCTGGACAACATCGCCGACATCCTCCGCAGGGCGCACTTGGAAGACGGCGTCCCCTGGGGCGAGATGGCCGTCCTGGTGCGCGCCGGATCGCGCACCATCCCGACGGTCCGCCGCGCGCTCACCGCGGCCGGCGTGCCCCTGCACATCGACGGCGACGACCTGCCCCTGCGGCACGAACCGGCGGTGGCCCCGCTGCTGACGGCGTTGCGGGCGGTGGCTGCGGCGGAGGCCGCGGGGCAGGCCGCAGAAGCGGAGGCTACGGAGCAGGCCGCAGAACCGGGGGCCACGGAGCAGCCCGCAGAAGCGGAGGCTACTGAGCACGCCGAAGAACCGGCGGCCACGGACCAGGCCGAAGCAGCCGAGGCCGGCGAGCAGCCCGGACAAGGGGTTCCCGCCGCAGGGCGGGAGCCGGAGACCTGCTGGCTCGACACCGAAACCGCCCTCAGCCTCCTCGCCTCCCCCCTCGCGAGCATGGACGCCGCCGACCTGCGCCGCCTCGGCCGTGCCCTGCGGGACGAGGAGCGGGCCGCGGGCAATCCCTTGCCGCCGCCCTCGGACGAACTGCTCGCGCGGGCGCTGGCCGAGCCGGAGCGCCTGGCCGTGCACGACCCCACGTACGCGCGCGGCGCCCAGCGGCTCGGCGCCCTGCTCAGCAAGGCCCGTGAGCGACTCGCGGGCGGAGGTACGGCCGAAGAGGCCCTGTGGGACCTCTGGGAGGGCACGCCGTGGCCCGCCCGCCTGGAGCGGGCCGCCCGACGCGGCGGCGCCGCGGGCCGCAACGCCGACCGGGACCTGGACGCCGTGTGCGCGCTGTTCGCGACCGCGGCCCGCGCGGAGGAGCGCACCGGCGGCCGAGGAGCCCTGAACTTCCTGGAGGAGATCGACGCCGAGGACATCGCCGCCGACACACTCACGCGGCGTGCCGTACGCCCCGACGCCGTCCGTCTGATGACCGCCCACCGCTCCAAGGGCTTGGAATGGCGGCTCGTCGTCGTCGCGGGCGTCCAGGAGGGGCTGTGGCCGGACCTGCGTCGGCGTGGCTCCCTCCTGGAGGCCGACCGCATCGGCCGCGACGGGCTCGCCGAACCGCTCACCCCGGGTGCGCTGCTCGCCGAGGAGCGCCGCCTGTTCTACGTGGCCGCCACACGCGCGCGGGAACGCCTGGTCGTCACCGCGGTCAAGGCGCCCGCCGACGACGGCGACCAGCCTTCCCGCTTCCTGACCGAACTCGGCGTCGAACCGCGGGACGTCACGGGCCGCCCCCGCCGCCCGCTGTCGGTGGCCGCGCTCGTCGCGGAACTCCGCGCCACCACCGTCGACCCGCGCGTCTCGGACACCCTCAGGGAGGCCGCCGCCCGCCGGCTGGCCAGGCTCGCAGCACTCGCCGACGAGGACGGCCGACCCCTGGTGCCGTCCGCCCACCCCTACCGCTGGTGGGGCATGTTCGAGCCGACCGAGAGCAAGGTCCCGCTGCGCGACCGCGACCAGCCCGTCGCGCTCTCCGGCAGCGCCCTCGAGCAGCTCGCCAACACCTGCGCCCTGCAGTGGTTCCTGGGCCGCGAAGTGAAGGCCGACGCGCCCGCGACGGTCGCCCAGGGCTTCGGCAATGTGGTGCACGTCCTCGCCGACGAGGTCGCCTCCGGGCACACCCCTGCCGACCTCGCCGTCCTCATGGAACGCCTCGACTCCGTGTGGAACGCGCTCGCCTTCGACGCGCCGTGGAAGTCGGCGCAGGAGAAGGACAACGCGCGAGTAGCGCTCGAACGCTTCCTGAAGTGGCACGTCATGGACCGCACCGGGCGCACACCGGTCGCCAGCGAGCACGACTTCGACGTCACCCTCGAAGCGGGCGGGGTCGAGGTGCGCATCCGCGGCCAGATGGACCGCGTGGAGGCCGACGGCGAGGGCCGCGCCTATGTCGTCGACTTCAAGACCGGCAAGCAGGCGCCCAGCGCGGCCGAGGTGGAGCGCCACCCCCAGCTCGCCGTCTACCAGCTCGCCGTCCGCGAGGGTGCCGTCGACGAGGTCTTCGACGGAGTACGTCCCGAGCCGGGCGGCGCCGAACTCGTCCAGCTTCGCCAGGGCGCCGCCAAGCGGGACGGTGGCGACACCCTGCCCAAGGTCCAGGCCCAGGATCCCCTGGAAGGGGAGTGGGTCGGCGATCTGCTGGCGACGGCCGCCGGCAAGGTCCTCGACGAACGGTTCACGCCGAGTGCGGGCCAGCACTGCACGCACTGCGCGTTCCGTGCGTCGTGCAGCGCGCAGCCCGAGGGACGGCATGTGATCGAGTGACCCACGTGATCGGCCGAGCTGTCTGTGATCGACCACACCACGCGTGCTGACCTGCGCTTCTCCAGGCCCCGAGGCCGATGTGGCCTCCGCTGTCAGTGCCCGCCGCTAGCCTCTCCGTCATGCCCGCCCGTATCACCGATCCCGATCAGCTCAAGGAGCTCCTCGGCATCCCGTTCACCCCGGAGCAGACGGCCTGCATCACCGCGCCGCCCGCCCCACAGGTGATCGTGGCCGGAGCCGGGTCGGGCAAGACGACGGTGATGGCGGCCCGCGTGGTGTGGCTGGTCGGCACCGGCCAGGTAGCCCCCGAACAGGTGCTCGGCCTCACCTTCACCAACAAGGCCGCGGGCGAGCTCGCCGAGCGCGTCCGCAAGGCGCTGATCAAGGCGGGCGTCACCGACCCCGACATCATCGACCCGGACAACCCGCCGGGCGAGCCGGTGATCTCCACGTACCACGCCTTCGCGGGCCGCCTGTTGACCGACCACGGCCTGCGCATCGGCCTCGAACCGGCCTCCCGCCTGCTCGCCGACGCCACCCGCTTCCAGCTCGCCGCGCGCGTACTGCGCGAGGCGCCCGGCCCCTACCCGGCGCTGACCCGCTCCTTCGCCGACCTCGTCAGCGACCTCCTCGCGCTCGACGCCGAACTCGCCGAACACCTCGTACGACCCGAGGACCTGCGCGCGTACGACGCCGAGCTGCTGCGCGCCCTCCAGGGCGTCAGGCTCACCAACGAGGCCTTGCGCAAGGTTCCCGAAACGGCCGCCGCCCGCCGCGAACTCGCCGACCTGGTCGTCCGCTACCGCACCGCCAAGCGCGAACGCGACCTGCTGGACTTCGGCGACCAGATCGCCCTGTCCGCCCAGCTCGCCCAGATCCCCGAGGTGGGCCGCGTCCTGCGCGACGAGTTCCGGGTGGTGCTCCTTGACGAGTACCAGGACACCTCCGTGGCCCAACGCATCCTGCTGGCGGGCCTGTTCGGCGGCGGCAGCGGCCACCCCGTGACCGCGGTCGGCGACCCGTGTCAGGCGATCTACGGCTGGCGCGGCGCCTCGGTCGCCAACCTCGACGACTTTCCCGAGCACTTCGCCCATGCCGACGGCCGCCTCGCCGCCCGTCAGTCGCTCAGCGAGAACCGCCGCAGCGGCGGCCGCCTCCTCGACCTCGCCAACGGCCTCGCCGAGCCCCTGCGCGCCATGCACGAGGGCGTGGAGGCCCTGCGCCCGGCCCCCGGTGCCGAACGCGACGGCATGGTCCGCTGCGCCCTCCTGCCGACCCACGCCGAAGAGATCGACTGGCTCGCCGACTCCATTGCGCACTTGGTGAAAACCGGCAAGGCGCCCGGTGAGATCGCCGTCCTGTGCCGTACGGCCACCGACTTCGCCGAGATCCAGGGCGCGCTCGTCGCCCGGGACGTCCCCGTCGAGGTCGTCGGCCTGTCCGGGCTGCTGCACCTGCCCGAGATCGCCGACCTTGTCGCCGTCTGCGAGGTCCTCCAGGACCCCGGAGCCAACGCCTCCCTCGTCCGGCTGCTGACCGGCCCGCGCTGGCGCATCGGCCCGCGCGACCTCGCCCTCCTGGGGCGGCGCGCCCGGCTGCTCGTCTCCCACGCGCGCGTGGACGGCGACGACGACCCGGACCGCCGACTCGCGCAGGCCGTCGAGGGGGTCGACCCGTCGGAGGTGATCTCGCTCGCGGACGCCCTCGACACGTTCCTGGAGACGCCCCTCGACGGTGACGGGGACGACGACGGACTGCCGTTCTCGCCGGACGCGCGCGTGCGGTTCGCGCGCCTGGCCACCGAACTGCGCGACCTGCGCCGCTCGCTGTCCGACCCGCTGATGGACGTCCTGCACCGCGTCCTCGCCGTCACCGGCCTGGAGGTGGAACTGTCGGCATCCCCGCACGCCCTGGCCGCCCGTCGCCGCGAGACCCTCTCCAACTTCCTGGACGTCGCCGCCTCGTTCGCCGCCGGCGACAACGAGACGAGCCTGCTCGCCTTCCTCGGCTTCCTGCGCACCGCCGCCCAGTACGAGAAAGGCCTGGACAACGCCCTCCCCGGCGGCGAGAACACCGTCAAGGTGCTCACCGCGCACAAGTCCAAGGGCCTGGAATGGGACGTCGTGGCCGTCCCCGGACTGGTCAACGGCACCTTCCCCAGCACCCAGGGCCGCGAGAAGTGGACCGCCCAGGGCAAGGTGCTGCCGCACGAACTGCGCGGCGATACCGACACCCTCCCCGACGTCACCTCCTGGGACTCCCGCGGCCTGAAGGCCTTCCACGACGACATGAAGGAGCACCAGCACACCGAGGAACTGCGCCTCGGCTACGTCACCTTCACCCGCCCCCGCTCCCTCCTGCTCGGCTCCGGCCACTGGTGGGGCCCCCGCCAGAAGAAGCCCCGCGGGCCGTCCGGCTTCCTCCAGGCTCTGTACGAGCACTGCGCTGCCGGACACGGCGAGATCGAGGCATGGGCGGACGAACCCGCCGAAGACGAGCAGAACCCGGCCCTGCACCAGCAGACCATCGACCAGGTGTGGCCCCTGCCTCTGGACGAGACGTCCCTGGCCCGCCGCCGAAAGGCCGCCGAGACGGTCCTCGCCCACCTGGAACACCTCGCCACCCATGAGGACGGCCACCCCGCCGCCACGCACGACCCGGACACCTACGACGACCCGGACTGGCCCGTGCCACCGGACGACGACGCGATTCCCGAGGACGACCTCCACGAGCCCGGCCTCTACGAGGAGGACCCTTTCGCCGAGGAGGAGTCGGCCGACTGGGACTCCTGGAGCGCGGACCGACCGACCGTCCCGCACCAGGCCGTGGGACCGGAGGTCACGGAGCACCTTCGTACAGGACCCGCGCGACCCCACCCCACGCAGCCCGGGAGCGTATCCCTCACTCCGGAGGAGGCACGCACCATCGCCTCCTGGGACCGCGACCTCGACGCCCTCACCGGTGAACTCCTGCGCGCCCGCGAGAACGTCACCGACGTCCCCCTGCCGGCCTCGCTGACCGCCTCCCAGCTGATGCGCCTGGCCGCCGACCCGGCCGGCCTCGCACAGGAACTGGCCCGTCCCCTGCCCCGCCCGCCGCAGCCCGCGGCGCGCCGTGGCACCCGCTTCCACGCCTGGGTCGAGTCCCGCTTCGAGGCGCTGACGCTGCCCATGCTGGAGCCGGAGGAACTGCCCGGCAGCGAGGCCGAGATCGCCGACGAGCGTGACCTCGAAGCCCTCAAGGACGCCTTCGTGCGCACCGAGTACGCCCAGCGCACGCCCTACCGCGTAGAGGCCCCCTTCCAGCTCGCGATCGCCGGGCACGTGGTCCGGGGCCGTATCGACGCCGTCTACAAGGAGGGCGACGGCGAGGGGGCGACGTACGAGATCGTCGACTGGAAGACCAGCCGCACCCGCACCGCCGATCCGCTCCAGCTCGCCGTCTACCGGCTCGCCTGGGCCGAGCGGCAGGGCGTACCCCTGGAGTCGGTCACGGCGACCTTCCTCTACGTACGCAGCGGCGAGGCCGTACGACCGGACGACCTGCCGGGCCGGGCCGCCCTGGAGCGGCTGCTCCTCGAGGAGCCAGGGGGTGAGGAACCGCACGACGAGGATGTCGGTGCGGGCCGATAGGCTCGTGACCATGAGCCAGCCCGTTGACAGTGCCGTCAGCGCCGTCCGTACGTACATCGAACAGCACCAAGCAGCCTTCCTCGACGACCTCGCCGAGTGGCTGCGCATCCCCTCCGTGTCGGCCCAGCCCGACCACACGAGCGACGTACGCCGCAGCGCCGACTGGCTCGCCGCCAAGCTTCAGGAGACCGGCTTCCCGGCCGCCGAGGTCTGGGAGACAGCGGGCGCGCCCGCCGTCTTCGCCGAGTGGCCCTCCGACGACCCCGAGGCGCCCACGGTCCTCGTCTACGGCCACCATGACGTGCAGCCCGCCGCCCGCGAGGACGGCTGGGACAGCGAGCCCTTCGAGCCCGTCGTCCGTGACAACCGCCTGTACGCGCGCGGGGCGGCCGACGACAAGGGCCAGGTGTTCTTCCACACACTCGGCGTCCGCGCCCACCTCGCCGCCACCGGCCGCACCGCCCCGACCGTGCACCTCAAGCTGCTGATCGAGGGCGAGGAAGAGTCCGGCTCCCCGCACTTCCGCGCGCTGGTCCAGGAGCACGCACAGAGGCTCGCCGCCGACGCGGTGATCGTCTCCGACACCGGCATGTGGTCCGAGGACACCCCCACCGTGTGCACCGGCATG
This sequence comes from Streptomyces sp. NPDC006602, assembly GCF_042870385.1. Classification (NCBI taxonomy): domain Bacteria; kingdom Bacillati; phylum Actinomycetota; class Actinomycetes; order Kitasatosporales; family Streptomycetaceae; genus Streptomyces; species Streptomyces sp. NPDC006602. Next base: position 267,106 of record NZ_JBIAHG010000003.1, on the reverse strand, counting down.
CGCGGCCTCGCCGAGTGCGAGATCCGGCTGTACGGCCCCGACCAGGACATCCACTCGGGCTCCTTCGGCGGCGCCGTCCCGAATCCGGCCATGGCCGCCGCCCGCCTCGTCGCCGCCCTGCACGACGAGCACGCGCGCGTGACGGTCCCCGGCTTCTACGACGGCATCGTCGAACTCACCGACCGCGAGCGCGCCCTCTTCGCCGAGCTGCCCTTCGACGAGCAGGAGTGGCTGCGCACGGCCAAGTCGCACGCTACCCACGGCGAGTCCGGGCACACCACCCTGGAGCGCATCTGGGCCCGCCCCACCGCAGAGGTCAACGGCATCGGCGGCGGCTACCAGGGCCCCGGCAGCAAGACGATCGTCCCGTCCTCCGCCATGGTGAAGCTCTCCTTCCGGCTGGTCGCGGGCCAGGACCCCGACCACATCGAGAAGGCGGTCCGCGACTGGGCCGCCGAGCAGGTGCCCGCGGGCATCCGGCAGGAGATCACCTTCACCGGATCCACGCGCCCGTGCCTCACGCCGCTGGACCACCCGGCCCTGCAGTCCGTCGTCCGCGCCATGGGCCGCGCCTTCGACAAGCCCGTCCGCTTCACCAGGGAAGGCGGTTCGGGACCGGCCGCCGACCTCCAGGACCTCCTCGGCGCACCCGTGCTCTTCCTCGGCATCTCCGTCCCGTCCGACGGCTGGCACGCCCCGAACGAGAAGGTCGAACTCGATCTGCTCCTCAAGGGCGTCGAGACCACCGCCTACCTCTGGGGCGACCTCGCGGAGAACTGGCGCCATGCGCCCTGATCGTCCCGCACCGCCCGGATCGGCATGGCAGGCGGGGCACACTGGAAGACCAGTCCCGTACCGCCACGCCCCGCCGGACCCGGTCGCTCCCGCCGTACGTCCCGCTGAACCGCCCGCGAAACACCCTTTCCACCGGGGGAGTTGGAAGCACTCGTGACCACCTGGACCGACCACACCGCCGACCGCCCCATCTCGCTCACCGCTCCGAGCGGCATCGACCGGGCCGCCCACCACCGGCTCGACGAGGCCTGGCTCGCGGCGGCATGGAGCCACCCCACGACCCGTTGCTTTGTGGTCTCCGGCGGCCAGGTCCTCATCGACGAGACGGCCGACGGCCTTACCGAACTCGTCATGACCCCGTCCTTCGAGGCCCCCCTCACCGAGGCACACCGCTACTTCCTGGGCATCGACGAGGACGGCGTGCGCTACTTCGCCCTCCAGAAGGACGCGCTTCCCGGCCGTATCGACCAGTCCGCGCGCCCGGCCGGCCTGCGTGAGGCCGGCCTGCTCCTGTCGCCCCGCGAAGCCGGCCTGATGGTGCACGCGGTCGGTCTGGAGAACTGGCAGCGCACGCACCGCTTCTGCTCCCGCTGCGGCGAGCGCACGGTCATCGCAGCGGCCGGTCACATCCGCCGCTGCCAGGCCTGCGGCGCCGAGCACTACCCGCGCACCGACCCCGCCGTGATCATGGCCGTCACCGACGAGGACGACCGCATCCTGCTGGGCCGTCAGGTCCACTGGCCCGAAGGCCGCTTCTCGACGCTCGCCGGCTTCGTCGAACCCGGTGAGTCCATCGAGCAGTCGGTACGCCGCGAGGTGTTCGAGGAGGCCGGCGTCACCGTCGGCCAGGTCGAGTACGTCGCCAGCCAGCCCTGGCCGTTCCCGTCCAGCCTCATGCTCGGGTTCATGGCCCGCGCCACCTCGACCGACATCAACGTCGACGGCGACGAGATCCACGAGGCCCGCTGGTTCTCCCGCGACGAACTGGGCGCAGCCTTCGAGTCCGGCGAGGTGCTTCCCCCGTACGGCATCTCCATCGCGGCCCGCCTGATCGAGCTCTGGTACGGCAAGCCGCTGCCGACGAGGAACTTCGTCTGAGACGCGGGACATGTCGGACCCGTACTGGAACCACAACGTCCACTACCACCGCCTGGTACTCGACGCCGTACCGGACGGCTGCGGGACGGCCCTCGATGTGGGCTGCGGTGACGGGCTGCTGGCGCGCAAGCTTGCGGCGAAAGCCGCATCCGTGACGGGCGTGGACCGCTCACCCGAGATGATCCGGCCGACGCGTGAGAGCGCACCCGAGAACGTCACGTTCCTGGAAGCGGACTACTTCGACGACACCTTTCTCGCGGAGGGCAAGTTCGATTTCGTCAGTGCGGTCGCCGTCGTCCACCACGCGCCGTTCCCGGACGCGGTCGAGCGGCTGGTACGACTGCTCGCGCCGGGAGGGCGCCTGGTGATCGTCGGCCTGGCGTACAACCGGACGGCCCTGGACTGGGTGATCAGCGGCTGCGGTGTGCCCGCCAGCCGGCTGTACGCGCTTCTGCGCGGCGGCAAGCGAGCCCCGGCCGGCATGCCCATCGAGGACTCCACCATGAGCTGGAGCGAGGTCCGGCAGGCCGCACACCGCCTGCTGCCCGGCTGCCGCTTCCGGCGCAGGCTGCTGTGGCGCTACACACTGGTGTGGGACAAACCATAAGAAGGCGGTAACCCGGCACCACGTAGTCCTGGCCGTCGTCCGTACCCCACAGCATGGGACACGTGCCGTTCTTGCACTCCGAGTCTCCCGGCGGCTTCCGCAGCGGTGCGCCCACGGCTTCCCCCTCACGTCGACAGTCCTTGTCACGTTCGATGCTTTCGACCTGCGGACAGCAAGGTCAGGATGCCCGACTTTCCAGAACGGGAAAGTCGCACCTTGGCGTCCGGCGTCGGTGTGGTCCCGGTAGCCCACGGCAGGTGTGAGGGGTATCAGCGCCCGAGCACATCAGTCCAGCAGCGCGACAGTGAACGTCTCGCGGTGGTCGGCCAGCCAGGTCTGCATGCGGTCCCAGCGTTCCCATCCGCCACGGTCGGCCAGCGCTTGGAGGTAGACAGGATCACCGTCAGCCACGCGGCGGGTGACGAAAGTCCGGCAGATCTCCGTGGCCTGTTCGATCACGCCGGGCAATTCAGCGCGCTCTCCCGCCGAGAGGCCGTAGCTGTCGGCGAGGATCCGCAGCCGTGCAGGCGCATCCAATGCGGCGGGATACACGGCAGCCGCGGATACCGGATCAAGCATGGGCACCCAGTAGCGCGCAGTCATGGCGACGTCCCAGAGAGGACGGCCCGGAGCCGCCAGGTCGAAATCAATCAAGGCGGCGGCACGACCGTCGCGGAAGACGACGTTGTCCGGGCACACGTCGTTGTGGCACACCATCGTTCCTCCCTCCGGGTCGGCGAGATCCTGGGGCCACTCGATGCCCGTGTCGACCGGGATGGTCGCGCTGGCCTCGTGCAGGCGGCGCAGCAGGATCCCCACCGACTCGAGGGCGGTTGTCGTCAGCACCCAGGGCGGGAACGGCGGCAGAGCCACGTCGCCAGGAATGAAGGTCAGCTGCTCACGACCATCAGCGGTGAGGCCCACGGGAGTCGGGGCCGCGTCGAAGCCGTGCTCTTTCAGCGCGAGGAGGTGGGCATGGAGTGCCGGTGCGTTGTGCGGTGCCGGGCGTTCCACCAACGCACCCCGGCGGAAGACCGCCCCCGCGTTCACCATGCCTCCGACCAGCGCCTCGCAGTCCGCCTCGTCCTCGGTCGTCATGTCGATCACGCTACCGCCGAGCCGCCTCGTACAGGGTGGGCATACAAAACCCCCGATCCGGCGCCAGGCCGGTCGGGGGTCGTGTGCGTCATGTGAGTCAGACGCCGAGCGCCTGCTTCACCTGGGCAAGGCTCGGGTTCGTCATCACGACCTCGGCTCCACCACTGGAGGGAACTACCTGAACCGTGGGAACCGTCTGGTTTCCGCCATTCGCCTTCTCCACGAACGCCGCGGAATCCGGGTCCTGCTCGATGTTGATCTCGGTGTACGCGATGCCCTCGCGGTCCATCTGGCTCTTCAGCCGACGGCAGTAGCCGCACCACGTGGTGCTGTACATCGTCACAGTGCCCAGCATGTCTCTGGCGCTCCTTCGGTGGCTCGGGGGATGTGTGGTCGCAGTGAGGGAACGTACTTGAAAGGGCCACCATTCCCGCGAGCGGTACCGGTCACGACGTGACGCCTGCCGCATTAGTACGACTGCGGGTGCCTGCCTGTGGACAACCGGCTCACCCGTCTCCGCCGACCTGGCAGCATGGCCGTGTGACAGCAGCAACGCACTCCTCCCTCTTCCCGCAGACACCGGGCTCGGCCGACGCGGTGCTCGAAGGGCTCGACCCCGAGCAGCGCGAGGTGGCCACCGCCCTGCACGGCCCGGTGTGCGTGCTGGCGGGCGCCGGCACGGGCAAGACACGGGCGATCACCCATCGCATCGCCTACGGGGTGCGCGCCGGGATCCTCCAGCCCTCCACGGTGCTCGCCGTCACCTTCACCAACCGTGCCGCCGGGGAGATGCGCGGCCGACTGCGCCAGCTCGGCGCCGCCGGTGTCCAGGCCCGCACCTTCCACTCGGCCGCCCTGCGTCAGCTCCAGTACTTCTGGCCGAAAGCCGTCGGTGGCTCCATGCCCCGGCTGGTCGACCGCAAGATCCAGCTCGTCGCCGACGCTGCCGCCGCCTGCCGTATCCGCCTCGACCGGGGCGAGTTGAGGGACGTCACCGGTGAGATCGAGTGGTGCAAGGTCACCCAGACCGTCCCCGCCGACTACGCTTTCGCGGCCGCCAAGGCCGGTCGCGAGGCCCCCCGCGCCGTGGCGGAGATCGCCCAGCTCTACTCCGCCTACGAAGACCTCAAGCGCGCCCGCGGAGTCATCGACTTCGAGGACGTCCTGCTGCTGACCGTTGCCGTCCTCCAGGACCGGCACGACATCGCCGAACAGGTCCGCTCCCAGTACCAGCACTTCGTGGTCGACGAGTACCAGGACGTCAGCCCGCTCCAGCAGCGACTGCTGGACCTGTGGCTCGGCGAGCGGGACAACCTGTGCGTGGTCGGCGACGCCAGCCAGACGATCTACTCGTTCACGGGAGCAACTCCCGACCACCTGCTCGACTTCCGAACCCGCCACCCCGGCGCCACCGTCGTCAAGCTGGTCCGCGACTACCGCTCCACACCCCAGGTCGTCCACCTCGCCAACGGCCTGCTCGCCCAGGCCCGGGGCCGCGCCGCCGACCACCGGCTGGAGCTGGTCTCCCAGCGCGCCGCCGGCCCCGAGCCCGTCTACACCGACTACACCGACGAGCCCGCCGAGGCCGAGGGCGCCGCCCGCCGCATCCGCGAACTCATCGACGCAGGCTGCCGGGCCAGCGAGATCGCCATCCTGTTCCGCACCAACTCCCAGTCCGAGACCTACGAACAGGCCCTCGCCGACGCCGGAGTCCCCTACCAGTTGCGCGGCGCCGAGCGGTTCTTCGACCGTCCCGAGGTGCGCAAGGCGGGCGTCGCCCTGCGCGGCGCGGCCCGCTTCGGCGGCAACGACGCCCTCCTCGACGACGCCGTCGACCTGCCCTCCCAGGTTCGTGCCGTGCTGTCGGGCGAAGGCTGGACCACCCAGCCCCCGGCCGGATCCGGGGCCGTCCGAGAGCGCTGGGAGTCGCTGGCCGCCCTGGTGAACCTGGCACAGGACTTCGCCGCCTCCAGAACCGGCGCCACCCTGAGCGACCTGGTGGCCGAGCTCGACGAGCGGGCCAGCGCCCAGCACGCCCCGACCGTCGAGGGCGTCACGCTCGCCTCCCTGCACTCGGCCAAGGGACTGGAGTGGGACGTCGTCTTCCTGGTCGGTGTCGCCGAAGGCATGATGCCGATCACCTACGCAAAGACCGACGAGCAGATCGAGGAGGAACGCCGCCTCCTCTACGTCGGCGTCACCCGTGCCAGAGAGCGCCTGTATGTGTCCTGGGCGCTGTCCCGCTCGCCCGGCGGCCGTCCGAGCCGCAGGCCCAGCCGCTTCCTCGACGGGCTGCGCCCGGGCTCGGCGGGCACCGCCGGACGGAGTGCCACGGCCGGCCCCGGGGGCGTCGAACGCGGCTTCACCACCAGCAGAGCCGGCACGGCCGTCCCACGGCGTACGCAGCGCACCCCGGCGCGCTGCCGAGTGTGCGGGCGCACGCTCACCGACGCCGGTGAGATGAAGCTGATGCGCTGCGAGGACTGCCCGTCGGACATGGACGAGGGACTCTACGAGCGGTTGCGCGAGTGGCGTGCGGTCCAGGCGCAGCGCAGCGGGCAGCCCGCCTTCTGCGTCTTCACCGACAAGACACTGATGGCGATCGCGGAGGCTGTCCCCGACGACGACGGGGAGCTGGCGCGGATCCCTGGGGTCGGGACGCGCAAGCTCAACCGCTACGGAGGTGATGTCCTGGCGATCTGCGCAGGCCAGGACCTCGCAGGAGAAGAAGATGAGGACTGACGCGAACTCGTCGGAAAAATAGTTTGCGCATGCCCCAGCAATCCCCATAGGTTCGTAGCCACGAGAACGGAGGCCTTCTCGGAGGCCCCGCTTTCGTGCTGTACTTGCATATCCGTCGGACCGGCTCACCCCCGGTCCCTCCAGACGCCGAGAGGAGGCGAATCCAGTGATCAGCATCAACGCCGGCTCCATCAGCACCGCCAAAGTGACCGATCGCTCGGTCGTCTCCACGTGCATGCTCGGCGTCTCGAGCCTGGGCACCGGTCTGTCCGGCATTCCTGCCGTCCGTCCGGCGTCCTCCGTGTCTCTCGCCGGTCTTCCCGTCCGGGAGCGCAATGAGCGACCGACCAAGGCACTGGAAGCAGTAGGGGCGCAGGCGCATGCCTATGCCTTTGCGGCCGCCGGTGCCGGCAGCCGGAAGCAGACGACGCAGCACCACCTGATGTGGGCCTTCCGTGGGCCAGAACCCTGGAGTGATCCAGCCTGATCGTGATCAGGCCGGCGCCTTCAGGGCCGCGGAACCCCATCCGGGATCCGCGGCCCTTCTGTTTGTCCCCGAACGGAGACGACGGAGCGAAGGGCCTCGGGACAAGAAAAGAACCCGGTACCAGCCGCAACTCGGCCCAACAGGGCCGGAACGACAGACGAGGAAGACGAACCGTGCAACTCGAAGCGCACGCCCCGTCCGTACCGCCTTCCGAAACGATCCCCCCGCCCGGCCTCACGGAGGACTCCACCTTGACTCCGCTCACTGCGCTCACCGCGCTCGACGACGCCATCGAGAGCCTCGGCGTACCCGTCCCCTGCCGTTCGTACGACCCGGAGGTCTTCTTCGCGGAGTCGCCGGCGGACGTCGAGTACGCCAAGTCGCTCTGCCGCACCTGCCCGCTGGTCGAGGCCTGCCTCGCCGGCGCCAAGGAGCGCCGCGAGCCCTGGGGCGTCTGGGGTGGCGAGCTGTTCGTCCAGGGTGTTGTCGTCGCCCGGAAGCGGCCGCGTGGTCGCCCGCGCAAGAACCCGGTCACGGCATGAACACCGCAGGAACGATCGACCGCCCCCTCACGCGCGACCCCAAGAAGCAGGCCCCGATGAAGCCGTCCATCGACGAACTCGCAGGCTCCGCGCCTGAAGACTTCACCACCAGTGGTGCGATCGACTCGCGCCAGAACAGGACCCGAGAGATGCAACTCATTCCAGAAGCCCTGGCTCGTGCGCATATGCACGAGCGCCTGCGTGAGGCAGAGCGGGAACGCCAGGCCGCGCGCCTGGTGACCGCCCGTCGGATGCAGCGCCGGGCGGAGCGCGCCTCGCGGCGTGCTCGCCGCGCGCTCGCCATGGCCGTCATGCAGTAATCCCGAACACACCTGAAGCGGTGGCCTCCCGGTCAGGGAGGTGGAGCTCTCCCCGCGGGGGCCGGTCCGTTAGAACGGACCGGCCCCCGCGGTGCGTCGTGCCCGGGAGACCTCAGGGCGATCGAGGGGCGGCCGGGTTCGGCCCGGTGGTGACACTTCCAGCTCCGAGAAGCCTCACGCCTCCGCCGCCGGCGCCTCCTCCAAGCCCTCGTCCAGCTCCTCGTCCAGGTCCTTTTCCATGCCTTCGTCCGTGCCTTCCTCCGACACGAAACCAGGCAGCCACTCCTCCAACTCCTCGCGCAGGCGCACTGTCGAGCCCAGCTGACACAGCACACCGATCGTGCTCAGCGTCACCCGGTGAATGAGGAGATACGCCGGGGGCAGGTTGAGCTGCTTGCCCAACTGGTAGGCGGGGGAGCGCGGGTCGCCGATCCGGGCCGCCTGGCTGCGCATCCAGCTGCGGGTGAAGGTGAACTCCTCGGCCTGGGCCGGCTCGATGATCGGCAGGAGGTAGTCGAGGACGGCGTCCGGGTCCAGCTCTATGGATTCCTTGATGAAACCCTCGGCGCGCAGGAGTTCGTAGACGGCGTCCGCCTCGCCGTCGAGCGTCATCCGCAGTGAGCTGCCGATCGGGGTCGGCAGGCCACCAGGGAGACGGTCGACCGTGCCGAAGTCCAGGACGCCCAGGCGCCAGTCGTCCTCGCCGTCAGGGCCGCCGGGCAGGAGGCGGAAGTTGCCCGGATGCGGGTCGGCGTGCAGCAGCCCGGTGCGGGCGGGGCCGGAGAAGAGGAAGCGAGCCAGGAGCTGGCCGGCCCGGTCGCGCTGAGCCTGGGTGCCGTCGGCGATCACCTCGGACAGCGGGATGCCGTCCATCCACTCGGTGATCAGCACCTGGTCGCACTGGTGCACCACACCGGGCACCACGACGTCCGGGTCGTCGGTGAACTCCTCGGCATGGGCCTGCTGGGCCTGCGCCTCCAGGCCGTAGTCCAGTTCCTCCGAGACGCGGTCCTTGAGCTCCGAGATCAGCGGCTTGATGTCCACACCGGGAATGAGAGGACCGAGCAGGCGGGCGAAGCGGCTCAGTTGGTTCAGGTCGGACAGCAGGGCCTCGCCCGCGCCGGGGTACTGCACCTTGACGGCCACCTCGCGGCCGTCGCGCCACACCCCGTGATGCACCTGGCCGATGGAGGCAGCCGCCGAGGGCTTGTCCTCGAACTCGAGGAACAGTTCCTGCCAGTCCTCGCCGAGCCGCTCCACCAGCACCGCGTGAACGGTGCGCGTCGGCATCGGAGGCGCCGCCTCCTGGAGCTTCGTCAGCGCGGCCCGGTAGGGGCCGGCGATCTCCTCGGGGAGTGCCGACTCGAAGACGGACAGGGCCTGGCCGAACTTCATCGCGCCGCCCTTGAGCTCGCCGAGCACCTTGAACAGCTGCTCTGCCGTGCGCTGTTGCAGCTCGCGGCCGACCAGCTCGGCGGACTCGCCGACGATCCGCTTGCCGAGCCCCCAGGTCGCCCGTCCGGCGAAACCGAGCGGCAGCGCGGCGAGCTTGGCGGTACGGGTGACCGCCTTGCGGGGAAGATCAGACATGTGCCCTCCAGGTCCCAGCAAGCCGCGCCGCGTGTGTCGTACGGCGTAACTCCTTCGACGGTTGTTGCTCCGCCATTGTCTCGTGCGACCCCTCGTCCTTGGGTGTGTGTTCCCCCTTACCTTTCTCCGCTGCCCCGCACGGGCATGCTGGGTGCCCCCAGACCGCCCGCGCATGCCAGTGGAGAGTGGGCAGGGAGACCTCCCAGCGTGCGCCGACGCTCGACGGTACCTGGCCGTCCAGGAAGGCCAGCGCGTGCGCGGCGGCAAGACCCGCGACCGTGGTGGCCAGCGCCAGATCGCAGGACCGCACCCGGCGCGGTCTGCCGGATCGCCACTGGGCGACCAGCCGGGGCCAGACCTGGTCGCGGTCCGTGCGGGCCTCGTGCAGACAGCCGGCGCAGCCTGTCTCGCCCGGCAGCACGAACGGGCCGACCACCCCGGTCGCCTCCACCACGCCGGCGTACAGATGGGGTGTGCCGGAGGTGATCAAGGGGTCGGCGGCGGACGGGAGGGGCGCGTGCACGTCGACGTCGTCCCGTGGGGCCAGGATCACGAGGGAGAGGCCGGGCTCGTCGCCCTCCGGCGGTGTGCGGGGACTTCGGCGCGGTGGGCGGTCCGGTGCCGAGCGTCGCACGGCGCGCCGCGCTGCCTCCTGCCTGCGCTCGCCGACGGATTCGGCGGGCAGCCCGCCCGGCGCGACGTCTCCCGGTTCGACCGAGCCCACGTCGCGCACGTCGACCTCGCCGACCCCGGCCCCCGACAGCAGCGAGGCCAGGACCGCGCCGACCCGGCCGGCTCCTCTCACTTGCACGCGCAGGGAGCGGCGGGCGGCCAGGAGCCTGATCGCCTCGCCCGGTTCGGACGTGGTCAGGGAGAGCGAGGCCAAATCGGGGCGCAGCCGGTCGAGGACCTCCTTCTTGGCACGCAGGGTCTCGGCGGCCGGGCCGCCGCCTTTCGCGTCGTCGACGAGCCCGGCCCGCGCGAGCCGTTCCACCAGCGCGTCGACATGCCCGTCCGGCAGGTCCATGCGACGGCCCTCCTCCCGCAGCAGCGGCAGCCCGCGCGTGCCGTTGAGCAGGTCGAGGAAACTGCCCGTCGCCGTGTCCATCGGGCCCAGCGTCATCGCGTGCGCCGGGGTCATCCCGAACTGCACGGTGTTGAGATCGCGCCAGCCGCGCCGGAGCGCGGGCTTCACGAGCGGAACGAGCGGAACGAGCGGAACCGTCGGAACCGTCGGAACAAGCGGAACCATTGGTTGCGGATCCATCGACTGCATGACAGGCCCCCGTAGCCCTCGTAGAACATCACCGGATATCCCCGGACATCCGGAACATCCCCACCTGCCGGTGGACGTCGGTCGCAGCTCCACCGGCAAGAGCCAGCATGCCCCGGCACGGCTCCGGGCGCCGAAAGTTGTCCACAGGCAGTGGGTGTTAGTCGTACAAGTCAGTCGTATGAATCAAACGCATGTGGGGGATCGGAAGCGAACCGACCCGGAGTCGGGACTTCCCCCGTGTGCAGCGGGTAACGTCGGGGCGTGTCCGCCGACCCACTGCACCGCGCCGGAACGCCACAGCGCAGTACGACGAGCCTGCCCCCGAGCGGCTCGGCGGCGAGCGCGATCGAGGTGCGCAGGAGTTCCCGCCGACGCCGGACGGTCTCCGCGTACCGCGAGGGCGATCGCACCGTTGTGCTCATCCCTGCCCGGATGTCCGAGGCCGAGGAGCAGCGTTGGGTGAGCGTCATGCTCGACAAGCTGGCCGCCCAGGAGAGCAAACGAGTCCTCGGCGACGCCGAACTGGCCGAGCGTGCCCAGCGTCTCTCGGCCCAGTACTTCGACGGCCGGGCTCGGCCCGACTCGGTGCGCTGGGTCACCAACCAGAACACCCGCTGGGGCTCGTGCACCCCTTCCGAGGGCAGCATCCGTCTGTCGCACCGCCTGCAGGGCATGCCCGAGTACGTCGTCGACTACGTCCTCCTGCACGAGCTGGCACATCTGCTCGTTCCAGGGCACGGGCCCAGGTTCTGGCGGTTGCTGGAGGCGTATCCGCGCACCGAGCGGGCCCGGGGATATCTCGAAGGAGTCGTCGCCGCCGAGCGGTTGCCCCACCTTCCGGGCGCGCGCGAAGAGTGACGGCAGCCCCGCGCGGTTTCTTGGACGGGTGCTGCGCGGGATTTTGTACCGGATCTGTACCGACTTCCTCCGGTGTCCGAGTTTGCCGTTAGCCTGTCGCGACGCACTCGCATTCGGGATGGGGGACGGTCGTTACGCATGGCCAGGGAATTCCAACGCGGCCACAAGGCCAAGATCAGTGACCTCACCGCGGGCACGGATCTGTACGTAGGCGTACAGATCTCCGGCCCCGGACTGACCTTCGACATCAGCTGCTTCGGGCTCGACGCCGACGAACGGCTCTCGGACGACCGGTACTTCATCTTCTTCAACCAGCCGAAGTCCCCCGAGGAGTCCATTCAGCTCCTGGGCGCGCAGGCCGGCGACACGGAGGCCTTCAGGGTCAGCCTCGACAAGATCCCGCCGCAGATCCAGAAGCTGTCGTTCACAGCGACGATCGACGGCGCCGGTCAGATGTCGCAGATCGCTTCCGGATACGTCCGTATCGTCGCCGGCGGCGAGGAAGTGGCCCGGTACGCCTTCGACGGTGGCGAGTTCTCCACCGAACGCGCCGTCATGCTGGGCGACTTCTACCTGAAGGACGTCTGGCGGTTCGCCGCGGTCGGGCAGGGCTTCGACGGCGGCCTCGACGCGCTGCTGAAGAACTTCGGCGGAGAGGTCGCCGAGGAGGAGCCGCCCGCGCAGGCCGTCCCGGCGCAGACCCAGGCGCCGACGTTCGCGCCGCCGCCACAGGCCGCACCGGCGCCCCCCGCCCCCGCACCGGCGCCCAACTTCGGAGCACCCGCGGCCCCGTCCGTCCACACGGCTCCGACGATCGTCGGAACCACCCCGCCCGCCGGAATCGGCACCCCGCCCGGCGTCCCACCGCAGGCGCCCCCGCCGCCCACCAGCCCGCACATGTTCACGCCTCCCGGAGCGGGCGCCCAGACGTTCGCGCCCCCGGGCGCCCCCGGGGCCTTCCCGGGCCAGGGCCAGCCCTTCGGCGGGAGCACGGTGCTCGCGCCGGTGCCGCCCGAGGCGAACGTCCGCGTCGTGCTGACGAAGTACGCGGAAGCCCCGGTAGGGGACCGCTGGACGGAGCAGAATCCGCAGCTCGTGCGGGCAACGCTCACCAAGGGCGCCCCGATCCTCGCCAAGCAGGGCAGCATGGTCGCCTACCAGGGCGACATCGACTTCGCCCACAAGGGCTCCGGTCTGCTCGGCAAGCTCACCGGAGCGCTCACCGGCCAGGGCATGTCCCTGATGCGCTGTTCCGGTGACGGCGAGGTTTTCCTTGCCGACGAGGCCAGCCGGGTGTTCGTCATCCGCCTCCAAGGGGAGCAGCTCTACACCAGCGCGCAGGGTGTGCTCGCCTTCGACGAGGCCCTGGACACCGAGGTGCGGCGCATCGAGGGTGCGGGCCTGCCGGGCGGCGGCCTGTTCAGCATGCTCTTCTCGGGTACGGGAGCGGTCGCCGTGAAGACACGCGGCGTGCCGGTCGTCATCCCCGTCGGACCGGCCACCTACGTCGACGGCAACGCCGTCATCGCCTGGTCCGCCGGTGCGCAGGCCGTCACCACGACCGCGCTCAGGCTGCGCCGTTCCGGGTACTCCCGGCAGACCTCGGAGGCCGTGAACCTCCAGTTCCGCGGCGCCCCCGGCAACTTCGTCGTCGTACAGCCCTTCGAGGTGTGAGGCCCATGGACACCCAGACTCTCAGCGCGCACCGCGCCGCTTCGACCGGCGTCCGCATGAGCGTGCACAGCTCCAAGACGCTCAAGGTCACCATGGCCACCGGACACGATCTGCTGGCCAAGGCCGGCTCGATGATCGCGTACGACGGCTACGTGCAGTTCGAGGGGGCGCCGGCCAGCCTGCGCCGTTCGGCGGAGGAGATGGTCAGCGGCGAGGGCGGCAGGCTGATGCTCTGCCGCGGTGACGGCGACCTCTACCTGGCCGACTACGGCGGCGACGTCCTCGTCCTCCACCTGAACGGCGAGGCCCTCTCGGTCAACGGCGCCACGCTGCTGGCCTGCGACGCCTCGCTGGAGCTGACCATCGAGCCGGTCAAAGGTCTCGCCAAGCTGTCCGGCTCGGGCCTGACCAACCTCGTCATCCGGGGCACTGGCTGGGTCGCGCTGGTCAGCCGGGGCATTCCGATGGCCCTGGACTGCGCCGAACGGGAGACGTACGTCGACCCGGACGCCCTGATCGCCTGGACGACCGGCCTGGACATGAAGGCGCGCCGCACGGTCAAGGCGAGCGCGCTCATCGGCCGAGGCAGCGGTGAGGCCTTCCAGATCGGCTTCAAGGGGCAGGGCTTCGTGGTCGTCCAGCCGAGCGAGGACACCGGCGACCGATTCAAGATCCGGGGCTGAGGGGAGCACCCAGCACATCATGCACAGCACACTCTTCGCACACATCCCGGTGGAGTCCACCGGCCGCTACACCCTGCAGAACCCGCAGCTCCTCAAGACCGACGTCACCCAGGGCAGCAGCGCCGTGCTGGCCCGCCAGGGCGCCATGGTGGCCTTCGAGGGGCAGGTCGACTTCGACAGCCAGTACCGCAACCGCAGCTGGCGCAACGTCGAGCGGATGACCGGTGAGCGCCTGGAACTCATGCGCTGCAAGGGCAACGGCATCGTCTACCTCGCCAACCTCGCCCAGCACCTGCACATCATGGAGGTCGGCCGCGGCCTGACCGTCGACAGCTCCTACGTCCTCGCCTTCGACGGCTCCCTCGGGGTCGGCATCGTCGCGGTGGACAGTGCTGTGGAGATCGCCGCGGCGGGTGCCTACAACCTGGAGCTGTCCGGCTCGGGGCAGGTCGTCCTCATGACCTCGGGCGAGCCGCTGGTGATGGAGGTGACCCCGGAGAAGAACGTCTGCTGCGACGCGGACGCCGTGGTCGCCTGGTCCACGTCCCTGCGGACCCAGCTCCAGGCACCCACCTCCACGTCCGCCGTGTGGCGCCGCAAGGGCTCCACCGGCGAGGGCTGGGAGATGCAGTTCTCCGGCACGGGCCACGTCCTGGTGCAGCCGAGCGAGCTGCTGCCGCCCCAGCACCTGCGCTCGTCGGGGATGCTCGGCCAGTTCGGTATGCGCGGGAACTCCCTCGGGGGAAGCAACGCCTGAGCCGTCGGCATGGCCGGAAGACGAACGTAAGGGGCGACCGCCATTGCGGTCGCCCCTTACGTTCACAGCCCCTTACGTTCACAGCCTCGCGCGGGTCGCTTCCAGAAGTCGTACGACCGACTCGTCCGCCACGGCCGCCACCTCGTCGTATCCGAACCAGCGCACGTCGAGGGACTCGTCGCTGACCGCGTGCGCCGCGTCGGGCGGGGCCACGACCGCGTACTGGACGTCGAAGTGGCAGTGGCACGGCGGCGGGATCGGATGCCGGTCAAGGCGGACCGGGCCGCCCGGAAGCAGCGTCAGGCCCTCGACGCCGGACTCCTCCGTCGCCTCGCGCAGGGCCGCCGCCTCCAACGAGACGTCCCCCGGCTCGCAGTGGCCGCCCGTCTGCAGCCACATCCGCAGCTTCCTGTGCAGGGTCAGCAGGACCCGCCCGCGTGACGGATCCACCACCAGGGCGCTCGCCGTGACGTGCCCGTCCCCGCATGCCTTCCACATGCCGTCCGGGTGCGCGGCGAGGTGGTCGAGGTAGGCCTGGCGCAGCTCTTGCTGGTCCTCGTAGCCTTTCAGCACGAGGACCGCGTCGTCGTACAGGCTCACTCCGTGTCGTCGCCCTTGTCCGTGTCCTTGGAGTCCCTCTTCTTGAGGTCGGGCTTGTCCGCAGCCTCGCCGAGCATCTTGTCCAGCTCGGAGAAGTCCAGCTGCTCGCGGTGCACGAAGCCGTCCGGGTCGTCCAGGTCGGAGGCCGTCGGCAGCATGTCCGGGTGGGCCCACACGGCGTCCCGGCCGTCGACACCGCGCGCGTCGGTGAGCGAGGCCCACAGACGGGAGGCGTCGCGCAGGCGGCGCGGGCGCAACTCCAGGCCGATCAGCGTGGCGAACGTCTGCTCGGCCGGACCGCCCGAGGCGCGACGGCGGCGCAGGGTCTCGCGCAACGCGTCCGCGGATGCCAGCCGTGGCTTCGCCGCCGCGTGCACCACCGCGTCCACCCAGCCCTCGACGAGCGCCAGCGCCGTCTCCAGACGGGCCAGGGCGGCCTTCTGCTCGGGCGTGTCCTCGGGCTGGAACATGCCCTGCTGAAGGGCGTCCTGCAGCTGCTCGGGGTTCTGCGGGTCGAACTGGCCGACCACGTCCTCCAGCTTGGCGGTGTCGACCTTGATCCCGCGCGCATAGCCGTCGACCGCGCCGAACAGGTGCGAGCGCAGCCACGGCACGTGCGCGAACAGGCGCTGGTGGGCGGCCTCGCGCAGGGCGAGATACAGCCGCACCTCCTCCTTCGACACGCCGAGGTCCTTGCCCAGCGCCTCCATGTTCACCGGCAGCAGCGCGGCCTTGCCGGCCGGGCCGAGCGGCAGGCCGATGTCGGTGGAACCGACGACCTCGCCCGCGAGCACGCCGACGGCCTGCCCGATCTGCGTGCCGAACATGGCGCCGCCCATCGAGCGCATCATGCCGATCAGCGGGCCTGCCATGGCCTGCATCTCCTCCGGCAGGACATCGCCCATGGCCGCGCCGACGCGCTCGGCGACCGGGTCCACGAGCTCCTTCCACGCGGGCAGGGTCGCCTCGACCCACTCCGCGCGGCTCCACGCCACAGCGGTGCCCGCGCCGGACGGCAGGGACGTCGCGTCGTCGAGCCACAGGTCGGCCAGTCGGACGGCCTCCTCGACCGCGGTGCGGTCGGCGGGGCCGACGCTCGCGTCCTTGGTGCCGTCCGCCGTGCCCTGGGAGACCGTCTGGCGGGCGATCTGCTTGGCCATGTCCCAGTTCACCGGGCCGCCCTCGTACGAGAGCATCTGGCCCAGCTGCTGGAAGGCGGCGCCCAGGTCGTTGGGGTTCAGCGAACCGAACATGGCAGCGAGCGGATTGTCCGCACCAGGGCCGCCAAAGCCCCCGGCGCCGGGCAGCCCGCCGAAACCGAACGGGTTGGCCGGGCCCTCACCACCGCCGCTCTGCGGGTCCTTCTTCTTGCCCTCGTCGCCGTCGTCCGGCTCCTCCGGCGGAAGGCCGAATCCGAATGGGGTGTCACTCACGGGATTCCTCGGCTGGTAGGGCCGCCGGATGTCCCCGACGGCTGACTGCCCGATAACACCACCCAGCGTAGACACCAATGGGCGCTTCTGGCCTCGGTGCTTCGCCGACTCTCGGCCTGCGGCAGGATGGATGCCACCTGGTACGTACGCGTCACTCGCGTTCGTACTGAAGACAACCGCTGGAGACGCCCGGTGAGTTCCCCAGATCCGCAGGTTCGCGCAGCGCGAAACCACTCAACCACGCCCGGTGCCCGTGGGCCCGTCGTCGCCGTCACCGGTGCCGCGTCCGGCGTCGGCGCGCTGCTCGTCGAGCGGCTCGCCGCGTCGGACGAGATCAAGCAGGTCATCGCCATCGACGAGCGGCGCGGCGAGTGCGCGGCGGCGCAGTGGCACATCCTGGATGTACGGGATCCGGCCATCGCGGAAAAGCTGCGGGGGGCCGATGCGGTGGTGCATCTGGCGCTCGACCTGGATCTGGAGACCGACGCCGCCGCCCGTACGGCCTACAACGTGCGGGGGACACAGACCGTGCTGACGGCCGCCGCGGCGGCCGGGGTGCACCGGGTCGTGCTGTGCACGTCGGCCATGGTCTACGGGGCTCTGCCGGACAACGAGCTGCCGCTCTCCGAGGACGCCGAGCTGCGGGCCACGGCGGAGGCGACCGGGGTCGGCGACCTGCTGGAGATCGAGCGGCTGGCGCGGCGCGCGCCGCGGGCGCATCCGGGGCTCAATGTCACCGTGGTGCGGCCGGCCGTGCTGGTGGGGGAGACGGACACCGCGCTGACCAGGTACTTCGAGTCGCCTCGGCTGCTGGTCGTGGCCGGGTCGCGGCCCGCTTGGCAGTTCTGTCACGTCGAGGACCTGTGCAGCGCTCTGGAGTACGCCGTCCTGGAGAAGGTCGACGGGGAGCTTGCCGTCGGGTGCGACGGGTGGCTGGAGCAGGAGGAGGTCGAGGAGCTCAGCGGGATCCGGCGGATGGAGCTGCCGTCCGCCGTCGCCCTGGGTGCGGCGGCCCGGCTGCACCGGATCGGTCTGACGCCGTCCCCGGCGGGCGATCTGGCGTACACGATGTACCCCTGGGTGGTGAGTGGTAGCCGACTGCACGACGCGGGGTGGCGGCCGCAGTGGACCAACGAGGAGGTGCTCGCGGAGCTGCTGGAGGAGGTCGCCGGGAGGCACACGGTCGCCGGGCGGCGACTCGGGCGCAAGGACGCGACCGCGGCGGGGGCCGCGGGGGCGACGGTGGCTCTGCTGGGCGCGGCGGCGGTCGTGCGGCGGGCTCGGAAGGCTCGCCGGCGGATCTGACGGGTGTGCCGTGCAACGGCGCGGCACACCTCCTGTAGGAGGCTCCGAACAGGCACGCGTGCGTACGGGGGATCACGCTGTTCCTCGTCCTCGTCGGCGTGCGGCAGGATGGACGCATGGCACCCACACACGAGCACCCCGGTGAGCAGGCCGCTCCGGATCCCATCAAGCTCCTGGCCATCCGGGAGACGGCTCTCTCCTTGGACGAGGTCTTCCGGGCCGTGGGGGACGATGCCGCGGGCGGGACCGCGTTGTTCGTCGGGACCGTGCGGAATCATGACGGGGGCACCGATGTCGACGAGCTCGGGTACTCGTGCCACCCCAGTGCCGAGGCCGAGATGCTGCGAATCGCCGAGAAGGTCGTCGCCGAGTACCCGGTGCGGGCCCTCGCGGCCGTCCATCGAGTGGGTGACCTGAAGGTCGGGGACCTTGCCGTCGTGGTGGCCGTCTCCTGTCCCCATCGGGGCGAGGCCTTCGAGGCGTGCCGGAAACTGATCGACGACCTCAAGCACGAAGTGCCCATCTGGAAGCACCAGAAGTTCTCCGACGGCACCGAGGAGTGGGTGGGCGCCTGCTGAACCCCGTCTCACCCTCCGTGACGTCCCTTGCGGTTGCGTAACCGCACCCCTGGCGTGAGCGTTGTCAGTGCGGACGGTTAGTCTGCTGATCAGTCAGTTTGCGGTCGCTCATCGGGGTTGGGAGGACGGCATGGCGGCGCTCGCCTGGTTGTTGATTCCGCTTGTGGCTGCGATCGGCGCCGGTCTCTGGGGCAGTTGGGCCAATCGGACCCGAAGGGCCCGCAGCGACGGCCCGGAGCTCGACGGGTACGCCCGTTTCCGCGCCGCCATGGAGAAGCCCCAGTCCGGCACATGACCCGGACGCGGCCCTGACGGTGCGCTGACAGAAGCGTCCCGTACTGTCGTGCCATGCCACGCCGCACCGCGACGATGCTCGCCTCCACCCTGATGCTGATCGCGCTCCTGTGCGCGGGAGTCTTCATCAATGTGCCGTATTCGGAGATGTCACCGGGCCCGACGGTGAACACGCTCGGGGACCACGGCGGCGAGCCGGTGCTGCAGATCTCGGGACGCAAGACGTACGCGACGAGCGGGCATCTGAACATGACCACCGTCCGGGTCACCAGCGCCGACTACAAGATGAACCTCGGCGAGGCTGTCTACGGGTGGCTCGCGCACGACAACAAGGTCGTGCCGCACGACACCCTCTACCCGGACGGCAAGACCGAGGAGCAGTCCACCCAGGAGAACGCCGAGGAGTTCAGCCAGTCCCAGGAGAGTGCGAAGGTCGCCGCTCTCAAGGAGCTGGACGTCCCGGTGCAGTCCTGGGTGATCGTCTCGACGGTCGTCAAGGACTCCCCGGCCGAGGGCAGGCTGCACGCTGGTGACGTGATCAAGGCCGTCGACGGTACGGCGGTGAAGGAGCCCGACGACGTCGCCGAACTGGTGACCAAGCACAAGCCCGGCGAGGACGTCGTCTTCACGATCGTCCCCGCCAAGGAGCAGGCCGCCGCCGAGAAGGAGAACAAGACGGCGACCAGGACCGAGGACGTCACCATCACGACGAAGACCTCCGACGACGACGGCGAGAAGCGCGCCATCGTCGGAATCTCGGCCGGGACGGACCACACGTTCCCGTTCACCATCGACATCAAGCTCGCCGACGTCGGCGGGCCGAGTGCCGGGCTGATGTTCGCCCTCGGCATCTACGACAAGCTCACCCCGGGCAGCCTCACCGGCGGCAAGTTCGTCGCCGGCACCGGGACGATCGACGACGGCGGCAAGGTCGGCCCGATCGGCGGCATCGAGATGAAGACGGTCGGCGCGCGCAGCAAGGGCGCCCAGTACTTCCTCACGCCTGCCGACAACTGCGCGGCCGCCGCGAGCGACGCCCCCGAGGGGCTCACCCTTGTCAAGGTGAAGACCATCGACGACGCCCTCGGCGCTCTCAAGGACATCCGCTCGGGGCACACCGCCGACCTGAGGAAGTGCACGACCAAGGGCTGACGAACAGAGCCTCGTCGCGACTGGGGCGCCTTCGGTTCAGTCCTCGAACGTCGCCGCCAGTGCCTGCGCAAGGCCCGGTACCAGGTCGCCGCCCGTGAGGACCTCCGTGGGGGAGTCCTTCTCGCGCAGTCGCAGAGCGGAGTCGCGTGCGCCGTCCCGCAGGACCGCGACCGTCATGCGGACCTCCTGGCGGTCGGGGTGCTCGGCCACCCACTGGGCGAGCTTCTTCTCGGTCAGGCCTTCCGGGACGGACGCCTCCGCGGAGGGCGGCAGCATCAGGCGCTCCACCGTGAGCGCGCAGCCGACCACCGCGTCGGGCCAGGCGATCGTGCCGAGGAACTCGTCGAGCGGCTTGCCCGCGGGGATCTCCTCCTGCTCGATCGGGGTGAGGCCGGTGGTCTGCTGCTCCGCGTCGAGGCCGAGCTGGGCCGCGAGGGCGGGTTCCTGAGTTCGCAGCCGCGCGGTGTCTACGAGGGCGAAGAGGCGGGCGGGCTGGTCCCAGCCGAGGCCGGAGGCGTACTCGTCGATCTCGAGAACGGCCCGGGTCAGCGGGCTCGCCGCCATGGGAGTGTTGGACATGGTCACAATCCTCTCTCGTTCAGGGCCGGAATCGGGAACCGAGTAAAGCGTGAGTAAGTTGCATAGGTGGGGGCCTACGATCACGAGGCCCACGGACGGCCCGTGATCACGCGGGTCTGACAGACCAACAGCGAACTTCGAGGTGCGCACCTTGGCTTTCCAGATGCCGGACCGCGGCGGAGGCCCGACGGGGCCACGGATCAGAGTGGGCCGCCCGTCCCGGCGTGTCCGGACCCTGCTCATGACGCTGGGCGTGCTTGCCGTTCTCGGCATGGCGTTCACCATGTTCGCCGGGTTCTGGACGGACTGGCTCTGGTACCGGTCGGTGAACTACTCGTCCGTGTTCACGACCACCCTGTGGACCAAGATCGGGCTCTTCTTCGTCTTCGGTCTGCTGATGGCCCTGGCGGTCGGCTTCAACATCTGGCTGGCCCACCGGCTGCGCCCGCCGCTGAGCGCCATGTCGATGGAACAGCAGAGCCTCGACCGCTACCGGATGGGCATCGCGCCGTACAAGAGGTGGCTGCTCCTCGGAATCACCGCCCTGGTGGGCCTCATCGCCGGCGCCTCGGCGTCGAGCCAGTGGCGGACCTGGCTGATGTGGGTCAACGGCGTGCCCTTCAACCAGAAGGACCCGCAGTTCCACCTCGACGTCTCCTTCTACGCCTTCGACCTGCCCTGGTACCGGTTCCTGCTCGGCTTCGGCTTCGCCGCCGCGATCCTCTCCGTGATCGCCGCCGCGCTCACCCACTACCTGTACGGCGGTCTCAGGGTCACCTCCCCGGGCGCGCGTGCCACGGCCGCCGCGACCGGGCACCTGTCGGTGCTGTTGGGCATCTTCGTCGCGCTGAAGGCCGTCGCGTACTGGCTCGACCGGTACGGACTGGCGGTGAAGTCCAGCGACTTCAAGGCCACCGACGCCTGGACCGGTCTCAGGTACGTCGACGCGAACGCCTATCTGCCGGCCAAGACGATCCTGTTCTGCATCGCCGTCATCTGTGCCGTGTTGTTCTTCGCCACCCTGTGGCGGCGCACCTGGCAACTGCCCGTCATCGGCTTCGGCCTGATGGTGCTCTCGGCGATCCTCATCGGCGGCCTGTACCCGGCGATCGTCCAGAAGTTCCAGGTCCAGCCCAACGAGCAGGCCAAGGAAGCGCCGTACGTCACGAAGAACCTCAAGGCGACGCGTGAGGCGTACGGCATCGACGACACCAAGGTCACCGAGTACGCGGGCAAGTCCACCACCACGGACAAGACCAAGCTGCGCGATGACGTGGACGGCACGGCCAGCATCCGCGTCATGGACCCGAACGTCGTCTCGCCGACGTTCCAGCAGCTCCAGCAGATGCGCAACTACTACGCCTTCCCGACCAACCTGGACGTCGACCGCTACAGCAAGGACGGCAAGGATCAGGACACGGTCATCGGTCTGCGTGAGCTGAACCTCAACGGCATTCCGAAGAACAACTGGATCAACGACCACTTCCGCTACACCCACGGCTACGGCGTGGTCGCCGCCAAGGGCACCACGGCCGACGCCGAGGGCCGCCCGGTCTTCACCGAGTCCGACCTGCCCTCCCAGGGCGACCTCGGGACGTACCAGCAGCGGATCTACTACGGAGAGAAGACCACCACGTACTCGATCGTCGGCGGTCCCCAGAAGGAGATCGACTACTCCGACGACAAGGGCGAGAAGACCTTCAGCTACACGGCCGACAGCGGGGTCAACCTCTCCAATCCGGTCAACCGGGCCGCGTACGCGGTGGCGTTCAGCGAGCCGCAGATCATGTACTCCGGCGCGATCGGCGAGGGCTCGCGGATCCTGTACAACCGCACGCCCAAGCAGCGCGTCGAGGCGGTGGCCCCCTGGCTGACGATCGACGGCGACGCCTATCCGGCGGTCGTGGACGGCAAGATCCAGTGGATCGTCGACGCGTACACGACGACGAACGGCTACCCGTACTCCTCGCGTACGACCCTCGGTGACACGACGGCCGACTCGCTGACCGCGACGAACAACTCGCGCGCGGTGGTGGCCCAGCAGAACCAGGTCAACTACATCCGCAACTCGGTGAAGGCGACCGTCGACGCGTACACCGGCCAGGTCAAGCTCTACCAGTGGGACACCCAGGACCCGGTCCTGAAGACCTGGATGAAGGCGTTCCCGGGCACGGTGAAGGCGAAGGCCGACATCTCCGATTCGCTGATGGCCCATCTCCGGTACCCGCAGGACCTGTTCAAGGTCCAGCGCGAGCTGCTCAGCCGCTACCACGTCAAGGACGCGGACACTTTCCTCAGCGGCAGCGAGGTGTGGCAGGTGCCGGACGACCCGACCAACAAGTCGGGTGACGCGGTGCCGCCGTACTACCTGAGCATGAGGATGCCCGACCAGTCGGCGCAGGCGTTCTCGCTGACGACCACCTTCACGCCCAACGGGCGGGACAACCTCAGTGCGTTCATGGCGGTCGACGCGGAGGCGGGCACTCCCGACTACGGCAAGATCAGAATCCTGAAACTGCCGACCAGTACGACCGTCAACGGGCCCAAACAGGTGCAGAGCCAGTTCAACTCCGAACAGGACATCGCCGAGTCCATCAGACTTCTGCAGGGCGGCGACTCCGAAGTGGAGTACGGCAACCTGCTGACGGTGCCACTCGACGGAGGACTGCTGTACGTGGAGCCGGTCTACGTACGCGGTGGTGGACTCAAGTACCCGCTGCTGCGGAAGGTGTTGGTGACCTACGGCGGCAACACCGCCTTCGAGGACACCCTCGACCAGGCCCTCAACAAGGTCTTCGGAGCGGACGGTTCGACCACCGAGCCACCGGACGAGGGCGAGGACCAGGGCACGACCCCGCCACCGACATCCAGTAACCCAACGGTTCAAAAGGCCCTGGACGACGCCCAGAAGGCCTTCGACGCCGGCCAGGAAGCCCTGAAGAAGGGTGACTGGGAGGCGTACGGCCAGGCCCAGGCGGACCTGGAGGCCGCGCTGCGGCGGGCCGAGGACGCGCAGGCCGCGGCCGACAAGGCCGGTGGTGGCAGCACCGCCAAACCCAGTCCGAGCGGCAGCCCGAGCCCCAGCGGCAGTCCCGACAGCAGCTGAACGGCAGTCTTTGGAACGACTGATCGGCAGTCGCGAAAGCAGCTGGTCAGAGCCCACCCCGCGCCGTGATACGGTTGCAGAACAACGGCGCGGGGTGGAGCAGCTCGGTAGCTCGCTGGGCTCATAACCCAGAGGTCGCAGGTTCAAATCCTGTCCCCGCTACTGAAGTCGAAGGCCCGGATCCTTTCAAGGATCCGGGCCTTCGGTGTGTGTGCGAACGCATGTGCCGACATGAGGGACGGCCGTGCCGCCAACGGGGGTTCGGGAATTCCGTGTTTGACTTGTCTCTCTGTGGGCATGTCGACAAAACGCTGAAGTGACCTCACTGGCTGCGGTATACCAGGTGTACCCAGGTTGCAGGTGGTGCGACGATGGACGTTATGGGGGACAAGGCAACTCTGTTCGAGACAGGGCGTTTTGTGCAACCTTCCCAGCCGGACGAGGCCGGGGAGGCGGTTGAGGGTGTCGCCGAGGACGCGGCCGAAGAGGTCCGGCGGCGGATCGCCGCCGAGACCGGCGACGTCGAGGCGATGAGCGTCCTCGGGGCCATGCTGCTGCGCCGCGGTGATCTCGACGGAGCCGAGCCCCACTTGCGTGCTGCCACCGCGGCCGGTGACCGGGCCGCCGCCAACAACCTGGGAGTCCTCCTCCACCAGCGCGGGTACGCCGACGACGCCGCCGGATGGTGGCGGATCGCCGCCGTCGCGGGATCCGCCGCGGCCGCGCACGCGCTGGGCCGGCACCACCGTGAGCGGGGCGACGAGCCGGCCGCGGAGTACTGGCTGCGGCAATCCGCCGAGCAGGGACACGCGCTGGGCGCGTACGCCCTCGCCGATCTGCTGGAGCACCGCGGGGACGCCAGGGCCGAGCTGTGGATGCGGTCCGCGGCCGAGCGGGGGCACCGAGAGGCCGCGTACCGGCTGGCCCGCGCGCTTGATCGCAAGGCGGTGGGCGAGGCGGACACCGGGGCCGACAGCGCTGTCGCCGAGTCGTCGGAGGCGGAGGCAGAGGCGGAACAGTGGTACCGGCAGGCCGCCGCGCGCGGGCACCGGCGGGCCGCGCTGCACCTCGGGGCGATCCTGGAGAAGCGAGGCGAGCTCAAGGAGGCCGGGCGCTGGTACCTGACCTCCGCCAAGGACGGGGAGGCGCGGGCCGCCTGCGCGCTCGGGTTCCTGCTGCGGGACGCCGGGGACAGCGAGAGTGCCGCCGTGTGGTGGCTGCGGGCCGCACAGGACGGCGACGGCAACGCGGCCAACGCGCTGGGCGCACTGCACGCCGAGCGCGGGGAGCCGCAGACCGCCGAGCGGTGGTACCGGGCGGCGATGGACGCCGGTGACGACAACGGGGCGTACAACCTCGGGCTGCTCTGCGCCGAGCAGGGCCGGAAGGCACAGGCCGAGCAGTGGTACCGGCGGGCCGCGTACGCCGGGCACCGCGAGGCGGCGAACGCGCTGGCGATCCTGTTGCTGCAGGGCGGGGACGCGAGGGGTGCGGAGCCGTGGTTCTCCAAGGCCGCGGAGGCCGGAAGCGTGGACGCCGCGTTCAACCTGGGCATTCTGTTCGCCGGGCGGGGCGAGGACGCTGTCGCGCTGCGGTGGTACGAGCGGGCGGCGGGCGCCGGGCATACCGAGGCGGCGCTTCAGGTCGGGATCGCGCGGCTGCGGGACGGGGACGAGCGGGAGGCGGAGCGGTATCTGCGCTGTGCGGCGGGGGGCGGCAGTGCGGAGGCCGCGTACCGGCTGGCGACCGTTCTGGATGCCCGGCGGCCGCCGGTGCCCTCGCACGAGCTCGGGGAGACGGTGCACGAGAAGAGCGAGTGCGAGGAGTGGTACGAGCGGGCGGCGTCACTCGGGCATCGGCGGGCGCAGGTACGGGTCGGGATGCTGGCCGCGGCCCGGGGGGACGTGGTGGAGGCGGCTCGGTGGTATCGGGAGGCGGCCGAGGCCGGGTCCCGGAACGGCGCGTTCAATCTGGGGCTGCTGCTTGCTCGGGAGGGGAGTGAGCCGGAGGCCGCGGTGTGGTGGACTCGGGCGGCTGATGCGGGGCATGGGCGGGCGGCGTTGCGGCTGGCGCTCGTCTACGCGCGTCGGGGGGAGTTGGCTGAGGGGCAGCGGTGGGCTGATCGGGCGGTGGCGCTCGGGCCGGGGGAGGTTGCGGAGCGGGCGGCTCGGTTGCGGGATGCGTTGCGGCAGGAGTTGTCGGCGTGAGCCTGCGGTGAGCTGGGGCGGTGTGGTGGTTGGCGTCGGATGTTTCTCGCCCCCGCCGCCCCTTCCCGTCCCATCCCCAGGGGCTCCGCCCCTTCGACCCCGGCGACTGCGTCCCCTGCACCCCTTGCGGGGCTCCGCCCCTGTGCCCGGCGTGTTCCGTCCCCGCATCCCCCGGGTCCCGCGCCCCGCGCCCCCGCTGGGGCTGCGCCCGGACCCCCGGGTCCCGCGCCCCGCACCCCGCTGGGGCTGCGCCCCAGACCCCCTTCGGCCCGAAGGGTCTCGTCCTCAAGCGCCGGACGGGCTGAGGGGGTGTGGATCGGCGTCGACAGGTGTGCCCCGTTGACCTGCGCTGATGAGCGGCAGGTAATCGATTTGCCTCTGTCGGTGTCCTTGACGTAGTGTTCCATTCATCGACGCGGGGTGGAGCAGCTCGGTAGCTCGCTGGGCTCATAACCCAGAGGTCGCAGGTTCAAATCCTGTCCCCGCTACTGAAGGCCGAGGGCCGGGATCCAGAAATGGGTTCCGGCCCTCGGTGTTTTGTCGGGTTGTCACGGGCGGTGGCCTGTTGCCTCCTCGTACAAGGCTCTGCTCACCGTCTTCGACTCCGGTAGGGGGTCGCCCTCGGTCACGCCCTGGGCGCGGTACGCGGCCTGGAGGCGGTCCGTGGTGCCGGAGCGGATCTCCCAGTCCATGCGGAGGGACGGGGTGGACTTGAGGATGGACTCGTCGGTCTTGAGGAGCTTCGCCAGGTAGGTGACGAAGGCCGCGTCCTGTTTGTAGTCGGACGTGAAGTACGTGTTGATCGTGCGGATGTAGGCCCGGAGCAGGGCCACCCCGGCGTCCACGTCGTCGTTCAGCAGGTTCGGGCCGTACAGCATGCCGCCCAGGGGCTCGCCCGGAGGCTGACCGCCGAGGAAGGCGTATCCGGGCTCGCCGTCGACCTTGCGCCAGACCGGGTCGAGGAGCCAGGCCGAGTCGACGCCTCCGTTCTGGAGGGCCGTGAGGACGTCGGCGGAGCCCAGTTGGGCGTACTGGATCTTGTCGAGGCCGCCGCCGTGTTTCTCCAGCGCCTTCTCCATGGGGTACGCGATCACGGAGCCCTTGCCGATCATCGTGCCCATCCTGCGGCCTGCCATGGCCACCCGCTGCGCGCTCTCGCCCTTCTTCAGCCGCACCCACAGGCCGCTCCTCGACTCCGGGTCGGGTGAGAAGTTGCCCGCGACCCACCTGATGTCGAAGCCGCCCCGGATGCCGTTCATGACGGCCGCCTCCGGGGCCGCCCACTGGGCGTCGATGTCCCCCTTGGCCAGGAGGGGGAGCGCGTCCGGTGTGGGCAGCACCTTCAGGGTGACGTCGAGGCCCTCTTTCTTGAATTCGCCCTTGTCAAGAGCCACTTGGAGCGGTGCCACGTACTCGGCGCTCAGTGTCCCCGTCGCGATCGTCAGTTTCCGGGTCTTGGCGAGGGGCTGCGGGGCCGGCGCGCCGGGCCGGCAGCGGGCCGGCGGGCGGTTCGGGGAGAGGTCGGTGGGGTCTGTCCAGGATGTGTCGCCGCAGCCCTCCACCGGGCGGATCGTGCGGTTGCCCGCCCCCGACCCCGACCCCGCCCCCGCCTTCGTCTCGGAGTCCGACTCCGACGGCGACGAGCAGCCCGCCGACGTCAGCAACGCGGCGGCGACGACCACGACCGCGTACGCGCGTCCCCTCATGACTGCCCCCGTCCGCGGTCCCGGGGCGCCCACGGAGTGAGCAAGCGCCCCACGATCCGCACCAGTTCGGAGAACACGACGCCGAGTACGGCCACGCAGACGATGCCGACGAACATCACGTCGTTCTGGAACAGTGCGCGCGAGTCGAAGATCAGGTGGCCCAAGCCGTTCGTGGCGGCGATCTGTTCCGACGCGACGATCACCAGCACCGCCACGCCCGCCGCGATGCGCGCGCCCACCAGGACCGACGGGAGGGACGCGGGCAGCAGTACGTGGCGGAACATCTGCCACGGGGAGGCGCCGAAGACGCGGCCCGCGTCGCGGTGGCCGGTGGGGACGGCGATCACCGCCGACATGGTCGAGATCCAGACGAAGAAGAAGACCGTCGCCGCCACCAGAGCCACCTGCGGGCCCTCGCCCAGGCCGAACATGTTCAGGAAGACCGGGAGCAGGGCCAGTTTCGGTACGACGTACAGGGCGTCCAGCAGGGGTTCCAGGGCGGCTCGGACGAGGGAGAGGGAGCCCATCAGGAGGCCCAGCGCGTAGCCCGCCGCCGTGCCCAGCACGTAGCCGGCCAGGACGCGTTTCAGGGTCGCCCACACGTCCGGCCACAGCTCGCCGGCCGCGGCCCGGTCCCAGCCGTCGGCGAGGATCGTGGACGGGGCCGGGTAGACGCGGTCGTCGATCCAGGCCTGGGTGGCGGCCAGTTGCCACAGGAGGATCAGCAGGAGGGGGACGGCCGCGGCGAGCGACAGTTCCAGAGCGCGCCTGCGGCGGTGGGTGCGTACGGGGTGGAGTTCCTGGGGGCCGGGGCGGCGGACGAGGACCGACGTCCTGGCGGGAGCGATCGTCGTCATGCCGGGATCGCCTCCTTCCTGAGGAGGTCCCACAGGTCGCTCTTGAGGGACGTGAACTCGGGTGTGGAGCGGATGTCGCCGGTGCGCGGGCGCGGGAACGGCGGTCGGTGTTCGGCGATGATCCGGCCGGGGCGGGCGGACATCACCAGGACGCGGTCACCGAGGACGATCGCCTCCTCCAGGCTGTGGGTGACGAAGAGGGTGGTGGTGCGGGTCGTCTGGGTCAGCTCCAGCAGCTCCTCCTGGAGAATCATGCGGAGTTGGGCGTCCAGGGCGGCGAACGGCTCATCCATGAGGAGGAGTTCGGGCTCGACCGCGAGGGCGCGGGCTATCGCCACGCGCTGGCGCATGCCGCCGGAGAGGGCCGCAGGGTAGGCGTGCGCGAAGTCGGCGAGGCCCATGCGGGTCAGCCACTCGTCGGCGCGAGCGTTCGCCTCACGGCGGGGGACACGCTCGATGTCCAGGCCGAAGCGGACGTTCGCACGGACCGTCTTCCAGTCGTAGATGCCGTAGTCCTGGAAGATCATGGCCGCGGGGCGGGGGCTTGTCGTACGTATCTCCAGGAGGCCTGTGCTCGGGCGGAGCAGGCCCGCAGCGATGCGCAGGAGCGTGGACTTGCCGCAGCCGGACGGGCCCACGAGGCAGACGAACTCGCCCGGGGTGACGGTGAGATCGACGGGGCCGAGGGCGTCGACGGTGCGGGGTGCGCGGCCGAAGGTGCGGGTCAGTTCGGTGGCGTGGAGTTTTGGGTGCGGATCTCCCACGGTTGCTCCTCGCGGAGTTCGGTACGGGGTGGGGGGTGTGCCGCACGACGATATGACGCCCCGTCAGATACGGGAAGAGGGCGAAGGGTGTACGCGGCAGAAAGCCCCGGCACCCATCGGTGCCGGGGCTTTCTGGAGACGGGGGAGCGCTACGCCGCCGCGCAGTTCGGGCACATGCCCCGGTACGTCACCTCGACGCCCGAGACCGTGAAGCCGAAGCGCTCGGAGTCGGGGAGGTCGGCCAGCGGGTTGCCGCCGGGGTGGACGTCCCGGATGGTGCCGCACTGGGCGCAGACCAGGTGGTGGTGCGGCCGGTGCGCGTTCGGGTCGTAGCGCTTGGCGCGCTTGTCCGTGGCGACCTCGAGGACCTCGCCGAGGGAGACCAGCTCCCCCAGCGTGTTGTAGACGGTCGCCCGGGAGATCTCGGGCAGCTTCGCGACCGCCCGCGAGTGGACCTCATCGGCCGTCAGGTGAACGTGTTCGCCGTCGAGCACCTCGGCCACGACGCGCCGCTGCGCGGTCATCCGCCATCCGCGTCCGCGCAGCCGTTCCAGAAGGTCGCTCATGTCCACCAGCCTAACAGCAAGAGGGACCAGGTCGCGACCAGGTGTGACTTTGGAATCATGCTCGATTTGGACATTGTCTAGTGAGGGGGCGGATCCTGTCCGTCGGGGGCGGTCGCGTGCTCACGCCGGCACCTGCTGCCGCGCCGGGGCCCAGCAGCGGATGATGTCGCGGACCGAGACGATGCCGACGGGCTCGTCGCGGTCGAGGACGATGAGGTGGCGGAAGCCGCCGTGCGCCATGGCGCGGGCCGCCTCCTCCAGGGTCCAGGTCGGGGCGGCGAACACGACGTCGGTGGTGGTGTGGGCGTGGACGGGTTCCGAGTCCGGGCTCTGGCCGAGGCCGACGGAGTTGAGTACGTCGCGTTCGGTGAGGATGCCGATGCCGCCGGCGTCGGGATCGTGGACGATGGCCGCGCCGACCCGGCGGGCGGACATCAGGGCGGCGGCCTGGCGGAGGGTGTGGGTGGGGCCGATGGTGAGGACCACCGTGCTCATGGCGTCGCGGACCAGCATGGGTTCCGAGTCACCTCCTAGGAGCCGCTGTTAGTTCAGCGGTTCACAAGTTCACAAACGAGGGTCTCCCCAGAGTGGCAGGTAAAGCGGAGGTCAACAAGAGGGCGCGTGCGGTCGATTGAGGGCGTGCGCGCTCATGTGTGTCAGTCAGTAGCGCTCATTCAGGTAGCCCAGGAACTCGTCGTGGAGCAGGCCGTTCGACGCGGCCGCGTTGCCACTGTGCGGGCCGGGGCGGCCGTCGAGGCCGGTGAAGGCGCCGCCGGCCTCCGTCACGATGATCGCGTTCGCGGCCATGTCCCACAGGGAGAGCTCGGGCTCGGCGCACATGTCGACCGAGCCTTCGGCGACCATCATGTACGGCCAGAAGTCGCCGTACGCGCGCGTGCGCCACACCTCGCGGGTCAGGTCCAGGAAGCCGCCCAGGCGGCCCTGGTCCTCCCAGCCGGTGAGCGAGGAGTACGCGAAGGAGGCGTCGGAGAGCTTCGAGACACTGGAGACGTGCAGGCGGGAGGCCGAGGTGAGGCTGCGCCCGGAGAAGGCGCCGTGGCCCTTCGCGGCCCACCAGCGGCGGCCGAGGGCGGGGGCGGAGACGACGCCGACGACGGGCTGGTAGCCGCCCTCCGCGGCCTCCATGAGGGAGATCAGAGTGGCCCAGACCGGAACGCCCCGTACGTAGTTCTTGGTGCCGTCGATCGGGTCGATGACCCAGCGGCGGGGCCCCGTGCCCTCGATGCCGTACTCCTCACCGAGGATCGCGTCGCGGGGGCGGGCGCGCTGCAGCTGGCCGCGGATGAGTTCCTCCGAGGCCTTGTCCGCTTCGCTCACCGGAGTCATGTCCGGCTTCGTCTCCACCTTCAGGTCGAGAGCCTTGAAGCGGGCCATGGTCGCCGCGTCGGCGGCGTCCGCGAGGACGTGGGCGAGGCGGAGGTCGTCGTGGTAGTCCGGCATGTGATGAACGCTATCTGCCGGTGGTGGTACGGGGCTACAGGGGGCCGGGGTGCGTACGGGCCCGGGTCGGTCCTGCCCGCAGCTTGCGAAAGCGACTGAGCGCCCCCGCGTGCTCTCGCGACCCCTTGACAGTGCCCCGGTGCGCGTCAAATCTGGGCGCAATGCCGCTCGCCCTCGGGAGGCGATGATGCCTGCAGCGCGGGAATCCCTGCTGGACGCCGCTTACGCGGCGCTGGCGCGTCGGCCGTGGTCCGCTGTGCGGATGGTGGACGTGGCGGCGGCGGCCGGGGTGTCCCGGCAGACGCTGTACAACGAGTTCGGGAGCAAGGAAGGGCTGGCCCGTGCCCTCGTCAGGAGGGAGGCGGACGGCTATCTCGTCGGGGTCGAGCGCGCGCTCACCACGAACGGCGACGCCCGCGAGCGACTGACCGCCACCGCCGAGTGGACCGCGTCGACGGCCCGGGAGAACGCGCTCGTACGGGCCATGCTCACCGGCTGCTGGAGCGAGCGGCTGCCCTCGCCGACCCTGTCGGCGGTGCCGTCCTCCTCGGCCGTACCGGCACAGCGCCGGGTGGACGGCCCGCTGCCGTCGCCCGGTGACTTCGTGGCCCTGGTGCGCGACCGGGCCGTGACGGTTCTCGCCGGACCCGGCACACCCAAGTCGGACACCGCCGAACTGGCCCGCTCCTGCGAACTCGTCGTCCGGCTCGCCCTGTCCTGCGTGGCGGCCCCGCCCGGCGAGGGCGGCGTCGCGGATCTCGTACACGTCGCGCTCCAGCGCCAGTTCGCGTTATAGCGCAGGTACCGCGTCCCGCTCAGTGGGCGGAGCCCGACAGCTGGAGTCCGATCACCCCGATGATCACCAGGCTGATCGAGACGATCTTCAGCGTCGAGACCAGGTCTCCGAGGAAGATCATCCCGTAGATCGCCGTGCCCGCCGCGCCGATGCCCGTCCACACGGCGTACGCCGGGCCCACGTCGAGCTTCTTCAGCGACAGGGTCAGCAGGCCGAAGCTGCCGAGGGCGAATATGCAGAACGCGACCGTGGGCCAGAGTCTGGTGAACCCGTGCGACAGCTTCAGGCAGACGGCGAAACCGGTCTCCAGAAACCCGGCCACGACGACCAGCAGCCACGCCATGAGCTGTCCTCCCGTAGGTCCACGTGTGTCAGCGCTTTGTGACCGCTTCATCAGGCTTTGGTCAGGCTTGGATCCGGCTCGGTGCGATTATGCCCTTACCGGCCGTAGGCCAAGACAAACAACGCGGAGGTCGGCCGCCTTCCTCGGTTCGGTGTCTAGTCGCCGTCCGTCCGCTCCCGCGTCGCCAGCATCCGGCGCAGCGAGTACAGGCGGGCCGGGTCCGCGTGACCGTCGGCCACCCACTGGTCCAGCGCGCAGTCCGGCTCGTCGTGACTGCACGCGCGCGGGCAACCCTCGGTGCCCGGCTCCAGGTCGGGGAAGGCGTGGATCACCCGGGACGGATCCACGTGGTGCAGGCCGAACGACCGTAGACCCGGGGTGTCGACCACCCAACCCGCGTCGCCCGAGAGCGGCAGGGCCAGTGCCGAGGTCGTGGTGTGGCGGCCGCGGCCCGTCACCGCGTTCACATGGCCGGTCAGCCGGCGGCGGTCCTGAGGGACCAGTGCGTTGACCAGGGTCGTCTTGCCGACACCCGAGTGGCCCACGAAGGCGGTGATCCTGCCGTCCAGCTGCTCACGGACCCGGCCCACCGCGTCGCCGCTCTCCAGTTCCTCGCGGCTGGTGACCACGTACGGGATGTCCAGGTGGCCGTAGAGCTCCAGCAGCTTGTCGGGCGAGGCGAGGTCCGACTTCGTCATGACCAGGAGGGGTTCCAGTCCGGCGTCGAACGCCGCCACCAGGCAGCGGTCGATCAGCCGCGGGCGGGGTTCCGGGTCGGCGAGGGCCGTGACGATGGCGAGCTGGTCGGCGTTGGCGACGATCACACGCTCGTAGGGGTCGTCGTCGTCCGCCGTGCGGCGCAGGACCGACGTGCGTTCCTCGATGCGGACGATGCGGGCGAGGGTGTCCTTCTTGCCGGTCAGGTCGCCGACGATGGAGACCCGGTCGCCGACCACGGCCGCCTTGCGGCCCAGCTCGCGGGCCTTCATCGCCAGGACGATCCGGTCGTCGACGAGGCAGGTCAGGCGGCCCCGGTCGACGGTGAGGACCATGCCCTCGACCGCGTCCTCGTGCTTGGGGCGGGTGTGCGTACGGGGTCGGTTGCCCTTGCGGTTCGGGCGGGAGCGGATGTCGTCCTCGTCGGTGTGCTTGCCGTAGCGGCGCATGGATTAAGTCCCTACGCCCTGAGCATCCCGGTCCACATGTCGGGGAAGTCCGGGAGGGTCTTCGCCGTCGTCGCCACGTTCTCGATCTGTACGCCCTCCACCGCCAGGCCGATGATCGCGCCGGCCGTGGCCATGCGGTGGTCCTCGTACGTGTGGAAGATCCCGCCGTGCAGTCGACGCGGCCGGATGTGCAGGCCGTCGGCGGTCTCCGTCACATCACCGCCGAGTTCGTTGATCTCCTTCGTGAGCGCGGCCAGGCGGTCCGTCTCGTGCAGCCGCAGGTGCGCCACGCCCCGGAGGGTGGAGGGCGAGTCCGCGAGGGCCGCGACCGCCGCGATGCCAGGGGTCAGCTCGCCGACCTCGCTCAGGTCGACATCGACGCCGTGGACCGAGCCCGAACCGGTGAAGACCAGTCCGTACTCGGTGAGTTCACAGGAACCGCCCATCTCGGTGAAGATCTCCCGCAGCCGGTCACCGGGCTGGGTGGTGCGGGCCGGCCAGTCGGGGACGAGGACCTTGCCGCCGGTCACCAGGGCCGCCGCCAGGAACGGCTGGGCGTTCGACAGGTCCGGCTCGACGGTCAGGTCCCGGCCGAGCAGCGCACCCGGCGTGACCCGCCAGACGTTCGGCTCGCCGCCCGACTCCGGGGTGTCCACCTGCGCGCCGACCGAGCGCAGCATGTCGACGGTCATCCGGATGTGCGGCATGGAGGGCAGCGCCGAGCCGATGTGGCGGACCTCCACCCCCTGGTTGAAGCGCGGGCCGGACAGCAGCAGGGCCGACACGAACTGGGAGGACGAGGACGCGTCGATCTCCACCGTGCCGCCGTCCAGGGCGCCGCTGCCGTGCACCGTCAGCGGAAGGGCGCCGCGGCCGTCGTCGTCGATCCGGGCGCCGAGGGCGCGCAGGGCGTCGATCACGCCGTTCAGGGGACGCTCGTACGACCTGGGGTCGCCGTCGAAGTGGATGGGGCCGTCGGCGAGCGTGGCGACCGGCGGCAGGAAGCGCATCACCGTGCCGGCGTTGCCGACGTCGACGGTGGCCGGGCCTGCGAGGCCCGTGGGGAGTACGCGCCAGGCCTCGCCGGAGCCGTCGGGGCCGACGCCTTCCTCGATGGCGACGCCCATCGCGCGCAGCGCGCCGGCCATCAGCAGGGTGTCGCGGGAGCGCAGCGGGCGGCGCAGCCAGCCGGGCTCGGAGGCGAGGGCGGCGAGTACGAGGGCGCGGTTGGTGACCGACTTGGACCCGGGCACGTGGACCGTCGCGTCGACGGCTCCGCTTGCGTGCGGTGCGGGCCAGAGGGCGGTGTGTGCGGGGTTTGGGGCCATGGGCCCACTTTAATGGCCACCTGTGGTTCGGGTGCGGCGCCGTCGTGGCTGGTCGCGCCCCGCGGCGGAGCCGCCCATCGATACGGCCCGCGCCGCTGAAGGGGCGCTTCAGCCCTCCAGCAACCAGCGCCCGCCGCCTATCAGGGAACACAGTGAGACCGCGTGGAACAGGAACAGCCACAGGCCCGCCGGAACATGCGTCAGCCGCGACAACTGGTCCGCGTCCGAGTCGCCCGCGCCGCCCCGCGCCCGCTTCGCCTGCAACTCGAACGCCGGGCGCACTCCGCCGATCAGCAGGAACCACACCACCGCGTAAGCGAATGCCGCCTGTACCTGTGGTCCCGTCAGCCAGGACACCATCACGAACGTGCCGCCGGTGACCAGGACGGTCACGGCGCCGTACGCGTTGCGGATCATCACCAGCATCGCCACCAGCAGGATGGTCGCCAGCCACAGCAGGGCGGTGATGTGGCCGGCGCCGAGGAGGGCGGCACCGCCGAGGCCGAGGAGCGGGGGAGCGGTGTAGCCGGCGGCGGCGGTGAGGATCATGCCGATGCCGTGCGGCTTGCCGCGGCTGACGGTGAGACCGCTGGTGTCGGAGTGGAGGCGTATGCCGGTGAGGGTGCGGCCGGTGAACAGGGCGATCAGGCCGTGGCCGCCCTCGTGGGCGATGGTGATGGCGTTGCGCGCTATGCGCCACAGGACGTGCGGGACGACCACGCAGAGCGCGGCGACGAGGGTCGCGAGCACCACCCACAGGTCGGGGTCGGGCTGGCTGCCGAAGACTTCGTCCCAGAGGGAGGCGAGCGAGTCGGATGCGGTGGTGTGCATTGTCGGCGGAGGCTCCCGTAGGTCTCGTGGAATCTGGCAGTGTGGCACGTATGTGCGGACGGTATGCAGCGAGTCGTGGGCCCGAGGATCTCGCAGGAATCTTTGAGGTCGAGAAGTGGGAGCCCGAGGAGACTTTCGAGGCGGATTACAACGTGGCCCCGACCAAGGAGGTCTACGCCGTCCTGGACCGCCCTCTCAAGGACGCGGAGGACCCGAGGCCGGTTCGACAGCTGCGGAAGCTCAAGTGGGGACTCGTGCCGTCCTGGTCGAAGACCCCCGAGGGCGGTGCCCGGATGATCAACGCCCGCGCTGAGACCGTCCACGAGAAGCCGTCGTACCGCCGCGCCTTCGCCGGCCGGCGCTGCATCATCCCCGCCGACGGCTACTACGAGTGGGTCACCGGCACGCAGGAGCGGGACCTGGAAGTCGAGGGAAAGAAGAAGCGGCCGCGCAAGCAGCCGTACTTCGTGCTCCCCGCCGACGGGTCGGTGTTCGCGATGGCCGGGCTGTACGAGTTCTGGCGGGACAAGACCCTGCCCGACGACCACCCACAGGCCTGGTGGGTGACGTGTTCCGTCATCACGACGGAGGCGGAGCAGGCCCCGCTGGCGGTCGCCCCGGCGAACGGGCCGCACGCGCTCGCCGACATCCACCCGCGGATGCCGCTGATGCTGACCCCGGACCGCTGGGAGTCCTGGCTCGACCCGTCCCGCACGGACCCGGACGACCTGTGCGAGCTGCTCGCCCCGCCGCCCGCCGGGCTGATGCGCGCGTACCCCGTCTCCACGGCCGTCAGCAATGTCCGCAACAACGGACCGGAGCTGCTGAAGGAGCTGGAGGGCCCCGAAGAGGGCACACTCTTCTGACGTGACGAAAGAGATCACCGAAGAGACCACCGAGACCGACGCCGGCCCCGCCCGCATCACCTGGCACAGGGCCGGGAAGCCCCGGCTGCTGCTGGCCGTCAGCCATGGGGCCGGAGGCGGCATCGAGGCCCGCGACCTCCAGGCGCTCGCGCGGGTCCTCCCGGAGCACGGTGTCACCGTCGCCCTCATCGAGCAGCCCTGGCGGGTCGCCGGCAAGAAGGTGGCCCCCGCGCCCAAGACCCTCGACGTGGGGTGGCGGGGCATCTGGCCCGCTCTCGCGAGGCCCGGCCTCCCGGTGATCTCCGGCGGGCGCAGCGCCGGAGCCCGGGTCGCCTGCCGTACGGCCGTCGAGCTCGGCGCACACGCCGTCCTCGCCCTCAGCTTCCCGCTGCACCCGCCGGGCAGGCCGGAGAAGTCCCGCGCCGGGGAACTGCTCGGCGCCGGGGTGCCCACGCTCGTCGTCCAGGGCGGCAACGACCCGTTCGGCAAGCCGGAGGAGTTCCCCGCGGGGTCCTACGAACTGATCGAGGTGCCGTACGGCGATCACGGCTTCGCCGTGCCCAAGCGGGCGCCCCTCGATCAGGACCAGGCCGTGGCGATCATCACTGACGGTGTCGCGAGGTGGGCCGGGTCACTCGAGTAACGGCTCGGGAATGTTGCGGAGCGGACCTCTGTTGTGCCGGTCAGAAGTGCTGAGGAAAACAGGCACAGACGTCGTAGGAGAGGAAGTCCGGCGCATGGGTTCGACCATCTGCCCGAGCCGCAGCAGCCGTGCCGACCTTGAGTGGACGGTGCTGCATGCGGCCAAGGCCACCCCGATTCGGGCGGCGGGCGGACCGGATCGTGTTCTATCCTCCGATTCTGGTGGGACTGGTTTCGGCCCCACCCGGAATCTTGAGGAGGTGGGTCCGGTTCCCGGTACCGACGCAGGGACCGAACAAGGCCAGGCGGAGCAGCCCGAGGGCCAGGGTGGCCCGAGCGCGGAGTCGACCGCGGAGCGCAGCGCGCGCTTCGAGCGGGACGCGCTCGAGTTCCTCGACCAGATGTACTCGGCCGCGCTGCGCATGACGCGGAACCCGGCCGACGCCGAGGACCTGGTGCAGGAGACGTATGCCAAGGCGTACGCGTCCTTCCACCAGTTCCGCGAGGGCACCAACCTCAAGGCGTGGCTGTACCGCATCCTCACGAACACCTTCATCAACTCGTACCGCAAGAAGCAGCGCGAACCCCAGCGCTCGGCGGCCGAGGAGATCGAGGACTGGCAGCTGGCGCGCGCCGAGTCGCACATGTCGACCGGTCTGCGCTCCGCCGAGTCGCAGGCGCTCGACCACCTGCCCGACTCGGACGTGAAGTCAGCACTGCAGGCGATCCCCGAGGAGTTCCGCATCGCCGTCTATCTCGCGGACGTTGAGGGCTTTGCGTACAAGGAGATCGCGGACATCATGGGGACACCCATCGGTACGGTGATGTCCCGGCTGCATCGGGGCCGCCGTCAACTGCGCGGCATGCTCGAGGACTACGCCCGCGAGCGCGGACTGGTCCCGGCCGGCGCCGGAGAGTCGAACGAAGCGAAAGGCTCGGGCTCATGAGCTGCGGAGAGCCGCACGAGACGGACTGCAGTGAGGTCCTCGACCATCTCTACGAGTTCCTCGACCGGGAGATGCCGGACTCCGACTGCACCAAGTTCGAGCACCACTTCGAGGAGTGCTCGCCGTGCCTGGAGAAGTACGGCCTGGAGCAGGCCGTGAAGAAGCTGGTCAAGCGGTGCTGCGGACACGACGACGTACCGACCGACCTGCGCTCCAAGGTCATGGGGCGGATCGAGCTGATCCGCTCCGGGCAGGCCGTGCCCGAGCATGACGTGACAGCGACCCAGGTCACCCCGCAGGAGTCCTGAACTCCCGCCAGGGAACGGGCTGTCGTCACTCGAACGTGCTAATCCGCGGGTTATCGGCCCGCGGACTCCCCCCTTGCAGACTTAGGCTCCGGACGCTGACAGTCGTGGGCCGGGCTCGGGGGAGGGGCGTATGGAGGCGGTGCCGGCACGGGCGCGGGTGTACGTGGCCTGCGTGGTCCTGTGCGCCCTGTGCTGTCTGCTTCCGCTGCCGACCCTGCCCACGCCCTGGTGGGCGGTCCTCCTGCTCGCCGTGCTGTACGCCGGCTGCGAGCGGTTCGCCGCCCGCTGGCGCTTCACCGGAACGTTCTACCCCGTGCTGCTCGCCGGTGCCTTTCTGCTGCCCCCGCCCGCCGCCGCACTGGTGGCGCTGCCGGGGGCGCTGCTGTCCGCGGTCGAGCAGCGGCCGCGGTGGCTGCGCCGGGTCTGGCGGGCCGCCCAGCTCGTCGTCGGCGTATGGGTGGCCGCCCGGGTGCACTGGGCGCTGGACGGGCGGGACACCGTCGTCGACTGCGACTTCCCCTACGCGCTCGCACCCGCCGGAGCCGCCGTGTTGGCGTTCTGCCTGGCGGTGACCGTGCTGGACGGGGGGATCCAGGTGTTCGCCGAGCACGTGCCGCTGCGGCGCGCCTGGCGGGGACTGTTCGTACGATCGCTCGCACCCGTCGTCGTGCACGGGCTCGCGGGGCTGATGATGGCCGTCCTGTGGCGCAGCCCGTACGGACCTGTCGCCGCCCTGCTCGTGCTGTTGCCGATGTGCGTGTCCTGGTGGGTGTTCGCCCAGTACCACCGGGAGAGGACCGCCCATCAGGCGACGATCCGGGCGCTGGTGCAGGCCGTCGACATCAAGGACGGGTACACGCGCGGGCACAGCGAGCGGGTCGGGCAGGCGTCGATGATGATCGCGCGCGAACTGGGCATGCCCGACGAACGCGTCGAGGTCCTGCGGTTCGCCGGGATCCTGCACGACGTCGGGAAGCTGGGGGTTCCCACCCGGCTGCTCACCAAGGACGGGCCGCTGACTCCCGAGGAGCGGCGGGTGATCGAGCTGCATCCCGAGTACGGGCACGAGATGGTGCGGGGGATCTCGTTCCTCGGGGAGGCCCGGGCGGCGGTGCTGCATCACCATGAGCGGCTGGACGGCAGCGGCTATCCGTACGGACTGGTCGGGGGCCAGATCCCGGAGTCGGCCCGGGTGGTGGCGGTGGCGGACGCCTTCGACGCGATGACGTCGACCCGCTGCTATCGCAGGGCCCGGCCCGTTCCCGTCGCCCTGGAGGAGCTGACGCGGTGTGCGGGGACGCAGTTCGATCCCCGGATGGTGGAAGCCCTGGTCAGGGCGCTGGGGCGATGGGGGTGCCCCCGCTCGGGCGAAGCGGAGGGTGGGGGAGGCTGGCGCC
The DNA here is from genome assembly GCF_042870385.1 of Streptomyces sp. NPDC006602. Taxonomy (NCBI): domain Bacteria; kingdom Bacillati; phylum Actinomycetota; class Actinomycetes; order Kitasatosporales; family Streptomycetaceae; genus Streptomyces; species Streptomyces sp. NPDC006602. Next base: position 227,347 of record NZ_JBIAHG010000003.1, on the reverse strand, counting down.
CCGCCGTGACCGCCGACGAAGCCCGCCCGCCGCGTCCGCGCCCCTCGGTCCCCAGCCAACCGGGAACACGTCCATGAGCGGTCGCCGGCGTGCGTCGATGAGCGGTCGCCGGTGTGCGGCCAAGAGCGGTCGCCGGCCCCCCTTCCTCCTCACCCTCGTGCACACCTCCGCCGCCCTCCTCGCCGCCCTCTCCCTTGCCATCACCTTCTGGACCGGCCTCGACGAGCGGGGCACCGCCCTCGCCTTCGGGGTACTGGTCACCGTCGGTGAGCTGAGCCGGTGGACCGGGGGGCAGGTCAGGGTGGCCGCGCCGCTGGGGGCCGCGGGCGCGTTGTCGTACGCCCTGCTGGGGGCGGAGGCGGGGGAGCCGACGCGGCACGGCGTGACCCAGGTCGTCACCGTCGTCCTCGCCGCCGCCCTCCTCGGGTGCGTGCCGCACATCGCGCGGGGGCAGCGCGGGACGCTCGACCATCTCGCCCGGCGGGTGCTGACCGTCGCCTTCGCGGCAGTCTGCTTCCAACCGTTGTACAACCAGGGCATGTCCCGCCGCTGGGACGGGCCCGCCTACGCCCTGCTGCTGCTCACGCTGCTCGCCCTCACCGCGCTCTGCGACGCCGTGCTCGCCGCCGCGCTTGCCCACTCCCGCACCCGGTGGCCCTTCGGCCCGCTGCTGCGGGACGAGCTGCGGGCGCTGCTGGGGATCGGGTCCGCCGTCTGTGCCACGGGGGCGGTGATGGCGCTCGCGGTCGCCGTGGTGGGGCTGTGGGCGCTGCCCGTGTTCTCGCTGCCCCTGCTGCTCACCCAGATGTCGTTCAGGCGGTACGCGGCCGTCCGGGCCACCTACCGGCAGACCATCGCCTCTCTGGCCCGGGCCACCGAGATCGCCGGGTACACCCCGGCCGGGCACGCCCGCCGGGTCGCCGCGCTCGGGCAGGCCGTCGGGCGGGACCTGGGGCTCACCGAGCCGGAGCTGACCGTCCTGGAGTACGCGGCCCTGATGCACGACATCGGGCAGCTCAGCCTCGTCGATCCGGTGCCGGCGGGCGCCACGGCCGGGCTGCCCGCCCAGGAACAGCGCCGGATCGCGCTGCTGGGCGGGGCCGTCGTACGGCAGACCGGGGTGAATCCGCAGGTGGCGATGGTCGTGGAGCGGCAGGCCGACCCCTGGCGGGAGCAGCCGGTCGCCGCGCGGGTGGTACGGGCCGTCAACGCGTACGAGGAGAAGACCCGGGACGCCGGGCCGGGCGGGCCCCTGACGGCGCTGGAGGAGCTGCGGCTGGCGACCGCGGAGGAGTACGCGCCCGAGGTCGTCGAAGCGCTGGCCCGCGTCCTGTCGCGGGACTGTCTGACCCTGCCCCTGGCTGGGTAACCCATGGGTAATGAGCGCCCTTCCAGCCGTACGTGGTTGGATGCGATGGAGAGGGTGTCCGGGGGCACAGCCAGCCCACTGAACGGAACTGGCAGGCGGGAATCGTGAGGATCTTCGGCAAGGGACGGAACCGGCCCTCCGCCTCCTGGCGGCAGGCCACAGATCGTGCGTTCACGCTGATCGGCGACGGCCGGTACGAGGACGCGGGGGCGCTGCTGACGCGCGCCGCCGACCTGGAGCCCTGGCTGTCCGAGTCCTGGTTCAACCTCGCCCTTCTCCACAAGTTCCGGCACGACTGGGAGCAGGCGCGGGCGGCCGGCCTGAGGGCCGTGGCCCTGCTGGACCGGGAGACCGGCGCACCTGACTGGTGGAACGTCGGCATCGCGGCCACCGCCCTGCAGGACTGGCCGCTGGCGCGCCGGTCCTGGCAGGCGTACGGACTGCGGGTGCCGGGCGGTGCCACCGCCTCCGGCGAGCCCGTCGGCATGGACCTCGGCAGTGCGGCCGTACGGCTGTCGCCCGAGGGCGAGGCCGAGGTGGTGTGGGGGCGCCGGCTGGACCCGGCGCGGATCGAGGTGCTGTCCATTCCGCTGCCGTCGTCCGGGCGGCGCTGGGGCGAGGTCGTGCTGCACGACGGCGTGCCTCACGGGGAGCGGACCACCGCCGCCGGGCACTCCTACCCGGTGTTCGACGAGATCGAGCTGTGGGCGCCCTCGCCCGTGCCCACCTGGGTGGTCCTCCTGGAGGCCGCCACCGAGGCCGACCGGGACGCCCTGGAGCAGCTGGCCGCCGACGCCGGCTTCGCCGCGGAGGACTGGTCGTCGTCCGTACGCCTGCTGTGCCGGATGTGCTCCGAGTCCCGGATGCCGTCCGACGAGGGCGACGGGGAGCATCTCGACCCGCACGACCACAGCGAGCCGGGGCATCCTGGGCCGCTCGGCCATGTGACGGACGGGCAGCTGTGGGTGCCGGAGCGGGAGTGCGGGGTGGCCGCGCCGGCCTCGCTGGTTCGGGGGTTGCTGGACGGGTGGGTCGCGGACAGCCCGGATTCCCGGGAGTGGCGGGACCTCGAAGAGGTCTGCTGAGGCTCTGCCGCCTCGGCGACCCCTTTAGGCTGTACTCGCAGATTTCCCAGGCATGCAGGAAGGCGTACGTCGGTCATGGCGCAGCAGGACACCGATCAGCAGCACGCGGGCGTGCTCCCCGTGGACGACGAGGGCTTCGTCATCGACACCGAGGACACCGAGGAGCGCGAGAACGCCTGGCGCGAGCGCGGCACCTCGCGGCCGATCACGGTGGTCGGCAACCCGGTCCTGCACAAGGAGTGCAAGGACGTCACCGAGTTCGGCCCCGAGCTGGACCAGCTGATCGCGGACATGTTCGCCTCGCAGCGCACCGCCGAGGGCGTGGGCCTGGCCGCCAACCAGATCGGCGTCGACCTCAAGGTCTTCGTGTACGACTGCATGGACGACGAGGGCAAGCGGCACGTCGGTGTCCTGTGCAACCCGAAGCTCGTCGACCTGCCCGCCGACAAGCGCCGGCTGGACGACAGCAACGAGGGCTGTCTGTCGGTGCCCACCGCGTACGCGCCGCTCGCCCGCCCGGACTACGCCGAGGTGACCGGGCAGGACGAGAAGGGCAACCCGGTCAAGGCGCGCGGCACCGGCTACTTCGCCCGGTGTTTGCAGCACGAGACCGACCACCTCTACGGCTACCTCTACATCGACCGGCTCTCCAAGCGCGAACGCAAGGACGCGCTGCGGCAGATGGCCGAGAACGAGCCCCGCTACCCCGTGGTCGCCAACGACTGAGTGCCCTGCCGCTTCACCACTCCCGTCCGTACGGCGCCTGATCAGGAGAACGTCCCTGACCAGGCGCCGTTCGCTTGTGCGTCACACCTCGAAAAACCGCCCGATGGGAGCCGGGCCCTCAGCCTGCCCCACGCCCAGAAAAGACCGCACCACACAAACACAGAGTTCCCGTCAGTGAGCTGACGGGAACTCATGAACGATCGAGGCTAGTGATCCAGAACCAGTCACGCAAGGGGAGCATCTCAGCACTGTGGGGTAGTGAATGGAGCAAATCCGTTCCCAGATCGGTCAGTTGTGGTGCTGAATGGGAAGTGCGGGGATACGCAACGGCGCACGCCCGGCACAACGGGAGAGGTGTGTGCGCCAACTGGCGGCTGGAAGGGGTTTGTTCGTGTCTGCTTTCCCACACAGCACCACATCGACATCGACACCGACGGCGATCGCGGTTCCACCATCGCTCTCTCTCCCGGTGATCGAGGCAGCGTTTCCCAGGCAACTCCATCCTTATTGGCCCAAGCTCCAGGACAAGACCCGTACCTGGCTACTGGAAAAACGGCTCATGCCGGCCGACAAGGTGGAGGAATATGCCGACGGCCTGTGCTACACCGACCTCATGGCGGGGTACTACATCGGCGCCCCCGACGAGGTACTCCAGGCGATAGCGGACTACAGCGCGTGGTTCTTCGTCTGGGACGACCGTCACGACCGTGACATCGTGCACGGCCGCCCGGCCGCCTGGCGGCGGCTCAGGTTCCACCTGCACGCGGCCCTCGACTCCCCACGGAACCATCTGCACCACGAGGACTCGCTGGTCGCCGGGTTCGCGGACAGCGTGACGCGGCTGTACTCGTTCCTGGCGCGGACCTGGAACGCCCGGTTCGCCCGGCACTTCCACGAGGTGATCGAGGCGTACGACCGGGAATTCCGCAACCGCACCGAAGGCGTCGTCCCCACCGTCGAGGAATACCTCGCGCTGCGGCGGCGCACCTTCGCGCACTGGATCTGGACCGATCTGCTGGAGTCGGCCGCGGGCTGCGAACTGCCCGACGGCGTAAGGAAACACCCGGCATATCGGCGGGCGGCGCTGCTCAGTCAGGAATTCGCCGCCTGGTACAACGACCTCTGTTCGCTTCCCAAGGAAATAGCGGGCGACGAGGTGCACAATCTCGGAATCAGCCTCATCACACACGAGGGGCTTTCTCTGGAAGCTGCGGTCGCCGAAGTGCGGCGGCGCGTCGAGGAATGCGTATCCGAATTCCTTGTCGCCGAACGCGACGCCTTACGTTTCGCTGACGCCCTCGCCGACGGAACGGTACGCGGAAAGGAACTGAGCGCCGTCGTGCGCGCCTGCGTCTGCAACATGCGGAACTGGTTCAGCACCGTCTACTGGTTCCACCACGAGTCCGGCCGATACATGGTCGACAGCTGGGACGACCGGTCCACGCCCCCGTACGTCAACAACGAAGCGGCAGGTGAGAAATGACCGTCGAATCTGTGAAGCCCGTGGCCCCGGAGGTTCGGGAGCTGCGTGAGCCGCCCCTCGCGGGCGGCGGTGTACCCCTCCTCGGCCACGGCTGGAAGCTGGTGCGCGACCCGCTCAGCTTCATGGCCCGACTGCGCGACCACGGAGACGTCGTACGCCTGAAGCTCGGCCCCAAGACGGTGTACGCCGTGACCGCCCCCGCGCTCACCGGAGCCATGGCGCTGAGCACCGACTACATCATCGCCGGCCCGCTGTGGGAGTCGCTGGAGGGACTGCTCGGCAAGGAGGGCGTGGCCACCGCCAACGGGCCCACGCACCGGCACCAGCGGCGCACCATCCAGCCCGCCTTCCGGCTCGACGCCATCCCCGCCTACGGCCCGATCATGGAGGAGGAGGCGCATGGGCTGACCGAGCGCTGGAAGCCCGGCGAGACGGTCGACTGCACCTCCGAGTCCTTCCGGATCGCGGTGCGCATCGCGGCCCGCTGTCTGCTGCGCGGCGACTTCATGGACGAGCGCGCCGAGCGGCTGTGCGTCGCCCTCGCCACCGTGTTCCGGGGCATGTACCGGAGGATGGTGATACCCGCGGGTCCGCTCTACCGGCTGCCTCTTCCGGCCAATCGTCAATTCAACCGCGCGCTGGCCGATCTGCATCTCCTCGTCAACGAGATCGTCGCCGAGCGGAGGGCATCTGGTCAAAAGCCGGACGATTTGCTGACGGCATTGCTGGAGGCGAAGGACGAGAATGGCGAGCCCATCGGGGAGCAGGAGATCCACGACCAGGTCGTCGCCATCCTCACGCCCGGCAGCGAAACCGTGGCATCCACGATCATGTGGCTGCTCCACGTTCTCGCGGAACATCCGGAACACGCGGACAGGGTGTGCGCGGAAGTCCAATCCGTCACCGGCGGACGCCCGGTGGCATTCGAGGACGTCCGTGCGCTCAGGCACACGAACAATGTCGTCGTCGAAGCCATGCGTTTGCGGCCTGCCGTATGGATATTGACGCGACGGGCGGTGCGGGACACCGAACTCGGTGGGTATCGCATTCCGGCCGGTGCCGACATCGTGTACAGCCCGTACGCGATCCAGCGCGACGGGCGGTCCTATGCGGACAACCTGGCGTTCGACCCCGACCGCTGGCTTCCCGACCGGGCCAAGGACGTGCCGAAATACGCCATGAGCCCGTTCAGCGTGGGCAACCGCAAGTGCCCCAGCGACCACTTCTCGATGGCCCAGCTGACGCTCGTCACGGCGGCACTGTCGACGAAGTACCGCTTCGAGCAGGTGTCTGGTTCGGACGACGCGACCCGGGTGGGGATCACCCTGCGCCCGCAGCGGCTGCTGCTGAAGCCGGTCCCCCGGTGAGAGGTCAGGCGGCTTCGGTGCCCCGGAAGGTGCGCCGGTAGGCGTTCGGTGTGGTCCCCACCGACCGGACGAACTGGTGGCGCAACGCGGCCGCGTTCCCGAACCCTGTTCGACCGGCGATGGCGTCCACCGTCTCGTCCGTCGCCTCCAGCAACCGCTGGGCCAGCAGCACGCGTTGGCGCAGGATCCAGCGGTAGGGAGTCGTACCCGTCTCCTGCTGGAAGCGACGGGCGAAGGTGCGCGGGGACATGTGGGCACGGTCGGCGAGCTGCTCCACGGTGACCTCCTCGTCGAGGTGCTGCTCCATCCACACCAGCACCTCGCCGACGGTGTCGCACTGCGACCGGGGCAGCGGCCGCTCGATGTACTGCGCCTGCCCGCCGTCCCGGTGCGGCGGTACGACCATCCGCCGGGCGATCTTGTTGGCGACCTCGGGCCCCTGCTCCTTGCGCACGATGTGCAGACAGGCGTCGATGCCGGCGGCGGTGCCGGCCGAGGTGATCACCGGATCCTCGTCCACGTACAGCACGTCCGGTTCGACGATCGCCTCCGGGTACCGTCGGGTGAGTTCGTCCACTTGCCGCCAGTGCACACTGCACCGCCGACCGTCCAGCAGCCCGGCGGCACCGAGCAGAAAGACGCCGGAGCAGACGCTGAGCACCCGGGCACCGCGGTCGACGGCCCGGACCAGGGAGTCCAGGAGCTCGGGCGGGTAGTCACGCGTGACGTAGTCGCTCCCGGCCGGTACGGCGATCAGGTCGGCCTCCTCCAGCCGGTCGAGGCCGTACGGCGTGGAGACGGTGAGGCCGCCGACGTGTGTGCCCAGCGAGGGGCCCTCCGCCGAGACGACCGCGAAGTCGTAGGCAGGCAGACCCTCGTCGGTGCGGTCGATGCCGAAGACCTCGCAGACCACGCCGAGTTCGAAGGGGTGCACTCCGTCGAGAAGGACAGCGGCCACGTTTTTGAGCATGCTGCCAGTGTGCCTCGAAGCTGGCAGTAAATCGAGGGTCCACGGCAGTCCTGCCACTGTTGGTAAGGAGTCTCCGGCGCGACAGTGGTGACATGACTACAGCGCAGACAGAAGGACTGATCGCCATGCTCACCGTCCTCGGAATCCTGGTCCTCCTGGTCCTCCCGTCAGTGATCGGGATCGCGCACGACCGGCGCGTCGACCGTCAGATCAGGGAGGCCCAGGAGGCCCGGAAGGCCGCGGAGGATCAGAAGTCCTCGTCCAGGTCCACGGTGCCCTCCACCGCGACCTGGTACGCCGACGGCCGCCGCTCGAAGAAGTTGGTCAGCTCCTGAACACCCTGGAGCTCCATGAAGGAGAAGGGGTTCTCCGAGCCGTACACCGGGGCGAAGCCGAGGCGCGCCAGGCGCTGGTCGGCGACGCACTCCAGGTACTGCCGCATGGAGTCGGTGTTCATGCCCGGGAGGCCGTCACCGCACAGGTCGCGCGCGAACTGCAGCTCGGCCTCGACGGCCTCCTTCAGCATGTCGACGACCTGCTGCCCGAGCGCGTCGTCGAACAGCTCCGGCTCCTCCTTGCGGACGGTGTCGACCACCTCGAAGGCGAAGCTCATGTGCATCGTCTCGTCCCGGAACACCCAGTTGGTGCCGGTGGCCAGACCGTGCAGCAGGCCCCGGCTGCGGAACCAGTAGACGTACGCGAAGGCGCCGTAGAAGAACAGGCCCTCGATGCACGCGGCGAAGCAGATCAGGTTGAGCAGGAAGCGGCGGCGGTCGGCCTTGGTCTCCAGGCGGTCCAGCTTCTCGACCTCGTTGATCCACCGGAAGCAGAACTCGGCCTTCTCGCGGATGGACGGGATGTTCTCCACGGCGTCGAAGGCGGCCGCCCTGTCCTCCGGGTCCGGGAGGTAGGTGTCGAGGAGCGTCAAGTAGAACTGGACGTGGACCGCTTCCTCGAAGAGCTGGCGCGACAGGTACAGGCGCGCCTCCGGGGAGTTGATGTGCTTGTACAGCGTCAGCACGAGGTTGTTCGCCACGATCGAGTCGCCCGTCGCGAAGAACGCGACCAGCCGGCCGATCATGTGCTGCTCACCAGGCGTGAGCTTCGCCAGGTCGGTGACGTCCGAGTGGAGGTCGACCTCCTCGACGGTCCATGTGTTCTTGATGGCGTCCCGGTAGCGCTCGTAGAAGTCCGGGTAGCGCATGGGGCGGAGAGTCAGCTCGAAGCCCGGGTCGAGCAGGTTTTTGGTTTCGCTGGACATTACTGGCAGGCCTCGCAGGACTCGGGGTTCTCCAGGGAGCAGGCGACGGCTTCGGGGTGGACGACCTGCTGTACGGGGACGGTGGCTTGTGCCGCGCGGGCGATCCGCGTCGCCGGGCGCGAGCGCAGGTAGTACGTCGTCTTCAGGCCCTGCTTCCAGGCGTACGCGTACATCGAGGAGAGCTTGCCGATGGTCGGCGTCTCCAGGAACAGGTTCAGGGACTGGGACTGGTCGAGGAACGGGGTGCGGGCCGCCGCCATGTCGATCAGGCCGCGCTGCGGGATCTCCCACGCCGTGCGGTACAGCGCCCGTACGTCCTCGGGGATCCAGGCGAAGCCCTGCACCGAGCCGTTCGCGTCGCGCAGCGCTTCACGGGTGCGGGCGTCCCAGACGCCCAGCGCCTTCAGTTCCTTCACCAGGTACGAGTTGACCTGGAGGAACTCGCCGGACAGCGTCTCCCGCTTGAACAGGTTGGACACCTGCGGCTCGATGCACTCGTACACGCCCGCGATCGACGCGATGGTGGCGGTCGGCGCGATCGCGAGCAGCAGGGAGTTGCGCATGCCGGTCGTGGCGACGCGCGCCCGCAGGGCCGCCCAGCGCTCCGGCCAGGTCAGCTCGGCGTCGTAGTGGTCGGGGTGCAGAACACCCTTGGCCGTACGGGTCTTCTCCCAGGCCGGCAGCGGGCCGCTGCGCTCGGCGAGGTCGGCGGACGCCTCGTACGCGGCGAGCATGATGCGTTCGGCGATGCGCGTGGAGAGCCGGCGGGCTTGCGGCGAGTCGAAGGGCAGCCGCAGCTGGAAGAAGACGTCCTGCAGGCCCATGACGCCGAGGCCGACCGGGCGCCACTTGGCGTTGGAGCGGCCCGCCTGCTCGGTCGGGTAGAAGTTGATGTCGACGACCCGGTCGAGGAAGGTGACGGCGGTGCGGACGGTCTCGTCCAGCCGCTCCCAGTCGATGTCGTCGCCGACCACGAACGCGCCGAGGTTGACCGAACCGAGGTTGCAGACCGCCGTCTCCCCGTCGTCCGTGACCTCCAGGATCTCCGTGCAGAGGTTGGAGGAGTGCACGACGTGGCCCGGCTCGGCCGTCTGGTTGGCGGTGCGGTTGGCCGCGTCCTTGAAGGTCATCCAGCCGTTGCCGGTCTGCGCGAGGGTGCGCATCATGCGGCCGTAGAGGTCACGGGCGGGGAGGGTCCTGCGCGCGAGCCCCTCCGCCTCCGCCCTGCGGTACGCCGCGTCGAACTCCGCGCCCCACAGGTCGACCAACTCGGGCACGTCGGCGGGGGAGAACAGCGACCACTGCGCGTCGGCGTTCACGCGGCGCATGAACTCGTCCGGGACCCAGTGCGCGAGGTTCAGGTTGTGCGTACGGCGGGCGTCCTCGCCGGTGTTGTCGCGCAGTTCCAGGAACTCCTCGATGTCGGAGTGCCAGGTCTCCAGGTAGACCGCGGCCGCGCCCTTGCGCCGACCGCCCTGGTTCACGGCGGCGACCGAGGCGTCGAGGGTCTTCAGGAACGGGACGATGCCGTTGGAGTGCCCGTTCGTGCCGCGGATCAGTGAACCCCGGGAGCGGATGCGGGAGTAGGCGATGCCGATGCCGCCGGCGTGCTTGGAGAGGCGGGCGACCTGGTGGTAGCGGTCGTAGATGGAGTCCAGCTCGTCCTTCGGGGAGTCGAGGAGGTAGCAGGACGACATCTGGGGGTGCCGGGTGCCGGAGTTGAAGAGGGTGGGGGAGGAGGGGAGGTAGTCGAGGCGGCTCATGAGCCGGTAGAGGGCGGCGACTTCGTCCAGTGCGCGGAGGCCCGATTCTGAATTGAGCACAGCGTCCTCGGCCAGGCCGCTCGCGACGCGCAGCATGAAGTGCTGGGGCGTCTCGATGACGCGCCGGGTGATCGGGTGCCGGAGCAGGTAGCGGCCGTGGAGCGTGCGCAGACCGAAGTACTCGAAGCGGTCGTCGGCGTGCGGGTCGAGCAGCGCTTCGAGGCGGTCGGCGTGGACCCGTACGAACTCGGCCGTACGGTCCGCGACGAGGCCCTCGCGGTGGCCCACCGCGACGGACTCCGTGAAGGAGGTGACGCCCTGGGAGGCGGCCTCGGCGCGGATGCTGATGGTCAGCAGGCGGGCGGCGAGCCGCGAGTAGGCGGGGTCCTCGGAGATGAGGCCGGCGGCCGCCTCGGTGGCCAGCTCGCGCAGTTCCGTCCCGTCCGCCCGTGCGGACCGGCCGCGCAGCGCGGCGGCGGCGACCCGGCCGGGGTCGGCGTCGGGGAGGTCGGCGGTCAGCTCGGTCAGGGTCCGCAGCAACGCGGTCCCGGGACCGTCGTCGGCCACCGGGGTCACTGAAGCCGGGTCTGCTGGCGCGATGGTCACGTGGGGCTCTCCCTCGCTCGGCATGGGGGCCTTGCGGAGGGCAGGCGGCAGCACACGAGCGCACGCGGCGTCGCGTCCACCGGCCCACTCCACGAGGCCCGGACGTCATCTCACCCCGGCCTGATGGCCGGGCGCGGCTGTCGACAGGTCCTCGGACTGACTCTCATACGCGCATATGCAGGCATGAGTACACCGTTGCGGGACAGTTCCGGATTCACACCGGATTCCCCTGCGGCGACAGCGAGCATGAGCATACATCTTGTGCCGTGTGAGGACAGCACCCCCATATGTTGTGTCGTACCCGCTTCAGAGCGTCAACTCATAGGTGAGAAGAGTGATGTCGACGTCCGGGATCGGGTTCCAGTCACGCTCCGGGACGCGGACGAAGCCCAGACGCTCGTAGATGCGGTGGGCGGAGTACATGGTGTGCTGGGTCGACAGGACGATGGCCGTGCAGCCGTCGGTGGCCCGGGCACGGTCGACGCACGCGCGTACGAGTGCCTCTCCGGCGCCTCGGCCGCGGGCCGCCCGATCGACGGCGAGCATCCGTATCTCCGCCTCTCCAGGGCGGGCGATGTCGGCCATGGGGCCGCCCGACGGCACGAAGGTGACTCCGCCGAGGGGTTGGTCGCCCCGGGTGGCCACGAGTACGTCCGCGGCGGCCGCCCGCTTGGCCACGTCCTTCAGCTCGCCGAGGTACCAGTCGTCCTCCCCGAAGTCGAGGAGGCCGTCCTGGAGGTAGGCCTGGGCGGTGATGTCGCCGAGGGGTTGGTAGTCGTCAGGTCGTGCCTGCCTGATCACGATGTCCATGCCGGGCAGTGTGCAACAGGGATACGACAACGGGCCGCCGGATTTCTCCGACGGCCCGTGATGATGTACGTACGACTCAGTGCGTGGTGCCCGCGGTCGCCGGCGGCAGCTCCACCTGCACCCCGGGGTCGCCCGCGTCCGCCGTGTAGTCCTCCGGGGACGTCTCGTCGATGCCCTCGGGGGCCTTCAGCGCCTTCAGGGCGAAGGTCAGGACCACCGTCACCACCACGTTCAGGACGAACGCCGTGAGGCCGATGTAGCCGATCTCCCCGATGCCGGGGATCTCCTTGGACGAGCCGCCGAAGTGCTTCTGCGTCGGCGAGGCGACGCCGTACGCGGCGAGGGTGCCGTACAGCATGCCGACCGCCCAGCCGGCGAGCAGGGCCCAGCGGTGGAACCAGCGGGTGAACAGGCCGCCGACCAGCGCGGGGAAGGTCTGCAGGATCCAGATGCCGCCCAGCAGCTGGAAGTTGATGGCGACCGTCTTGTCCATGGTCAGGACGAAGACCAGCGCGCCCACCTTCACCAGCAGGGACACCAGCTTGGAGACCTTGGTCTCCTGGGCGGGTGTCGCGTCCGGCTTGATGAAGTCCTTGTAGATGTTGCGGGTGAAGAGGTTCGCGGCCGCGATCGACATGATCGCCGCGGGGACGAGGGCGCCGATGCCGATGGCCGCGAAGGCCACGCCCGCGAACCAGTCCGGGAACATCGTCTCGAACAGCTGCGGGATCGCCAACTGCCCGTTGGTGACCTTGACTCCGGCCGCGATCGCCATGAAGCCCAGCAGGGCGAGGAGGCCCAGCATCAGCGAGTACAGCGGCAGGATGGTGGTGTTGCGGCGGATCACGTCGCGGCTCTTCGAGGACAGCGTCGCCGTGATCGAGTGCGGGTACATGAAGAGTGCGAGCGCGGAGCCCAACGCCAGCGTGGCGTACGTCCACTGCCCCGCATCGCCCGGCGCCAGCGCACCGCGCGGCGCGCCCGTGGCCGGGTTGGTCTGGCTGAACGCGTCACCCGCCTTGGCGAAGATCTCGTCGAAGCCGCCCAGCTTGATCGGGATGTAGATGATCGCCACCGCGATGACGATGTAGATCAGCGTGTCCTTCACGAACGCGATCAGCGCGGGGGCCCGCAGACCCGACGAGTAGGTGTACGCCGCCAGCACACCGAAGGCGATCAGCAGCGGCAGGTCCTTGACGAACCAGTTGGTGTCCTCGCCGCCGCCGACGCCCATCACGTCCAGCACGGCCTGGATGCCGACCAGTTGGAGCGCGATGTACGGCATGGTCGCGAGGATGCCGGTGACGGCCACCGCCAGCGACAGCCCCTTGGAGCCATGGCGGCCGCGCACGAAGTCCGAGGTCGTCACGTACCCGTGCTTGTGCGAGACCGACCACAGGCGGGGCAGGAACGTGAAGATCAGCGGGTAGACCAGGATGGTGTAGGGCACCGCGAAGAAGCCGGCCGCGCCCGCCGCGTAGATCGCCGCCGGGACCGCCACGAAGGTGTACGCCGTGTACAGGTCGCCGCCGAGCAGGAACCAGGTGATCCAGGTGCCGAACGACCGGCCGCCCAGGCCCCATTCGTCGAGGCTGTGCTCGTTGTCGGCCTTGCGCCAGCGCGCGGCCACGAAGCCCAGGATCGTGACGGCCAGGAAGAAGAAGATGAAGACGGCGAGTGCGACGCCGTTGACTCCGTCGTTCACTTCGACGCGCCCCCGTTCCGCGAAGCGCGGGCGCGCTGGTCACGCTGCCACAGCTTGTACGCGGTCATCGTCAGCGCGGTGGAGATCAGCACCCACGCCATCTGGTACCAGTAGAAGAACGGGATGCCGATGAAGGCGGGGTCCACCTTCGCGTAGGAACCCACCCACAGCATCGCCACGAAGGGCGCGAAGAGGCAGAGGGCGATGACCACGCGGACCGGTGTCAGCACCGGTGGTCTCACTTCAGGCGCATTGGACATACCGCGGCTCCGTCCCCTCGCTGATCACGTGCAACGCGCAGGCAATGTAGGCGACGGTGTCAGGAGAGCGGAAGACCTCGTCCGCATATCGGTATGTGGTGGTTTTGTGTCCGCCTTCAGCCCCGTGCCCGTCTCCTTCTCGGCAGCAGCGGAACCCCTGCCGGGGGTCGGCCTCCTGTCGGTCCGTGCGCATCCGCTCGAAACTCGTCCGGGTGCTAGTCCTGGGGCCTCTTGAGCCGGGCGACGAACTTGTAGCGGTCGCCGCGGTAGACGGACCGCACCCACTCCACCGGTTCCCCCTGCCGGTCCAGCGAGTGGCGGGACAGCATCAGCATCGGCAGGCCGACATCGGTGCCGAGCAGGCCGGCCTCGCGCGGGGTGGCCAGCGAGGTCTCGATGGTCTCCTCGGCCTCGGCGAGGTGGACGTCGTAGACCTCGGCGAGCGCGGTGTAGAGGGACGTGTACTTGACCAGGGACCTCCGCAGCGCCGGGAAGCGCTTCGCGCTCAGGTGGGTCGTCTCGATGGCCATCGGCTCGCCGTTGGCCATGCGCAGGCGCTCGATGCGCAGCACCCGCCCGCCGGCCGTGATGTCGAGCAGGCCGGCGAGGCGGTCGTCGGCGGTGATGTAGCCGATGTCGAGCAGCTGGGAGGTGGGTTCGAGGCCCTGGGCGCGCATGTCCTCGGTGTACGAGGTGAGTTGGAGGGCCTGCGAGACCTTCGGCTTGGCGACGAAGGTGCCCTTGCCCTGGATGCGCTCCAGGCGCCCCTCGACGACCAGTTCCTGAAGGGCCTGGCGCACGGTGGTGCGCGAGGTGTCGAACTCGGCGGCCAGCGTGCGCTCGGGCGGCACGGGAGTGCCGGGCGACTGCGTCTCCGTCATGTCGAGGAGGTGCTTCTTCAGGCGGTAGTACTTGGGCACGCGCGCGGTACGGACGGTAGCCCCACCCTCGTTCTCCGCACTGCTGACGTCGGTGCTCATGCTCTGCCTTCCCGGCTCCGGGTGCCGAAGCGACCGACGTCCCGTCGGCCACGGGTCACATCGTGGCACGGCAGCGTACCGGGATGTCCCCGCACGCTGTGTGATCCCCTCTGTATACCCTCGCGATTCCCGCTGGTCTAGTCCACCCCGCGCCCTCATTGGTGCGGGTGGTCCACGCGAAGTGGTCCGTCCGATCTGTCGCTTGTCTGCCACTTGCGGAATCGGTCGCGGAATGAAAGGTCCCTGCATATCTCGGTACCGCAACGGACGCCTGCGCCTGCTCGAACGCCCTTGACAGCCCTATTGGTCTGGGCCAAGCTCCCCCTACTGGTCTACACCATTGGTCCAGGTCCCGGCCCCATGGGCGGTAGGTGCATTCGACGCCGTTCACCGCAGGGAGCAGGGGGGTTTGTGGCATCCCTGAGGAGGGTGGCGTGAAGCGCAAGCTGATAGTCGCGATCGGTATCGCGGGCATGATGGTCTCCGTCGCGGCGTGCGGGGGCGACAGCGGCAGCGGAGACTCGGACAAGAGCGGCGCGGACGCCAAGGAGCTGACCGTCTGGCTCACCGTCGACGCGCAGAACAACTGGCCGCAGCTGGTGAAGGCGGCGGACGCCGCGGTCACCAAGGCGCACCCGGGTATCAAGATCAACCACGAGTACTACGGCTGGCCGGACAAGAACGCCAAGCTCGACGCGGTCCTCGCCACCGACAAGGCCCCCGACGTCGTCGAGATGGGCAACACGGAGATGCTGAGCTACATGGTCAAGGGCGCCTTCGCTCCCCTCGACCCGGCGAAGTTCGACAGTTCCTCCGCCTGGCTGGACGGCCTCAAGGCATCGGTGACGTACGAGGACAAGACGTACGGCGTCCCCTACTACGCGGGCGGTCGCGTCGCCAACTGGCGCAAGGACCTGTTCGCCTCGGTGGGCGTCAAGTCCGTCCCGAAGACGTACGACGAGCTGACCGCCGCCCTGGACAAGGTCCAGAAGAAGGAGGGCGACAAGTTCAGCGCCTGGTACCAGCCCACCCGTGACTGGTACGCGGCCATGTCCTTCGTCTACGACGCCGGCGGCTCGATCGCCGTCGAGTCGGGCGGCCAGTGGAAGGGCAACCTCTCCTCGCCCGAGTCCATCAAGGGCCTCAAGGAGTTCAAGAACGTCGTCGACAAGTACATGCACGGCGACAAGACCAAGGACGAGTCCGACCGTTACATCGTCTACGGCCAGGGCAAGTCCGGCATGATCTTCGCCCCCGCCTGGGAGGGCGCGACCGCCGCGGCCCCGGAGAACGACAAGACCGGCAAGCTCAAGGGCAACGTCGAGAACTTCGTGATGCCCGGCCCCTCCGGCAAGAACCTCCCCGTCTTCCTGGGCGGCTCCGACCTCGCCGTCCCGGTGAAGTCGGACGCGCAGGCGGTCGCCGCCGAGTGGATCAACGCGTTCACCGGTCCCTCCGGCCAGAAGGGCCTGATGGCCAAGGGCAACCTGCCCAACAACAAGACCGACCTCGCCACGCTGAAGAACGACCCGGCGACCGCGGTCCCGGCCACCGCGGCCGAGTCCAACTGGTTCGTCCCGATGGCACCGGGCTGGGGCCAGGTCGAGAAGGCCCAGGTCCTGCAGACCATGCTGCAGGGCATCGGCACCGGCAAGAAGTCGGTCGAGGACGCCGCCAAGGACGCGGACGCCGCGATCGACAAGGTCATCAACGCCGAGTGACCACGGGCGGGGCCCCGCTGAGACCGGCGGGGCCCCGCTTCTCGTACGACCTGCCTGTGCGGGGCGTCCGCTTTCGTACGACGTGAGGGACCGCTGAGGAGCGCGCGGATGAGTGCCGACACGACCACCCCTGCCAAGGTGCCGCCGCAGCGGCAGGCACCGCCACCACCGGCCGTGGCGAAGAAGCCACCCAGAGGCCGGCCTTCCGGCGGAGCGGGTACCCCCTGGCTCCTGCTCGCCCCCTGTCTGCTGATCCTGGCGCTCGTCCTCGGCTACCCGTTGGTCCGTCTGGTCACCCTCTCCTTCCAGAAGTTCGGGCAGTCCCAGCTGTGGGGCTTCCAGCCGGCCGAGTCGGTCGGGTTCGACAACTTCACCAAGGTGCTGGGCGACAGCGAGTTCTGGGCGGTCGTCGGACGGACCATCGTCTTCGCGGCCGGCTGCGTGATCTTCACCATGGTCATCGGGATGCTGATCGCGCTGCTGCTCCAGCGGGTCTCCGGCTGGGTGAAGACGCTCATCAACATCGCCCTGGTGGCCAGTTGGGGCATGCCGATCATCGTCGCCACCACGGTCTTCAAGTGGCTGTTCGACGCGGACTACGGCATCCTCAACGCGCTGCTCAGCAAGTTGCCGGGCGTGGAGATGATCGGCCACAACTGGTTCGCGAGCGGGCCGCAGGGCCTGGCCGTGATCATGCTGCTGGTGGTCTGGGGGGCGGTGCCCTTCGTGGTGATCACGCTGAGCGCCGGTCTCACCCAGGTCCCGCAGGAACTGGCAGAGGCGGCCCGGCTCGACGGCGCCGGCGCCTGGGGCGTCTTCCGTTACGTCACGCTCCCCATCCTCAAACCGATCATCGTGATGCTCACGACCCTGTCGGTCATCTGGGACATGGGCGTCTTTCCGCAGGTCTTCGTGATGCGCAACGGCCATCCCGAGGCCGAGTTCCAGATCCTCACCACGTACTCGTACGACCGCGCCTTCGTGGTCAACGACTACGCGCAGGGCTCGGCGATCGCCCTGCTCACCGTGGTGTTGCTGCTCGGCGTGGTCGCCGTCTACATGCGCCAGATGCTGAAGATCGGAGAGGTCGAATGAGCACACTGACGACTCCCGCGCACCGGAAGTCGAAGGTCGGCTGGAACGTCCTCGGTCTCCTCGTCTTCGTCACCGCCGGCTTCCCCGTCTACTGGATGCTCAACACGGCGTTCAAACCGGCCAAGGACGCCATCGACCCGGACCCGAGCGTGCTGCCCACGGGCCTCACCCTGTCCAACTTCAGCCGGGCGCTGGACATCGCCGACTTCTGGGGCCCGGTCGGCCGCAGCCTGGTCGTGTCCCTCGCGGTGGTCCTGATCGGCATGGTCGTCGGCATGCTCGCCGCGCTCGCCATCTCCCGGTTCGCCTTCCGCGGCCGGAAGATCGTGATCGTGGGCATCCTCGCGGTCCAGATGGTCCCGCTGGTCGCCATGATCATCCCGGTCTTCCTGCTCCTGAACGACCTCGGCCAGTACGACCGGCTGACCGGCCTGATCATCACGTACCTGACCTTCATCCTCCCCTTCACGGTGTGGACGCTGCGCGGCTTCATCGTCAACATCCCGAAGGAGCTTGAGGAGGCGGCGATGGTCGACGGCTGCTCCCGCACCAGCGCCTTCATCCGGGTCGTGTTCCCGCTGCTGGCCCCCGGCATGGTCGCCACCTCGGTCTACGGCTTCATCCAGGCCTGGAACGAGTACCTGTACGCCCTCATGCTGCTCAGCCAGAAGAACCAGACCGCGACCGTCTGGCTCGGCAACTTCACCACCAAGCACGGCACCGAATACGCCCCGATGATGGCCGGATCCACCATGATGGCCGTGCCGATCGTCGTCCTCTTCCTCCTCGTCCAGCGCAAGATGGCCGCGGGCCTGACCGCGGGCGCCGTGAAGGGATAACGCACCCGATGACGACATTCGCCAGCGGTACAGACACCCTCACGCGCGACGCGCTGACGGTCCTCCAGCCCGGCTTCCCCGGCACCACCGCCCCCGACTGGCTGCTGCGCCGCCTGGGCGAGGGCCTCGCCTCCGTCGGCCTGTTCGGCCGCAACATCGCCTCGCCCGAGCAACTCGCCGCGCTCACCGCCCAGTTGCGCGCCGAACGTGACGACGTACTCGTCGCGATCGACGAGGAGGGCGGAGACGTGACGCGCCTTGAGGTGCGGACGGGCTCCAGCTTCCCCGGCAACAACGCGCTCGGCGCGGTCGACGACGTCTCGCTCACGCAGGAGGTGGCCTTGGAACTCGGCCGCCGCCTCGCGGCCTGCGGGGTGAACCTCAACTGGGCCCCGTCGGCCGACGTGAACTCCAACCCGTCGAACCCGGTGATCGGCGTACGGTCCTTCGGCGCCGACCCCCACCTGGTCGCCCGCCACACGGCGGCCTACGTCACCGGCCTCCAGTCCGCCGGAGTCGCCGCCTGCACCAAGCACTTCCCCGGCCACGGCGACACAGCGGTCGACTCCCACCACGCGCTGCCCCGCATCGACGTGGACGCGCCGGCTCTGCGCGAACGCGAACTGGCCCCGTTCCGCGCGGCGATCGCCGCCGGCACCCGAGCGGTGATGACCGCCCACATCCTGGTCCCGGCCCTGGACCCGGAACGCCCGGCCACCCTGTCCCGCCGGATCCTCACCGACCTGCTCCGCCGCGAACTCGGCTACGACGGCCTCATCGTCACCGACGGCATGGAGATGCGGGCCATCGCCGGCACCTACGGCATCGAACGCGGCAGCGTCCTGGCCCTCGCCGCCGGGGCCGACGCGATCTGCGTGGGCGGCGGCCTGGCCGACGACGCCACGGTGCGCCGCCTGCGCGATGCCCTGATCACCGCCGTACACACCGGCGAACTCCCCGAGGCCCGCCTGGCCGACGCGGCGCAGCGGGTACGGGGACTGGCCGCGTGGACGGCGTCGGCGGCCCGAACGGCACAGAACGCCTCCCCGGGCTTCGTCGGCCATGACGTCGGCCTGCGCGCGGCCCGCCGCGCCCTGCGGCTCACCGGCGGGGAGACCTTCACCCCGCTCACCGAACCCCCGTATGTCGCCGCGTTCACCCCGGTGGCGAACTTCGCCGTGGGCGACGAGACCCCGTGGGGCGTGGCCGCGGAGCTGTCCCGGCTGCTCCCCGGCACTCAGACGGGCACCTTCACCGACGAGGACGCCGCGCACACGGCCCTGCGGGCGGCCGACGGGCGCCGCATCGTGGCCGTCGTCCGCGACGAACACCGCCACCCCTGGACGGCGGCGGCCCTCGACACCCTGCTGGCGGCCCGCCCCGACACGATCGTGGTCGAAATGGGCCTCCCGCAGGCCACCCCTCGAGGTGCCCTGCACATCGCCACCCACGGCGCGGCCCGCGTGTGCGGGCGGGTGGCGGCGGAGATCATCGCGGGCGCCGGGACCGCCGTGGGCGCGTAGCCGCACCACACAGCGCACGCTCCACTCGTACGACGAAGGCGCCGGGCCCCCGATCGGGGGCCCGGCGCCTTTCCACACGGGCCAGGGCCCGCTGAATCCCCGCTCGTCCCCCTGCTAGATCCCCTGCCACTCCGGCTTGTTGGCGTACGTGTACCGGAAGTAGTCCGCCAGCTTCAGCTTGGACGCGGCGGCCTCGTCGACCACGACCGTCGCGTGCGGGTGGAGCTGGAGCGCGGAGGCGGGGCACACCGCGGCGACCGGCCCCTCCACGGTCGCGGCGATCGCGTCCGCCTTGCCCTCGCCCGTCGCCAGCAGCACCAGGTGCCGCGCCTCAAGGATCGTCCCGATGCCCTGCGTGATGACGTGGTGCGGCACCTGCTTGATGTCGCCGTCGAAGAACCGGGCGTTGTCGACGCGGGTCTGCTCGGTGAGCGTCTTGATCCGCGTCCGCGAGGCCAGCGACGAGCAGGGCTCGTTGAATCCGATGTGCCCGTCGGTCCCGATCCCCAGCAACTGAAGGTCCACCCCGCCGGCCTCGGCCAGCGCCCTGTCGTACGCCTCGCACGCCCCCTGCACGTCCGCCGCCGTGCCGTCCGGCCCCATGAACGCGTCCATCCCGATCCCGAGCGGCTCCAGCACCTCGCGCCTGAGCACCGAGCGGTACGACTCCGGGTGCTCGGCAGGCAGCCCCACGTACTCGTCGAGCTGTGCGATCCAGGCCCGGGCGGTGTCCACCGCGCCGGAGCGCACCTTGGACGCCAGTGCCTCGTAGATGGGCAGCGGTGTCGACCCGGTGGCCACCCCGAGCAGGGCGTCAGGCTTGCGTCGGAGCAGCTGCGCCATGGCCTGGGCGATGAGCTCGCCGCCCGACTTGGCGTCCGGAACGATGACAACTTCCACGCTGGGCCTGCCGATCTGAAGAGGGAAACGGCCTATGTGGTGTAGACCAATCTAACAGAGGCCGGTCGCACGGCCCAGGTGCGGATTCCGCGGGCGCCCGCGGAAATTGCCATGGCCATCTGGCCCCGCACATGAACCCACACGGGTTAGGCTGCGTGAAGGATGTCAGGACGTCCTACTAGTGGGGACACCGCGGCGACACCCGCGGGAAAGCCACAAGAACGAACAGTCTCCGTCTTCCCCGCACAGGAAGGCGGTACGAGGAACCGGAGCTCTCTGCCCTGACTGCCCCGGGTCCTCATCCTTCGGCCGACTGGGACCGCACACCCCACGGTCGATATTGCTCCGGGCTGCGGTGCCGGGAGGGTTGAGGGTCCCTCCCAGGCGCCGCGGCCCGCGGGTGTTTTCGGGCCGGTCCAAATGCCCAGGTACGCTCACACACGTGCCCTCCATGAACGAACTCGTACACCAGCACACGGCCCTCGACGACTCCGACCTCGAGTGGCTGCACCTGCTGGTCTCGGAGTGGCAGCTGCTCTCCGACCTCTCCTTCGCCGACCTCGTCCTGTGGGTCCCCACCCGCGACGGCACCCGCTATGTCTCCGTCGCCCAGATGCGGCCCAACACCGGCCCCACCTCGTACCAGGACGACATGGTCGGCCACCTCGTCCCGCGCGGCCGCCGCCCCCTGCTGGACGCCGCCCACGACGAGGGCCGGATCGTGCGCGAGGGCGACCCGGAGTGGCGCGAGGAGGTCCCGGTCCGCGTCGAGTCGATCCCCGTACGACGGGAGGGACGCGTCCTCGGTGTCATCGCCCGCAACACCAACCTCCTGACCGTGCGCACCCCGAGCCGCCTGGAGCTGACGTACCTCCAGAGCGCCTCGGACCTCGCACAGATGATCGCGGCCGGCTCCTTCCCGTTCGCGAACCAGCAGGTCGACATGGACGCCTCGCCCCGCGTCGGCGACGGCCTGATCCGCCTCGACGCGGACGGCGTCGTCCAGTACGCCTCGCCGAACGCGCTGTCCGCCTACCACCGCATGGGCCTCGCCTCCGACCTGGTCGGCCACCACCTCGGCATGACCACCGCCGAACTCGCCCCGACCCACGGGCCGGTGGACGAGGCGCTCGCCAAGGTGGCCAGCGGATGGGCGCCGCGCGAGTTCGAGATCGAGGCCAGCGACGGGGTGATCCAGTTCCGGGCGATCCCGCTCAAGCCCAAGGGCACCCGGATCGGATCGCTGGTCCTGCTCCGCGATGTCACGGAACTGCGGCGCCGCGAGCGTGAGTTGATCACCAAGGACGCGACGATCAGGGAGATCCACCACCGCGTCAAGAACAACCTCCAGACCGTGGCGGCGCTGCTGAGACTCCAGGCCCGGCGCATCGACTCCGACAGCGGCCGCGAGGCGCTCGAGGAGGCGGTACGGCGGGTCGGGTCCATCGCGATCGTGCACGAGACGCTGTCCCAGAACCTCGACGAGCGGGTCGAGTTCGACGAGATCGCCGACCGCGTCCTCGCGATGGTCGCCGAGATCTCGCCGGGCAAGGTCACCGGTCGGCGCTCCGGCCGCTTCGGCATCCTGGACGCGGAGGTCGCCACGCCCCTGTCCATGGTGCTGACCGAGATCCTCCAGAACGCCCTGGAGCACGGCTTCCGCGAGGGCGACACCGGCACCGTCGAGGTCTCCGCGGTCCGCGGCGGCACCACCAAGGAGTCCCGCCTCCTCGTCACCGTCCAGGACGACGGCGTCGGCCTCCCCGAGGGCTTCGCCCCGCACACCGACGGCAACCTCGGTCTGCAGATCGTACGAACCCTCGTGGAGGGCGAGTTGGGCGGCACGTTCGACATGGTCCCGGCACCGGAGCGGGGCACTCAGGTGATCCTGGACATTCCGGTGCGGGCGCACAAGTAGGTGCGGGCGTCCCCGGACAGCAAAGAGCCCCGGACCGTTCAGGGTCCGGGGCTCATCATGCTCGTTGCCAGCATTTGCTGCGCATCGGGGGTACTGCGCGCTGCGGCTCGGGGGCGGGAGATGCGTACTCGCTGTACGCGCCGCCAAGCTCAGGCTGTTTGCGGGGCGGGTGTCAGGCGGAAGCCTGACGGGCCCGGTTGCGGGCGGCGCGGCGCTTCATGGCGCGGCGCTCGTCCTCGCTGAGACCACCCCAGACGCCGGAGTCCTGGCCGGACTCGAGCGCCCACTGCAGGCACTGCTCCATAACCGGGCAGCGACGGCAGACGGCCTTGGCTTCCTCGATCTGCAGCAGCGCAGGACCGGTGTTGCCGATGGGGAAGAAGAGCTCGGGGTCTTCCTCGCGGCAAACGGCGTTGTGACGCCAGTCCATGGCTGCTACCTCTCCTTGGTATTACATGCAAGTTGCTTGTGAATGTGAACGCTTTCACGAATCCCTCAACAAGTGAAGGGCCGACTGCCAGGTTCCCTGGTGTGGTCCTGTGATTTGAAGAGGGGTTCCGGTGATCTGCTGAGGCCGGTGTTGCGGGCCGTCCCGATCGCCACGTAGAGACTCGCAAACCTCAGCGGCGGATACAACCCCTTCTGGAAAGTTTTTTTTGATTCCTCGGTGTCGACTAGGTCACAGCCGTACTTCCATGGGGTGGATCCTGGTCTAAACGTTCGAGTGAAAGGACTTTGGCCCCTTCTGCTCACACAATCACACGCAGTGCACGGCGTACGCCTGTGAACGTCACGCTCGTACGCAGCCCTAGGTGGTCGCCGTCCATCTGGAGGGGCAGCGGGACCTTCGAATGCAAGGTGAACTGGTCCAGGTCGTGCAAGGAGACGGCGTGCTTGCCGTGCGGTCCACGCTCGGGGGACGAAGTGAGCAACTGGGTGCCATACCGGGCAACCGCGGTCGTCGTCATACGGCTGAGACCCAGTACGTCGAGGCCTTTATCGAACGAGGCCTTAGGTGACGCGTACATCGGGTGATTGCCCAGGAAGGTCCACGGAGAGGTGTTCGAGACTATGGAGAGCACCAGATCGGTGACCGGCTCCGCGTCCGGCCGCTCCAGAGTGATCGTTCCGTGCCGGCGGTGGGCCTCGCCGAAGAACTGGCGCATCGCCTGGCGCACGTAGAGCGCGTGGGTGGACCTTCGGCCGCGCTCGCGCTGCTGTTCGACCCGCCCGACGACTCCGGCGTCGAAACCGAGACCCGCGTTGAAGGTGAACCAGCGGGACGGCACAGCCTCGTCGTCCGACCCGGGGGTGCCCGAGGCCAGACCCAGGCCGACCATGCGTTCGCCGCCGTCGCGCAGGGCATCCAGGAGGGCGCCGGTTGCTTCCACGGCGTCGTTGGGGAGGCCCAGGGCGCGGGCGAAGACGTTCGTCGAGCCGCCGGGGACCACGGCGAGGCCTGGCAGGCGCTCCGGGTCGGGGCCGGCGTGCAGCAGGCCGTTGACCACCTCGTTGACCGTGCCGTCGCCGCCGAGGGCCACGACGAGGTCGACGTCCGCGCTCTCCGCCGCCTGCCGGCCCAGGTCGCGCGCGTGGCCGCGGTACTCGGTGGTGACCGCCTCGAGCTTCATCTCGCTCGCGAGCGCGTGGATCAGGACATCGCGCGTACGTGCGCTTGTGGTGGTTGCCGCCGGATTGACCACGAGAAGTGCACGCATGAGTTGCAGCGTACCTACTGGGTGGTACCGGGCACAGGCCGAGGTAGGGATCAAGTAAGACTTCCGGGCGTGAACCTCGCCACGGGGGCGTAACGGCCGAGAGCTACCCTGCTGGTGTGAGCGCTGAGAACCCCACCCCCGAAGCCGCCCGAGAGGCGGGTCCCCGTCCCGGCCGGCTGACCGCGGCGGCGGCGCTGGCCGCACTGGAGGGGCTCGCCCTGGCCGTCGGCGGCGTCTGGATGCTGGTGGAGGGCTTCGCGGGTGACCCGGACGACAGGCGGTCGGCCGTCACCGGGGGCATCACCCTGATCGTGCTCGCACTGCTGCCGCTGCTCGCGGCCCGCGGGCTGCTCGCCCGGCGCAGCTGGAGCCGGGGGCCGGCCGTCATCACACAGATCATGGCGCTGCCGGTGGCCTACAACCTGCTCCAGGCCGACAGTGTGGCGATCCCGGCGGGGATCGCGCTCGCGGTCGTGGCCCTGACCGCGCTGGTTCTGCTCGTCAACGCGGAGACGACCCGGGCCCTCGGGATCCGTGGGCCCGGCAACGCGTCGAAGCAACCGCCTCAGAGGTAAAACCGGGGCGTTACTCCTCCACCAGCAGTTTCTCCCGCAGCTGCGCCAGCGTCCGGGCCAGCAGCCGGGACACGTGCATCTGCGAGATGCCGACTTCCTGCGCGATCTGCGACTGGGTCATGTTGCCGAAGAAGCGCAGCAACAGGATCCGCTTCTCGCGCGGGGGCAGGTCCTCGAGGAGAGGCTTGAGCGATTCCCGGTACTCGACGCCCTCCAGCGCCTCGTCCTCCGCGCCCAGGGTGTCCGCGACCGCCGGGGACTCGTCGTCGGTGTCGGGGACGTCCAGGGACAGCGTGGAGTACGCGTTGGCGGACTCCAGGCCCTCCAGGACCTCCTCCTCCGAGATGGCCAGCTTCTCGGCCAGCTCGTGCACCGTCGGGGAGCGGCCGTGCTGCTGGGACAGCTCGGCCGTGGCCGTGGTCAGCGCCAGCCGCAGCTCCTGCAGCCGGCGCGGCACCCGCACCGCCCAGCCCTTGTCGCGGAAGTGCCGCTTGATCTCCCCGACGACCGTCGGCGTCGCGTACGTCGAGAACTCCACCCCGCGGTCCGGGTCGAAGCGGTCCACCGACTTGATCAGGCCGATGGTGGCGACCTGGGTGAGGTCGTCCAGCGGCTCGCCGCGGTTGCGGAAGCGGCGAGCGAGGTGCTCGACGAGCGGCAGGTGCATGCGGACCAGCCGGTTGCGCAGCTCCGCGTACTCCGGGCTGCCGTCCTTCAGGGTGCGCAGCTCCAGGAACAAGGCACGCGCCCCGCTGCGGTCCTGAGGGTCGTGCCGCGTGGCCTGCACGCGCTGCGCGGCCTTCGCCTCGTTGTCGGAGTTTCGCTCGTGCTCGCTCATCGTCCCGCCCGTAGCCCTTCCCCGAGCCCTCGCCTGCGCTCGGACAGGGGACACCCCGATCCGTCCGTCCAGAGGCGTGCTCTGCACGGCACCTTCCCGATCACCCTGCCCGTCGTCCGGGAAGCCGGTCTCCGAGGAGTCGTCCTCCGGGTGCGGGCGGGCCTGGTCGGGGATGCCGTCGATGCCGTCCGCCATGCGTCGGGATGTGCTCGGGCCGCCCGTGCCTTCGGCGGCCGGCAGCTCCCGTGTGCCGCGCTCTTCGTCCCGCACCGGCCCGTCCCCGTCCCTCACGCCGGCCCGGGTCCCGCGCCGCGCTGTTTGTAGAGGCTGATCGAAACGGTCTTGTCCTTGTCGACGGCCGACGAGACCTTGCCCGCGAGGGCCGAGAGCACGGTCCAGGCGAAGGTGTCGCGTGCCGGGGCGTGACCGTCCGTGGTCGGGGCCGAGACGGTGACCTCCAGCGAGTCGTCGATGAGGCGGAAGACGCAACTGAGTACGGAGCCGGGCACGGCCTGCTGCAGCAGGATCGCGCAGGCCTCGTCCACCGCGATGCGCAGATCCTCGATCTCGTCGAGGGTGAAGTCCAAACGGGCCGCGAGACCGGCCGTGGCCGTACGCAGCACCGACAGGTAGGCACCCGCAGCCGGCAGCCGGACTTCCACGAAGTCCTGGGTCGCGGGCTCGCCTGCGATCTGGGACACCCTCACCTCCAAGGTGGTACAAGCTTCTCGGGGCCGAGGGTCGCCCCCCGGGGTAACGCGATACATGGTTCTGCGGTGACGCTACCGCGCTCTTAACTTTCCTGTCCCCAGGACCCCAACCCCGCGCTGTCACTCATAGTAAACATGCGAACACGCTCCGTGGCTAGGGGGTTCGCGGACCCAATTGGGAAGAGCGCGCGCCGGGTTGACGTACCCAGGCGTCAGACGGTCGAACCGTCCGGATCGGGGGTCATACGAGGACGTGATCGACGAAGCACCACCGCCATGCCTCACCGGGCTCGAAAGTCCGCATGATCGGGTGTCCGGAGTCCTTGTGGTGCTCCGTCGCATGCCGATGCGGAGAGGAGTCGCAGCAGCCGACGTGGCCGCAGGTCAGGCACAGCCGAAGCTGTACCGGGTGTGTGCCGGTCGCCAGACACTCCAGGCAGGTCTCGCTCAGCGGCCCGGGTTCCGGGTGCGGCAGCGCGTCGGCGTGCGTGCACTGTTTCATGATTGCCAGGTTACGACGGGCGTGCGGATGGCCGCGCGCAAAACCGAGGGCGGGGAAACGACGATGAACAAGGGTGGGCGAGGGCCATGGACGTGATGCCCCTGCTGTTGCTGGTGGCGGGCAGCGCGATGATCGCCGCGGCCGCGAGGCGGACCCCGGTTCCGGCGCCGCTGCTGCTGGTCGCCGCCGGGCTCGTGATCTCGTACGTCCCGGGAGTCCCGGAGTACACCCTCGACCCGCACATCGTGCTGCCGCTCGTCCTGCCCCCGCTGCTTTACACGGCCGCCACCGACAGCTCGTACCTCGATCTGCGCGCACAGCTGCGACCCGTGGCACTGCTGTCGGTCGGGTACGTCCTCTTCGCGACCTTCGCCGTGGGCTGGGCCGCCTATCTGATCGTGCCGGACCTGCCGCTGACCGCGGCCCTGGTGCTGGGCGCGGTGGTGGCGCCGCCGGACGCGGTCGCGGCCACGGCGGTCGCCCGCCGGGTCGGGCTGCCCTCCCGGGTCACCACGATCCTCCAGGGCGAGTCCCTGGTGAACGACGCCACCGCGATCACCGCCTACCGGGTGGCCCTGGCCGCGGCGATCGGTGAGGGCGCCACCTGGGCCGGCGGGATCGGCGAGTTCCTGCTCGCCGCGGTCGGTGGCGTCGGCTTCGGGCTGGTGCTGATGGTGCCCATCCACTGGATGCGTACGCACCTCAAGGAGGCGCTGCTGCAGAACACACTGTCGCTGCTGATCCCGTTCGTCGCCTACGCGGCCGCCGAACAGGTCCACGCCTCCGGTGTCCTCGCGGTCGTCACCGTCGCGCTCTATCTCGGCCACCGCGCGTGGGAGGTCGACTTCGCGACCCGTCTCCAGGAGGAGGCCGTCTGGAAGATGGTCGCGTTCGTCCTGGAGTCGGCGGTCTTCGCCCTCATCGGACTGCAACTGCCCGTGATCCTCAGGGGCCTCGGGGAGTACGAGGGCGGACGCGCCGCCTGGTACGCGGTCGCCCTCTTCCTCGTCGTCGTCGCGACCCGCTTCGTGTGGGTGTACCCGGCGACCTTCCTGCCCCGCTACCTGTCGGCCCGCATCCGGGAACGCGAGGAGGACACCACCTGGAAGGGGCCCTTCGTCATCGCGTGGGCCGGCATGAGAGGCGTGGTCTCCCTGGCCATCGCCTTCTCCATCCCGATGACGATGCACGGCGGCGACCCCTTCCCCGAGCGCAACCTCATCCTCTTCCTGACCTTCACCACGGTCATCGGAACCCTGGTCGTCCAGGGCCTCACCCTGCCCACGCTGGTCCGCCTCCTGAAACTCCCCGGACGAGACCCGCAGGTCGAGACGCTCGCGGAGGCGAACGCCCAGGCGCAGGCCTCCCGGGCCGCCGAGCGCCGCCTGGACGAACTCCTCTCCGACGAGCGCAACGCCCTCCCACCGCCCCTCGCCGACCGCCTCCGCAGCGTCCTGGAACGCCGCCGCAACGCCGTCTGGGAACGCCTCGGTCAGGTCAACCCCCTCACCGGCGAAACCGTCGACGACGCCTACCGCCGTCTGTCCCGGGAGATGATCAGCGCCGAGCGCGCGGTCTTCGTCAAGCTGCGCGACGGCCGCTACATCGACGACGAGATGCTGCGGACACTGCTGCGCAGGCTGGACCTGGAGGAGGCGGCCGCCTACCGGGAGACGGCGTGAGCGTTTTCCGTGCCGAGTGCCGAGTGCCGAGTGCCGAGTGCCGAGTGCCGAGTGCCGAGTGCCGGCGCCGGTTCGGCTGCAAGGCCGGCTGGTCACCCTGCGAACGGGGCCCCGGTCACCACCGCGACCACCGCGTCCCCCTCCTCGAACGCCCTTTCCTCCACCAACGCCACAAGCCCATACAGCAACTTGGCGACATAGAGACGCTCGACCGCCACCCCGTGCCGCCCCTCGAAGTCCTCGGCGAAGGCGTCCAGGTCGGCAGTCGTACGGCCGTAACCCCCGAAATGGAACCGGTCCTCGAGGGCCCAGTCGCCGCGCCGCTCGCCGAAGGCCTGCTCCTGGATCCTTGCTATGTCGGCCGACAGGAAACCGCCCTTCAGGACGGGGATTCCCAGCGCGCGTTGCCCCGGCGCCAGCCCCGCGGCCAGCCCGGCCAGCGTGCCGCCCGTGCCGCAGGCCAGCGCGATGACGTCAGCACGTCCCCGCAGCTCCTCGCCGAGTGCCCGACACCCTCGTACGGCGAGCGCGTTGCTGCCGCCCTCCGGGACGACGTACGCACCTTCCGCGCCGGCTGCCCGCAGCAGCTCCGCCAGGATCTCCGCCTCGTCTTTACGTCGATACGTCGTCCTGTCGACGAAGCGCAGCCGCATACCGTCGGCCACGCATCGGGCCAGTGACGGATTCAGCGGCCGGTCGGCCAGTTCCTGGCCCCGCACGATGCCGATCGTGGGCAGGCCCAGGAGGCGGCCCGCCGCGGCCGTGGCGCGCAGGTGGTTGGAGTACGCGCCGCCGAAGGTGACGACCGTGCGGCCGGCCGCGGCGGTGAGGTTGGGGGCGAGTTTGCGCCACTTGTTGCCGACGAGTTCCGGGTGGATCAGGTCGTCGCGCTTGAGGAGCAGACGGACGCCCCGGCGGGTGAAGCGGTCGTCGGCGACCTCCTGCAACGGCGACGGGAGCCGGGGGCGGAGGGCGGCGAGGCCGGAGGCGTCGGGTCTGGTCACGGCACCATTGTCACCACCTGTTGACGCCGTCCGTCACGTCGGGGCAGGTCGGGTCACTTCAGGCGGTCCCGGATCCGCCCCCGCATCGAGGCCATCGTGAAGCCCCGCGGATCGACCTTCCCCGGCTGCCACTCCAGGTGGCCGACGACCGATCGCTCCGTCCAGCCGTGGTGGCGGCAGATCGCGGCGGCCGCTGCCTCGATCGCCTCGAGCTGGGCCCCCGGCCACGGGTCCTGGCCGTCGCCGAGGTTCTCGCACTCGAAGTTGTAGAAGTGGCGGTTGCCGTCGGTGTCGGCCTCGTTGTCGTGGGGGAGCGCCTTCTCGGCGATCACCGCGCGCAGGACGTCGCCGTCGCCGAGGCCGGCGTGGTTGGCGCGGCCGTAGCCGACGAGGTGGACACGGCCGTCCTTGGTGATGACGCCGTGACACAGCGGTCCCGGAAGGCCCCCGTAGCCGTCCCGGCACAGCTTCACCGTCCGCTCGCTGCCCTTGGTCACGGTGTGGTGGATCATCACGCCGTGGACGGGGCCCCACGGGCCCTTGTGGTTGCGGTTGTGGTGCTCCCAGTCGCCGACCTCGACGACGGTGAGCCCCTCTGCCCTCAGTCCGGCCAGGAAACCGCCCGCGGACATGGGTGAGGCCATGGCCGCCTCCTTCGCGCTGCGCGCCGACCGCCGTGCGCGGTCGCCTCGTATCGCTTGCCTGTACCGGAAGCGGAGGGTCCGGACTATCCGTTCGCACCACGTGCGACCCGATCCGGACAACCTCCGTCCGCTCTCCCGACAGTCGAAGCGGAGGCCGCGCTGGACCGGATCCCCGTATGTGCCCAGTCCGATGGTGATCCATTCCCGCTCGTTCGTGTAATAGCACCGGCACGGTCCGTGCTGGAAGGCTTGTGCGTGCAGATCGATGCGCGGCGCAGATCAGCGCCGGGCAGACCGGGAGGGCAATTCCTTATGTCGGTAGGCGAAGAGGTCCGCACCGAGCAGGACAGGCCGCAGCAGAGCCTCGGCACGGCTGCCGCGCGGAACCTGGCCACCACCACCAAGTCCGTACCTCAGATGCAGGAGATCAGCTCCCGCTGGCTGCTGCGCACACTGCCCTGGGTGAATGTGCAGGGCGGCACGTACCGGGTGAACCGGCGGCTGACCTACGCAGTGGGGGACGGCCGGGTGACATTCGTGAAGACCGGTGACCGCGTCGAGGTGATCCCCGCCGAACTGCGCGAACTTCCCGCCCTGCGCTCCTACGAGGACGAGGAGGTCCTCACCGAACTCGCCCGGCGCTGCGAGCAACGGGAGTTCGGCGCCCGGGACGTGATCGCCGAGTTCGGCAGCCGGACCGACGAGGTCTTCCTGCTGGCGCACGGCAGGGTGGAGAAGGTCGGCACCGGCCCGTACGGCGACGACGCGGTCCTCGGAGTCCTCGCCGACGGCGCGTGCTTCGGCGACCAGGGGCTCCTCGACCCGGACACCATCTGGGAGTACACGGCCCGCGCGGTCACCGCCTGCACGGTGCTCGTCCTGCCCCGCACGCATGTCGAGCAGGTCGCGGAGCGCTCCGAGTCCCTCAGCGGGCATCTCCAGGAGCAGCGCGCGATCCCCTCGCAACGCACCAACAAGTTCGGCGAGAAGGAGATCGACCTCGCGGCCGGCCATGACGGCGAGCCGGACATCCCGCACACCTTCGTCGACTACGAGGCCAGGCCCCGCGAGTACGAACTGAGCATCGCCCAGACCGTGCTGCGCATCCACTCCCGTGTGGCCGACCTCTACAACCAGCCGATGAACCAGACCGAGCAGCAGATCCGGCTGACGGTCGAGGCGTTGAAGGAACGCCAGGAGCACGAGCTCGTCAACAACCGCCAGTTCGGGCTGCTGCACAACTGCGAGTACGACCAGCGCCTCCAGCCGCACGACGGCGTGCCCAGCCCCGACGACCTGGACGAGCTGCTCAGCAGGCGGCGCGGCACCAAGTTGCTGCTCGCCCACCCGCGCGCGATCTCCGCGATCGGGCGTGAGCTCAACAAGCGCGGACTGGTCCCGGAGACCATCGAGGTGGCCGGCAACCGGATCCCCACCTGGCGCGGGGTGCCGATCTACCCGTGCAACAAGATCCCGGTCACCGAGGCCCGTACGACCTCGATCATTGCCATGCGTACCGGCGAGGCGGAGCAGGGCGTCATCGGTCTTCAGCAGGCCGGCATCCCGGACGAGATCGAGCCGAGCCTGTCGGTGCGCTTCATGGGCATCAATGAGCAGGCGATCATCAAGTATCTGGTGACGGCCTACTACTCGGCCGCGGTCCTCGTGCCGGACGCGCTCGGCGTCCTGGAGAACGTCGAGATCGGCCGCTGGAGGTGACGTTCCCGCACGTGGAAGCCGTGTCCCCGCCCTTCGGGGCGGGTACACCCCGCTCGTACGCGCCCAGCCACGGCGCCGGCGCCACGGACCGCGGACTCTCCGAGGGGGACCCATGGCCAAGTTCATGACGGAGACGAAGAAGAGCGGCGGCGCACACCCCACAGGACATTCCGCCAGACATTCCGCCGGACACCCCAACGGGACCCATCCGCTCGACGGGCACGAGGCGGGGGTGATCCTGGAGCGGACCCGGACCTCGGTCGACCCCGAACTGCGCTCCGCCCTCGAGTCGCTGCCCGGCTCCATGCGCCGTATCGCGCTCTACCACTTCGGCTGGGAGCACGCGGACGGCGCCCCGGCGGCGGGCAACGCGGGCAAGGCCATCCGTCCCGCGCTCGTCCTCACCGCGGCAGCCGCGCTCGGCGGACCGGGGGCGCGGACGGCGGCTGTACGGGCGGCCGCGGCGGTGGAACTGGTCCACAACTTCACGCTGTTGCACGACGACGTGATGGACCGGGACACCACCCGGCGGCACCGGCCCACCGCGTGGACCGTGTTCGGCGACGCCGACGCGATCCTCGCCGGGGACACCCTCCAGGCGCTCGCCCTGCGGCTGCTCGCGCAGGATCCGCATCCGGCGTCCGCGCGGGCCGCCGCCCGGCTCGCGGACTGTGTCGTCGAGCTGTGCGCCGGCCAGCACGCGGACACGGCCCTGGAGCTGCGCCGCCCTGGCGAGGTCACCCTCGACGAGGCGCTCGCCATGGCCGAGGCCAAGACGGGCGCGCTGCTCGGATGCGCCTGCGCGCTGGGCGCGTTGTACGCGGGGGCACCGGAGGAGGACGTCGAGGCGCTGGACGCGTTCGGCCGTGAGGCGGGGCTCGCCTTCCAGCTCATCGACGACGTGATCGGCATATGGGGCGACCCGGGCAGCACCGGCAAGCCGGCCGGCGCCGACCTCGTCGCCCGCAAGAAGTCGCTGCCGGTGGTCGCCGCGCTCACCTCCGGCACACCGGCGGCCGACGAACTGGCCGAACTGTACGGCGTTCCGTACGAGGAGGGAGACCTGGAGCGGACGGTTCTCGCCGTGGAGCGGGCGGGCGGTCGTGACTGGGCGCAGGTCCAGGCCGCCGACCGTATGGCCCGTGCCATGCAGGAGCTGGCCCGCGCGGTGTCCGACCCGGAGGCGGCGGGCGGGTTGCTGGCGCTGGCGGAGTTCGTGACGCGGCGCAGCAGCTGAGGTCATCGAGACCCCGTCGCCAAGGCCCGGTCGCGACGGCCCGATCATCGGGACCGTCATCAAGACCCCGGAGCCGCCGGGGCCGTGCGGTCCTGACCCCGCGCGGTTGCCGGCGGCTCCGGTCGGGCGGATCCCGCGCATGCCCACGGTGTGCGGGCCTCGCCGGTTCGTCCCCGCCGACGCACGCCCGGTGCACCCTTCCGAAGGGCTCCCGACGGCCCCCTATCGAAGGCGCCCCTCCGGACAGGACCCTCTGGCGATAGGCTCAACGTCCATATGATCACGGTGCGTTGACGTGAAGGGGCGGAGCATGGGCGTGGCGATCCGGACGGCGAGTGCGGGCGACCGTGAGCTGGTCGTCCGACTGCTGGACCAAGCCTTCCTGGACGATCCGGTCAGCCGCTGGGTGTTCCCCGGCGACGAGTACCGCCGTAGGACGCACCACAGGCTGATGGCCGCGTTCACCGACGTCGTGCTCGCCGAGGGCCGTATCGACGTCACCGAGGACGGCACGGCCTGCGCGCTGTGGGTGTCGGTTCCGGCGGCGGACGACCACGGTCAGGGCGCCGACCAGGACACCGGCGAGGACGACGGCCCCGCCCGGGTGCGCGCCGCCGTCGATCCCGAGAACGAGCGCGTCGAACTCATCGGCCGGCTCGCCGCCGAGATCCACCCCTCGGGCCGCGCCCATGCCTACCTGTGGATGATCGGCGTGGCGCCCGAGCACCAGGGCGAGGGCATCGGCACCGCGCTCATCGCCTCGGTCCTCGACCGCTGCGACCGTGAAGGCCTGCCCGCATACCTCGAGGCCAGCAACGCCCGCAGCCGCAAGCTCTACGAGCGCCTCGGCTTCGAACCCACCGACCGCCCCCTCGACCTCCCGGACGGCCCGCAGATGTGGCCGATGTGGCGCGAGCCCCGCAACTGAGCCAGGCCCACCGGCCTGTCCTCCGGTTGACCTGGCCCCGGTTGACCTGGCCCTCCGGCTGACCTGCCCGTCCGGCTGACCTACGCCTCCGGCACCACCGTCGCCACGATCCGCTCCACCAGCCCGTCCGGCACGCTCACCCCGGGCAGTACGCCGTCCAGGACACCCGGCAGGGTCAGGTGCTCCAGGATCAACCCGAGCATCGCGAGGTAGAGCACGGTGACGGTCTCGTCGCCGCCGGGCAGCCCGGCGTCCCGGTGGAACTCCATGCCGTACTCCAGGTCCCCGCGCACCGACTTGGTGTAGGAGGCGAGTAGTCCGGGGCGGCGGGTGGCTTCGAGGCGCATCTCCAGGAGGGCGAGGTAGCCGGTGCGGTCGCCGGTCGCGCGGGTCATCAGGTCGTGCATGAAGGCGGTGACCAGTGACCGGTCTCGCGGCCCCCTCAGCAGTTCGCCCACCACTTCGGGGTCGGGTGCGAGCCGCACGTGCAGCCGGGCGTCGATCTGCCGCAGCAGGTCGTCGCGGCCGGTGAAGTAGTTCGAGGCCGTACCCACCGGCACCCCCGCCTCGGTGTCCACCGCGCGGAACGTCAGCCCGCGCGCCCCCTCGCGCGCGAGCACCTCGACCCCGGCGTCCACGAGCGCGGCACGGCGCTCCGGATTGCTGGCCATACGGAATCCCTTCTGCCACTTGATTCCGCGCCCGGAATCCGCCTGCAACCACTACATATGAAGTACTACAACTGTAGTTGTTCAGGGTCAGCCTACGAAAAGAGACCGGCTTGCGAAAGCTCAGCTACTTCATCGCCTGCTCCATCGACGGGTTCATCGGGGACCCGGCCGGCGACGCGTCGACCATGTACCGCTTCGTCGACGAGGAGTTCTTCGAGTTCCTCAGCATCGAGTATCCGGAGACCGTGGCGACCCCCGGCCGCCGGAACGTCGGCATCGACGACCGGCCGAACAAGAAGTTCGACACGATCATCCAGGGCCGCGCCAGCTACGACATCGCGCTGAAGGAGGGCATCACCAGCCCGTACGCCCACCTGCGCGAGTACGTCGCCTCGCGCACCCTCGAGGAGTCGCCGGACCCGAACGTCGAGATCATCGCCGACGACCTGGTCGGAAAGGTGCGCGCACTCAAGGCCGAGGACAGCGAGTTCGGCATCTACCTCTGCGGCGGCTCGGTGCTCGCGGGCGAACTGCTCGACGAGATCGACGAGCTCGTCATCAAGACGTACCCGATCGTGCTGGGCGCGGGCATGCCGATGTTCGGGTCCGGCTTCGCGGTCACCGACTTCGAGCTCGACTCGGTGCGCACCTTCGGGAACGGGGCGCTCGTGAGGTGGTACAGCAGGAAGCGCTGAGGCCCCGCTCGCCCTACTCTGAAGGCATGGACAGCGACGCACATGTCTGTCCCGCCTGCGGACAGCCCGTCGATACAGTCGTCCGGCGCCACAAGACGCTGGGCGCGTGGGTCCCGGTATGGGTGCCCGGCCCGTGCCGCAATCCGAAGTGCGAGGCGTACGTCGACAAGGCCGCGGAAGAGGCCGGAGCCGACGAGAAGCACCAGCACCGCACCCACGTCACGAAGAAGCCCTGAGCCGAGCGGAAGAATATCCGAGCCGAGTTGTCGAGAATCCCCGACCGGCTCCGACGTCCCCATGAGAGCCGCCCACCACGGGTGGCCCGAGGCGAAGACGCCGAAGACGCGAAGGAGCCAACTCATGAAGTACCTGGTCATGGTGCAGGGCACACAGCTGGACTACGAGGCGATGCGCGGCAAGGCTTCCCCGGGCTCGCCGGCCTGGAGCGAGCAGGAGATCCAGGCGATGTACGCCTACATGGAAGCGATCAACAACGACCTCTCCGAGACCGGCGAGTTCGTCGACGGACAGGGCCTGGCCGAGCCCGCGAAGATCCGCACGGTCACGCTCGGCGACGACGACAAGGCGTTGATCACCGATGGCCCGTACAGCGAGACCAAGGAGCTGATGGCCGGCTACTGGGTGCTGGAGTGCGAGAGCCTGGAACGGGTCACGGAGATCGCCGACCGCATCACCCGCTGCCCCCAGCCCGAGGGCGCCCCCAACTACCCCGTGGTGATCCGGCCCATCCTGGAAGGCGCCGGGGACATCTGCTGACCCGATCGTGAGCACCGGCCGCGAGACCGAGGACCTGCTGCGCCGCCACGCGCCGCAGGTCCTCGGCGCGCTGGTCAGGCGGTACGGCCATTTCGACGCCGCCGAGGACGCCGTACAGGAGGCACTCCTCGCGGCGGCCGGGCAGTGGCCCTCGGCAGGGGTACCGGACAACCCGCGCGGTTGGCTCATCAAGGTGGCCTCGCGGCGGCTGACCGACGCGCTGCGGTCGGAAGAGGCCCGGCGGGCGCGGGAGGAGAAGGCGGCGGCACTCACCCCGCGCGACGCGTTCGTCACCGGGGGAGGCGGCCCGGACCGGGCGCCCCGCGAGGACGACACCCTCTCCCTCCTCTTCCTGTGCTGCCACCCGGATCTGCCCCCGCCCGCGCAGATCGCGCTCACCCTGCGCGCGGTCGGCGGTCTCACGACGGCGGAGATCGCCCGCGCGTACCTGGTCCCCGAGGCGACCATGGCCCAGCGGATCAGCCGCGCCAAGCAGAAGGTGCGCGGCGTGCGCTTCGGGCGGCCGGACAACTGGGCCGAACGCCTGCCGGCCGTCCTGCAGACCCTCTACCTGATCTTCAACGAGGGCCATACGGCGACCTCGGGACCCTCCCTCCAGCGGCGCGACCTCGCCGGTGAGGCGATCCGTCTGACCCGCACGGTCCACCGTCTCCTCCCCGACGACGGCGAGGTGGCCGGCCTGCTGGCCCTGATGCTGCTCACCGACGCCCGCCGCGACGCCCGCAGCGGCCCGCACGGCGAACTGATCCCCCTCGACGAGCAGGACCGCGACCGCTGGGACAAGGCCGCGATCGAGGAGGGTGTCGCCCTGGTCACCCGCGCCCTGAGCAGCGGCCCCGCCGGCCCCTACCAGGTGCGGGCCGCCATCGCCGCGGTGCACGCCGAGGCGCCGACCGCCGAGGCGACCGACTGGCAGGAGATCCTCGGCCTGTACGACGTCCTCGTACAGCTCGTCCCCGGTCCCGTCGAGCGGCTGGGCCGCGCGATCGCCGTTGCCATGGTGCGGGGCCCGCAGGCCGGGCTCGCCGAACTGGACGCCCTGGAGGGCGAGCTGCGTACGGGCCACCGTCTGGACGCGGTCCGAGGGCATCTCCTGGAACGCGCAGGCTCGTACGACGACGCCCGCGCCGCCTACGAATCGGCCGCCGCCAAGACCCTGAGTCTGCCGGAACAGCGCTATCTGCAGGCGCGGGCGGCCCGCCTGAGGCCGTAACTTGATCGCATGACCGTCTCCACGCCCATCCTCCATCTCACCGAACGCTCCCTCTGGGAGGCGGCCCGCGCGCGGGGCACGTACGAGATGTCGACCCGCGGCCGCAACCTCCAGGAGGAGGGCTTCGTCCACTGCTCGACCCGCGCCCAGCTCCCGCGCACGGCGGCGGCCTTCTACGAGGGCGTCGAAGATCTCGTGGTTCTCGTCGTGGACCCCTCCCGCCTGGACGTGCCGGTGAAGTACGAGGCGGCGAAGCGCGGCGGCGAGGAGTTCCCGCATGTGTACGGGCCCATCCCGGTGGCCGCCGTGGTGGACGTGGAGGTGTGGGAACAGGCGTCGGACTAGGCAGGCAGTCCGCCGGTCCCCGGGTCACGGCCCGTCAGGCAGTACGTGCCGCCCGCCGGGTCCCGCATCACCGTCCAGTGGCGGCCGTGGGCGACGAGCTCCGCGCCGAGCCGCCGATGCTCCGCCTCGGTGTGCCCGATGTCCGCGCAGGCCAGGTCCAGGTGGGCGGAGAGGGGCCGTTCCTCGCCGAGCCGCTGGAGGAGGATACGGATCGGCAGCCCGGCCGGCGGCTTGACCACGTGGAACTCGGGGAGCGAACCGGGCAGGGACTGCCAGTCGGGCAACAGCGCACCCCAGAAGGCGGCTTCGGCGTCGTACGCGGACGGCGGAACGTCGACACACACCTGGTCGAGCCGGCTGCCCCGCACCACCGGCGGCCGCACCGACTCCCCGTTCCACGGCCCGGCACAGAACAACTGCCCGGCGGGCGACCGCAGGACAGCCCAGCTCGCATGCTCGGCAGCCATGGACGCCCCGCACTCCACCGCCGACTTCACGAACTCCGCCACGTCCTCCACGGCGAAGTCGAGATGCGCGCCGCCGGAGCCGTCCGCCACGCCCTGGATCTTCACACAGGCGTCGGCCCCCGCCGTCGGCACGAGGGTCGCGAACTCGCCCTGTTCACCCCGGGGATCGGACAGCCGCGTGTCCGTGACGGCCGTCCAGAACTCCCGGGCCCGGGCGAGGCCCTGGGCCGGCCGGTCGATGAAGGCGTACGTCCAGCGGATGCTCATACGGTGATCGTAGGCGGGGACGGCGTCCGGGGCGGCGGCGGGAGGCTCGGCACACACGACGGGACACGTCCACACGTCCTTCAGTCATGGGAGGGCCCACACGGCGAAGGGGCCCGGCCGGAGTGTCCGGTCGAGCCCCTTCGAGGTGCCCGTTGACCTGCGATGGTGCACCGATCGCCGGTCCGGGAGGCCGATTTGGTGGTCAGGCCTTCTTGGTCTCCCAGAAGATCTTGTCGATCTGGGCGATGTAGTCCAGCGCCTTCTGGCCGGTGGCCGGGTCGGTCGACGCCTTGGCGGCCGAGAGGGCCTTCAGCGTGTCGTTCACCAGCTGGTGCAGCTCCGGGTACTTCTCGAAGTGCGGGGGCTTGAAGTAGTCGCTCCACAGCACGGAGACGTGGTGCTTCGCCAGCTCGGCGCGCTGCTCCTTGATGACGGTGGCGCGCGCCTGGAAGTGCGGGTCGTCGTTGGCGGCCATTTTTTCCTGGACAGCCTTGACCGACTCCGCCTCGATGCGGGCCTGGGCCGGGTCGTACACGCCGCAGGGCAGGTCGCAGTGGGCGCTGACCTTGACCTTGGGGGCGAACAGGCGGGAAAGCATGCGCAATCCTTCCTCGTGATCGTCTTCTCAGGTGCGACATTACTCCCCGAGGGAAGGGATTTCGCGAGTGCCCCCTTGGGCTTAGGACAAAAGTCCGGGGTCAGACTGAGACTGGTGGAGGAACGGACCGGGGAGGTGCCGGCGATGCCGGAGCTGTCGCAGGAGACCGAGCGCAGGGGGGCCGTACTGCCTTTCGGGCTGGCCGAAGTGACCGGGCCGTCCATGGTGCCCACGCTCAGTCACGGGGATCAGCTCGTCGTGCAATGGGGGGCCCGGGTCAGGCCCGGTGACGTGGTCGTCCTGCGCCATCCGTTCCAGCAGGACCTGCTCGTCGTCAAGCGGGCCGCGCAGCGGCGCGAGGGCGGCTGGTGGGTGCTCGGAGACAACGCGTACGCCGGCGGCGACAGCACCGACTACGGGACCGTGCCCGACGAACTGGTGCTCGGCAAGGTCCGCTTCCGCTACCGGCCGCGCAGGCCGGATCAGCGCTCGCCGCTCGCCGCGGTGCGCTGGGCACTGTCGGCCGCGAGGCCGGTCTTCTCCGACCGGTCGGCCTCCAGGCGCTTGCGGGCGCGGTAGGCCGCCACGTTGGCGCGGGTGGCGCAGCGGTCGGAGCAGTAGCGCCGGGAGCGGTTCGTGGACGTGTCGAGGTAGGCGTTGCGGCACGGCGCGGCCTCGCACAGGCCGAGGCGGTCGACGCCGTACTCCGTGAGGTGGAAGGCGAGGCCCATCGCCGCTATGGCCGCGTAGCCCGCGGTCGCGTTCGACGGGTGGTCCGCCAGGTGCATGTGCCACAGCGGGTGGCCTTCGTCGTCCCGGTAGTCGTGGCCGGAGATCTGCGGGCTCACCGGGAACTCCAGCAGGAGTGAGTTCAGCAGATCCACGGCCAGGGTCTCGCTGCCGGCGTCCGCCGCCTCGAAGACCGCCCGCAGCCGGGCCCGTACGCCCCGGAAGCGAGTGACGTCCGCGTCCGTGGCGCGCCGGGCCACCCCCTCGTTGCCCCCGAAGAGGTCGTGGATCGCCTCGACCGAGGTGAGCGCGTCCCTGCCCCGGGCCGGTTCCTCGCTGTTGACGAGTCGTACGGCGTAGTCCGAGTAATAGGCCAGTTCCACTTGTAGTCCTTACGGAGGCGTTCTATGGTCGTGTGGCGGACGGGGTAACAGCCGTTCTTGCATCCAGGGTATTACGTCAGGTGTGCGACGGAGGGGCTCGATGACGGACACGAACACCACCACGGCCGGTACCGACTGGCAGGCCTGGCAGCAGAGCTGGGACCGGCAGCAGGAGTGGTACATGCCCGACCGGGAGGAACGCTTCCGGATCATGCTGGACATGGTCGAGGCCCTCGTCGGCACAGCCCCGCGCGTCCTGGACCTCGCGTGCGGCACGGGAAGCATCACGGCCCGGCTCCTCGCTCGCTTCCCCGAGGCGACCAGCATCGGCGTCGACCTCGACCCGG
Organism: Streptomyces sp. NPDC006602; assembly: GCF_042870385.1. Classification (NCBI taxonomy): domain Bacteria; kingdom Bacillati; phylum Actinomycetota; class Actinomycetes; order Kitasatosporales; family Streptomycetaceae; genus Streptomyces; species Streptomyces sp. NPDC006602. The sequence continues at coordinate 186,896 of NZ_JBIAHG010000003.1, read as the reverse complement.
CGCTCCTCGCCATCGCCCGGGGCACCTTCGCGGGCGACGAGCGGGTCACCTTCGTCACCGCCGACCTCAAGGACCCGGACTGGCCGTCGAGGCTGCCGCACGACTCGTACGACGCCGTCCTGACCGCCACGGCCCTGCACTGGCTGCACAGCGACCCCCTCGCGGCCCTCTACGGTCAGATCGCGGAACTCGTCCGCGACGGCGGTGTCTTCATGAACGCGGACCACATGATCGACGACACCACGCCCCGGATCAACGCGGCAGAGCGGGCGCAGCGGCACACGGCCATGGAACACGCCAAGGCCGACGGCGCCCTGGACTGGTCCCAGTGGTGGCAGCTCGCCGCCAAGGACCCGGTCCTCGCCGGTCCGACGGCCCGGCGCTTCGAGATCTACGGCGAGCACGCCGACGGCGACATGCCGTCCGTCGCCTGGCACGCGCGCGTGCTGCGTGAGAAGGGCTTCGGCGAGGCCCGTCCGGTGTGGTGCTCGCCCTCGGACACGCTGCTGCTGGCGCTGAAGTAGTGCCGGAGCATACGGAAAAGGGGCGGTACGGGAGACCCGTACCGCCCCTTCGTCCGGCTGCTACAGCACCTTCGACAGGAACGCCTGTGTCCGTTCGTGCCGGGGGTTGGTCAGCACCTCGCGCGGGTGACCGGACTCGACGACCACGCCGTCATCCATGAAGACCAGCGAATCGCCGACTTCACGCGCGAAGCCCATCTCGTGCGTGACGACGATCATCGTCATGCCGTCCTCCGCGAGGTCACGCATGACGTCCAGGACCTCGCCGACCAGCTCCGGGTCCAGGGCCGAGGTCGGCTCGTCGAAGAGCATCAGCTTCGGCTCCATCGCCAGGGCGCGGGCGATGGCGACGCGCTGCTGCTGACCGCCGGAGAGCCGGGCGGGGTAGTGGTCCTTGTGCTCGGCGAGGCCGACCCGGTCGAGGAGCCGCGCCGCCCGCTCCCGGGCGACGGCCTTGGACTCGCCCTTGACCTGGACGGGCGCCTCCACGATGTTCTCCAGCGCCGTCATGTGCGGGAAGAGGTTGAAGCGCTGGAACACCATGCCGATGTCCCGCCGCTGCGCCGCCACCTCCTTCTCCTTCAGCTCGTAGAGCTTGTCGCCGCTCTGCCGGTAGCCGACCAGCCTGCCGTCGACGGACAGCCGGCCGGCGCTGATCTTCTCCAGGTGGTTGATGCACCGCAGGAAGGTGGACTTGCCGGACCCGGACGGGCCGATCAGGCAGAACACTTCGCGCGGGTTCACCTCCAGGTCAATGCCCTTGAGGATGTGCGCGAGCCCGAAGGACTTGTGCACGCCCTCGGCCTTGACCATGGGATGGCCGCCGGTGCTCGGGACGCTGTCCTTGATGAGATTGCTCATCGGGTCACCTCCGGGCGGCGGAACGAACCGAACAGGCGGAGGTTCTTCCGCAGGCGCTGCAGCGGGGTCAGCGGCAGGGTGCGCATCGAGCCGCGGGCGTAGCGGCGCTCCAGGTAGTACTGGCCGACGCTGAACACGCTGGTCAGGATCAGGTACCAGATCGACGCCACGAAATACATCTCGACGACCGCGAGCGTGGTGCTGGAGACGTCCTGGGCCCGTTTGATGAGCTCGTTGAACTGGACCGCGTAGGCGAGCGACGAGGTCTTCAGCATGTTGATGTACTCGTTGCCGGTCGGCGGCACGATCACGCGCATGGCCTGCGGGAGGACCACGCGTCGCAGCGTCTTGCCCTGGGTCATGCCCAGCGCGTGCGAGGCCTCCGTCTGCCCTTCGTCGACCGACTGGATGCCGGCCCGGACGATCTCGGACATGTACGCGGCCTCGTTCAGGCCGAGACCGAGCAGCGCCGCCAGGAACGGCGTCATCACGTCGTTCATCTCGTCCTTGTAGAACCCCAGGTTGAGCATGGGGAACACGAGCGCGATGTTGTACCAGAGCAGGAGCTGAACCAGCACCGGCGTGCCGCGGAAGAACCAGATGTAGAGCCAGGACACCGTGCTGGTGACCGGGTTCGACGACATCCGCATCACCGCGAGGATCACACCGAGGACGAGTCCGACCACCATGGCGAGCACGGAGATGTACAGCGTGTGCCAGACGCCGGACAGGATCAGGTCGTCCGTGAGGTAGTCCGGGATGATGTCGTAGTTGATCTTCGCGTTGGAGAACGCGATTCCGATCAGCACCAGGACGGCGATGACCGCCGCAGCGGCCACATAGCGGCCGTAGTGGCGCACCGGGATGGCCTTGATCTGCTCCGGCGGCACCGACGGCGTCGGTGCCTTGTCGACAATGTCAGTCACAGTGACTGCCCTTCAGTGGTGCGTCAGGCAGGTCAGGAGCCGCCGTTGATCTTGGCCTCGGTCACGGCGCCGTCCTTGACGTTCCACTTCTCCATGATCTTGGTGTACTCGCCGTTCTTGATGATCGCGTTCATGGCCGCCTGGAGGGCGTCACGCAGCTGGGTGTTCTCCTTGCTGACGCCGATGCCGTACGGGCCGGCCTCGATCTGGTCGCCGACCACCTCGAAGTCGTTGCCGCCGCCCGAGGTCTTCGCGTTGTAGGCCGCGACCGGGAAGTCGTTCAGGTCGGCGACGGACGCGCCCTGCTTGAGGCGGAGCAGCGCCTCGGGGTCGGTGTCGAAGGTCTGCAGCTTGATGGCCTTCTTGCCGTCCTGTGTGCACTTCTTGCTCTGCGCCTTGGCGATGCCCTCGGACGTCGTGCCCTGCTGCAGCGCCACGGTCTGGCCGCAGAGGTCGTCCAGGGACTTGATGCCCTTGGGGTTGCCCTTCTGGACAAGGATCGAGGTGCCGGCAGTGAAGTAGTCGACGAAGTCGATGCCGTTGCCGACCTTCTTGCCGGTGTCCGAGTCGATGCCCTGCTGGCGGTCCTTCGTGTCGTTCATCGCCGACATGATCACGTTGAAGCGGTTGGACTGCAGACCGACGATGAGCTGCGCGAACTTGCCGTTCTGGAACTGGAACTTCACGCCGAGCTGCTTGCCGAGAGCCTCCGCGAGGTCCGGGTCGATACCGACGGCCTTGCCGCTCTCCATGTACTCGACCGGCGGGTAGGCGATGTCGGAGCCGACCTTGACGACGCCCGCGTCACGAATCTCCTTCGGCAGCTTGTCGGCCAGCGGGGCGGCGCTCGCCGAGGTGGTGTCGGTGCTGTCCGAGCCGCTGTCGTCGGTCTGGTCACCGCAGCCGGCGAGCAGCAGCGTGCCTGCGACCGCGATCGCACCGACCGCTGCTAGCCGGTGGTGCGCGGCGGTCGTACGACGGGTGGAGCTTGCGGTCATGGTGGGTTCCTCCGGCGGATGGGTGGAGTTGCCGATGGGGCGGGCAGCTGTCGATGGGTTCGGCAGGTGCCGGTGGACCTCGGCTGGCGCTTGGGTCCTGGGTCGACGAGAGCACACGTCTTCGAGTGTCGCGACCTCGTGTGATGACCGCATCTTGCCATTCGGACTGCGGCAATCAGGGGGGCGGTCATGTCAAAATCGGATAACGGGCGACCCCCGAACCACACCAGGTCGGTACATCCTGACCGCACCATCTGCGGAAATCCGCACTTCCGACCGCAAGATCTTCGGTTGATCTCGGGACGCGGGCTGCGGGTCGGCGCAGGTGGGGGCCTGTTGAGCGCCCTTCGAGCGCCCGTCAAGCCGATCTTGGGAGGTTGTGCCGGAATGTCCCATGATTCATGTCACCGGTAAGGGGATGCTTAGGTTCCGCCGTGTGACCTTGGACGTATTGGGCTCGTCCTCGGTGCGGTCCGTCCGGTAAGAAGGTTCTTTACACCCCTCATCCGGGGCTCAGGGCGCGTGTGCGGCGCGCCCGTCGCGTATGGCTCGTACGTACCCCGTGCGGTTGCAGCACCACCAGGGCTGTACGCGGTGCCCGCCCACTTCTCAACCAGGAGTGGCCACCCTCAAACCATGAAGACCTAAGGGGTAAGACAAAGTGGCAGCGGAGATCGTCAATCCTCGCAGCGACAGCAATACGGACCAGGAAGGCGGGGCCGAGCCCCTCGATTCCTTCGATCCGGCGTTCGCGCTGCATCGCGGCGGCAAGATGGCCGTGCAGGCCACCGTGCCGGTCCGTGACAAGGACGACCTGTCCCTGGCGTACACGCCCGGCGTCGCGAAAGTGTGCAGCGCGATCGCCGAGCAGCCCGACCTCGTCCACGACTACACGTGGAAGTCGTCGGTCGTCGCCGTGGTGACGGACGGTACGGCGGTGCTCGGACTCGGCGACATCGGTCCCGAGGCCTCCCTCCCAGTGATGGAGGGCAAGGCGATCCTGTTCAAGCAGTTCGGCGGCGTGGACGCGGTGCCGATCGCTCTGAACTGCACGGGCGTGGACGAGATCGTCGAGACCGTGGTCCGGCTCTCGCCGTCCTTCGGCGGGATCAACCTGGAGGACATCTCCGCGCCGCGGTGCTTCGAGATCGAGCGCAAGCTCCAGGAGCAGCTGGACATCCCGGTCTTCCACGACGACCAGCACGGTACGGCGGTCGTGACGCTGGCGGCGCTGCGGAACGCGGCGAAGCTGACCGGTCGTGGGATCGGTGAGCTGCGGGCCGTCATCTCGGGTGCCGGCGCGGCTGGTGTCGCCATCGCGAAGATGCTGGTCGAGGCCGGCATCGGGGACGTCGCGGTCGCGGACCGCAAGGGGATCGTGTCGGGTGACCGTGACGACTTGACCTCGGTCAAGCGGGAGCTGGCCTCGTTCACGAACAAGGCGGGCATCACGGGTTCGCTGGAGGCCGCCCTGGAGGGCGCCGACGTCTTCATCGGGGTGTCCGGCGGTACGGTGCCGGAGCCGGCGGTGGCCTCCATGGCCGAGGGCGCCTTCGTCTTCGCCATGGCCAACCCGAATCCCGAGGTCCACCCCGATGTCGCGCACAAGTACGCGGCCGTCGTGGCGACCGGGCGGTCGGACTTCCCGAACCAGATCAACAACGTGCTGGCGTTTCCCGGGATCTTCGCCGGGGCGCTGCAGGTGCGGGCCTCCCGGATCACCGAGGGCATGAAGCTCGCGGCCGCTGAGGCGCTGGCGTCGGTGGTCGGCGATGACCTTGCCGCGGATTACGTGATTCCGTCGCCGTTCGACGAGCGGGTTGCTCCGGCGGTGACTGCGGCGGTGGCTGCGGCCGCGCGGGCGGAGGGTGTCGCTCGGCGCTGAGGTTTGGCGTGCTGTGGCCCCAGTGGCCCCGTCCGGTTGGGCGGGGCCATTTTTTTACCTGGTTGTGCGGCTGTTCGGGTGGTTGGGGCGTGCGTGGTGCGCCTGCGGGTGCGTTGGGGGTCGGGGCCGTGTCGGGGGGTGTCCGTCCTCGGAACGGCGCGGAATCGGTTGCTCACCAACTTGACGGTGTTGACGCGCCAACCCTGCGGGCGGACACCCCCCCGACACGTCCCCTTGCCGCCGTACGCGGGTGCGGGAGCGCCCACCTTGCGGCACCAGTGGCGGCCGAGCGACGGTCACCTCTTGGCCGACCGAGTCGGGTGGTGGTGGGCATAGGTGCGGGGGTCTGGGGGCGGAGCCCCCAGGGGGCCGTAGTGGTGCCGGGCGCCTTGACAAGGGGGTGTGTGTCACAGAGGTCAACGGTTCCGCCTGCGGGCGGTCGCGCCTATCGTCAAGGCCATGTTCGCTGTCTACGCCGCCCGAATCGACCGCGACCAGCCGCTCTCCGGTCTGGAGTTGGGGGAGCGCCCGGCCCCTGAGCCCCGCCCCGGCTGGAGTGTCGTCGATGTCAGGGCCGCCTCCCTCAATCACCACGACCTCTGGTCCCTGCGGGGCGTGGGCCTCGCCGAGGACAAGCTGCCGATGATCCTCGGCTGTGACGCTGCCGGGATCGATCAGGACGGCAACGAGGTCGTCCTGCACTCCGTCATCGGTCAGACCGGGCACGGCGTCGGCCCGAAGGAGCCGCGCTCCATCCTCACCGAGCGCTACCAGGGCACCTTCGCCGAGCAGGTCGCCGTACCGACGTGGAACCTGCTGCCCAAGCCCAAGGAGCTCTCCTTCGAGGAGGCCGCCTGTCTGCCCACGGCGTGGCTGACGGCGTACCGGATGCTGTTCACGAACGCCGGGGTACGTCCCGGCGACTCCGTCCTCGTGCAGGGCGCCGGTGGCGGTGTCGCCACGGCGGCGATCGTGCTGGCGAAGGCCGCGGGGTTGCGGGTCTTTGCGACCAGCCGGGACGAGGCGAAGCGGAAACGGGCCGTCGAGCTGGGGGCCGTGGAGGCGCTGGAGCCGGGTGCGCGGCTGCCGCAGCGGGTCGATGCCGTGATCGAGACCGTCGGCGCGGCCACCTGGTCGCATTCGGTGAAGTCCCTGCGGCCCGGCGGGACGCTCGTGATCTCCGGTGCGACGAGTGGTGACCGTCCCTCACATGCCGAGCTGACCCGGATCTTCTTCCTGGAACTCAAGGTCGTCGGCTCCACGATGGGCACCAAGGACGAACTGGAGGACCTGCTCTCCTTCTGTGCCGCCACCGGCGTACGTCCCGTCATCGACGAGGCGTTCCCGCTCGACAGGGCCCGTGAGGGCTTCGAGCGGCTGGAGTCCGGAGAGCAGTTCGGAAAGGTCGTTCTTACGAACGGCTAGTGGTTCTTCCTGCTTCATGACGGCCGGTCCGGGGCTCCGGGCCGGCCGTCGGTCGTGTCAACCATGGTTGACGAGCGAGGGCTGTCAATGTAGGTTGACGCCATGACCGAAGCAACGGATCTCGCCGAGCGCGCGGGTGACCGGGACCCCCGGGTCGGCCTGCGGGCCGTCGCCGCGCTGCGCAGGCTGCTGGAGCAGTTGGAAGCGGTGCAGGTGCGCAGCGCGCGCAATCAGGGCTGGTCGTGGCAGGAGATCGCCGCGGAACTCGGTGTGAGCAGGCAGGCCGTGCACAAGAAGTACGGGAGGCATTGATGTTCGAGCGGTTCACGAAGGACGCCCGGGACGTGGTGCGCGGAGCGGTCGAGTATGCCGAGGGGGCGGGTGGACAGTCCGTGGAGGCGGAGCACATGCTGCTCGCCCTGCTGGATCGGGAGGCCTCCCGCGCCTCCTTCGGTCTGGCCGCACTCGGTCTCGCCGACCGCAAGGAGTCCGTACGGCAGGCCCTGACCGAGGCGCGGCGGCGCGCGGGTCTCTCCCAGGCCGACGCCGACGCCCTCGCGGGACTGGGCATCGACGTCTCCGAGATCGTCGCCCGGGTGGAGGAGGTGCACGGCGTCGGCGCCATGGCCGGCGACCGCAAGGACAAGGGCTGGTGGTCGGGGCGCCGCTCCTTCGGCCGGGACGCCAAGGAGGTCCTGGAGAGGTCCCTGCGCATCGCCGTCGCCCACCGCGACCGCCAGGTCGGCGACGAACACATCCTGCTGGCCCTGACCGCCCGTCCGGGCGTACCCGCGGAGGTCCTCGCCGACCACGGGGTGACCAACGAGGCGCTGACGCGGGTGCTGTACGGGGACGGGGAGGCGAAGGCGGGCTGAGCCCGGCCGGGGCGGGCGCAGGTGGTTGTGGCCGCCGGCCGGAGACCGGAGTCTCGTCGGCGGCCCGTCATCGTCATTCATCGCGGCCGGTGGGTCGGTTGTGCCGGCCGGGGCGCGTGGCTCAGACCTTCGGTGTGCGCAGCAGTGCGCCGATGTGGGCCGCCGCCGTCGAGAGGTGGCGGCGGGCGTCGCGGAGTTGGTCGGGTGTGACTCCGTGGTCCCGGGCGGTGTCGCGGATGTCGTCCCGGAAGCGGTCGAGCAGGCGGTCCAGGTCGCGGGCCGGGTCACCGGTGGGGTCCTCGTGGGCCCACGTCGGCTCGTACTCGGCCGGGAAGTCCTCCGGGGTGTGCGAGTACTCGGGGACGGGTGTCGCCTTCTCCGCGGTGCCGTTGCCCCGTCCGAAGCCGAAGTCCTTTCCGAACTCCTTGCCGTAGTCCATTCCGAGCTCGCCGAACTCCCTGGCCAGTTCGGTCAGGCCCTCCCGTACGCCCGTCGGCCAGTCGCCCCGCGTGAAGTGGTCCTGCACCTGTTCCTGGACGCGCCGGGCGATGCGCTGCACCTCCTCCTGGGCCTGCGTCCGCGCCCGCTCCTGTGCCTCCTTGGCCTGGCGGCGGGCGCGCTGGGCCTCCTCGCGTGCCCGCCGGCTCTCGTCCTTGGCGCGTCGGGCCTGTTCCTTCCACTCCTGCTTGACGCGGCGCATCTCCTCCTTGGCCGCACGCCACGCCTCCTTGTCGGTGTCCCCGAAGGCACCGCCCTGTTCACCGTCGCCTGCGTTGGTGCCGCCGGGTCCGGTGCCCCGCCGGGCCTCGGAGGCCGCCGCCCGCATCTCGCGTCGCAGGTCCCCCGCCGCGCCACGTACGTCGGCCCGGATCTCGGCGGCGAGTTCCGCGACCGACTCGCGGATCTCCAGTTCCAGGTCGGCCAGTTCACCGCTGCGGTCGGCCAGCTCGGCGCGGCCCGCGTCCGTGATGGCGTACACCTTGCGGCCGCCCTCGGTGGTGTGGGTGACCAGGCCCTCGGCCTCCAGCTTGGACAGGCGGGGGTAGACGGTGCCCGCCGAGGGGGCGTACAGGCCCTGGAAGCGCTCCTCCAGGAGGCGGATCACCTCGTAGCCGTGGCGCGGGGCCTCGTCGAGCAGCTTCAGCAGGTAGAGGCGGAGGCGGCCGTGCGCGAAGACGGGGGGCATGTCAGAGCACCTTCTTGTCGGTCGTACCGTCGGCCGGAGCGCGGGTCGAGCCGCCGCCCGGGCCGGAAACGGAATTGTCCCCCGAGCCGCTGTGCGGTCCGTTCGCCGGGTCGTCGGCGCCGGAATCCATGGCGTCGCCCCACGGCTCGTCCTCCCGGGGTGGCCTGCGCAGGAGGGCGATCGAGCCGGAGATGGTCGTGGCCCGCAGGCTGCCGTTGCCCGGGCCGAGGCGGCCGGTGATCTTGTGGGCGCCCCACTGGCCGTGCACCCGGAGACCCTCGAAGGCGTTGGAGATGGTCCCGCTCGCGGTGTTGGCCTCGACCTCGGTGTCGGCCGGCTGGGGGAGCCGGATGGCGATCTCGCCCGAGACGCTGGTCAGCCGGACGTCGGTGGGGCCGTCCGGATCGAGGTCGACGATCATGGAGCCGCTGACCGAGTCGGCCCGCACGGAGGACCCCGAGCCGTCGACGACGGTGAGGTCGCCGGAGACGGAGTTGAACCGGAGGTCGCCGGTGACGGCCTGGGCCTCCAGGTTCCCGGCGACCGTGTCGGCGCGAACCGGGCCGGAGAGGCCGACGAGTGTCGTGTCGCCGTTGACTCCCTTCACCACGGACGGCCCGCGCATCCCGGAGGCGACGGCCCCGGCGCTGATCACGCCCACCTCGACCTGCGTGTCGGCCGGCACGGCGAGGGAGACGACGGCGCTGCGGCGCCACCCCTTGCGGTCGAGCCACTTGAGGAAGCCCTTCCAGGGCAGGTCGTCGTACGCCACGGTGAGCGTGCCGCCCTGCTGGGTCACGACCAGGGGCGGGCCCTCGATCTCGGACACTTCCAGGCGGGCGGAACCTTCGTCGGTGCCCACCACGTTCACTGTTCCGTCGACGATGCGGACATGGAGGGTGGTGACGGGATCGTCGAAGGTGAGCTTCCTGGGCTCTGTGACGGACCACTCGGACATCGGTGCGGACCTCCCCGTAGCAACGCGCCATATCGCGTCTCCTGCTAGTCACGATATATCGCGGCTCGGGAAAGTCAAGGCACCCGTTCTGGGGATCTTTCGGCTATCGAAAGTGCTCAAATAGGGTGAATCGCCCTAGCGTGTGAGCATGTCGACGGAAGCCTCCCGAACCGGTCCGGCCGGTCCTGCCGGTCGCGCCCCCGGCGCCCTGCTGCTCTGCCGGGCGAAACCCGATTCCGTCGCCCCCGCGGCCCAGCTGCTGCGCGAACGCATGCTGCTCACGCGCGCGGGTGAGGACTGGAGCGTCCTCGTCCCCGAGGGCAGGCCCTGGCTGCACGGCGGCGAACCCGTCGACCGCGTCCTGACCGGCTGGGCCACCGCCCTGGCTGTCGGCGCCTCCTGGCCCGTACTGGCCCTGTGGTGGGACGCGGACCGTGCCGGCTACACCCTCGCGGTCGGCTTCCGCCGCCCCGTCGGCTACGTCTGGCTGGCCAACGGCACCCCTGTGGGCGAGGACGAGGCCATGCGCACCTTCGCCGCCCGCCTCGGCCTGGACCCGGCCGGAAGCGACATGGAGTCCCTCGAGCGGCTCACGAAGCCGGCCACCGCGACCGACGCCCGCGCCCGTCTGCGTGCCCTGCTCGCCGTCCTCACGCGCGCGGGAGTCGCCCTCCCGGCCGGTCTAGCCCCCGGCGAAAGCGTGGACCGCCTCCGCGAGGCCGCCCACGCCCAGCCGGACGCCCACCCGGTCGAGGGGCCCGGCCTGGGCGCCGCGCTCCGCACGGAGACCGACGCAGCGCCCCACCCGGGCCCCGGCCCCCGGCTGCCCTGGCCGGCGGACCCCAGAGCCCGCCTCCTGGCCCTCGCCCAGCTCACGGCAGGCCTCCCGCTCACCGCGTGGGGCGTACGGCGCCGCAGCCCCGGCTGGATCACGGCGGGAGCGCTCCTCCTGGCGCACGGCGCGCTGGGGCTGGCGTCCGACCTGGCACGCCCGCGCGACTGAGGCACGAAAAACGGGGCGCCGCACGGGCGCCCCACCTGAGCAGTCGGTCCTACTCGTCGTCCTCGTCCTCGTCGTCCAGCCGTGCCAGCCACGTCGCCAGCCGTTCCACCGGCACCTCGAAGTCCGGGTTCAGATCGACGAACGTCCGCAGCTGCTCGGCGAGCCACTCGAAGGTGACCTCTTCCTGGCCTCGTCGTTTCTCCAGCTCTTCGATGCCACGGTCGGTGAAGTACATGGCTCAAGGATAAGTGTGCGGAAACAGCCGGGCCGCACCCCCCGGAGAGGGGTGCGGCCCGGTCACGTACGGCCTGCGAGAGCGGTTACGCCTCGAACACCTCACGCACCAGCTGCTCCTGCTCGGCCTGGTGCCGCTTCGCGGACCCGACCGCCGGCGAGGAGCCGTGCGGGCGGGAGATGCGGCGCAGGCGCTCCCCGTGGGGGACGTCCGCGCCGACCGCCAGGTCGAGGTGGTCGATGAGGTTCAGGGCGATGAACGGCCAGGCGCCCTGGTTGGCCGGCTCCTCCTGGGTCCAGAGGTACTTCTCGGCGTTCGGGTACTTGGCGATCTCGGCCTGCACCTCCGCACCCGGGAGGGGGTACAGACGCTCGAGGCGGATGATCGCCGTGTCCTTGACGCCACGCTTCTGGCGCTCGGCTTCGAGGTCGTAGTAGACCTTGCCGGCGCAGAAGACGACCTTCTTGACCGCGGCCGGGTCGACCGACGCGTCGCCGATGACCGGGCGGAACTGGCCCGTCGTGAACTCCTCCGCCTTCGAGGCCGCGGCCTTCAGGCGCAGCATCGACTTCGGGGTGAAGACGACCAGCGGCTTGTGGTGCGGGTTGTGCACCTGCCACCGCAGGAGGTGGAAGTAGTTCGACGGGAGCGTGGGCATCGCGACCGTCATGTTGTTCTGCGCGCACATCTGGAGGAAGCGCTCCGGGCGGGCCGACGAGTGGTCCGGGCCCTGGCCCTCATAGCCGTGCGGCAGCAGCAGGGTGACGCCGGACGTCTGGCCCCACTTCTGCTCCGCCGACGAGATGAACTCGTCCACGACCGTCTGCGCGCCGTTGACGAAGTCGCCGAACTGCGCCTCCCACATGACGAGCGCCTCGGGGCGGGCCAGCGAGTAGCCGTACTCGAAGCCCATCGCCGCGTACTCGCTGAGCAGCGAGTTGTAGACGTTGTACCGCGCCTGGTCCTCGGAGAGGTACATCAGCGGCGTGAACTCGTCGCCCGTCGCACGGTCGATCAGCACCGCGTGGCGCTGGCCGAAGGTGCCTCGCTGCGAGTCCTGGCCGGCCAGCCGGACCGGGACGCCCTCCAGGAGGAGCGAGCCGACCGCGAGTGTCTCGCCCATGCCCCAGTCGATGGTGCCGTCCTCGACCATCGTCGCCCGGCGCTGCAGCTGCGGCAGCAGGCGCGGGTGGACGGTGATGTGGTCGGGGACGTTGAGCTGGGACTCGGCGATCCGCTTGACGAACTCGGTGGAGATCGCGGTGTTCACGGCGACCGGGAACTCCGGCTTCGGGTCCGAGGACTCCGACGACAGCGGCTGCGCGGTGGCCTCACGGACCTCGGTGAAGACCTTCTCCAGCTGGCCCTGGTAGTCCTGCAGGGCCTGCTCGGCCTCTTCCAGGGTGATGTCGCCGCGACCGATCAGGGACTCGGTGTACAGCTTGCGCACCGAGCGCTTCTTGTCGATCAGGTCGTACATCAGCGGCTGGGTGAAGGCCGGGTTGTCCGACTCGTTGTGACCGCGGCGGCGGTAGCAGATGAGGTCGATCACCACGTCCTTGTTGAACGCCTGGCGGAACTCGAAGGCCAGGCGGGCCACGCGGACCACGGCCTCCGGGTCGTCGCCGTTCACGTGGAAGATCGGCGCCTCGATCATGCGGGCCACGTCGGTGGCGTACATGGAGGAGCGGGCCGACTCCGGCGCGGCGGTGAAGCCGACCTGGTTGTTGATGACGATGTGAACCGTGCCGCCGGTGCGGTAACCGCGCAGCTGCGACATGTTCAGGGTCTCCGCGACCACGCCCTGGCCGGCGAAGGCCGCGTCACCGTGCAGGGCGACCGGCAGGACCGTGAAGTCCGTGCCGCCCTTGTTGATGATGTCCTGCTTGGCGCGGGCGATGCCCTCCAGGACCGGGTCGACCGCCTCCAGGTGGGAGGGGTTCGCGGCCAGGGAGACCTTGATCTGCTCGCCGTCGAGACCCGTGAAGGTGCCCTCGGCGCCCAGGTGGTACTTCACGTCGCCGGAGCCGTGCATCGACTTCGGGTCGAGGTTGCCCTCGAACTCGCGGAAGATCTGCGCGTACGACTTGCCGACGATGTTGGCGAGCACGTTCAGGCGGCCGCGGTGGGCCATGCCGATGACGACCTCGTCCAGGCGGGACTCGGCGGCCGAGTCCAGCACCGCGTCGAGCAGCGGGATGACGGACTCGCCGCCCTCCAGGGAGAAGCGCTTCTGGCCGACGTACTTCGTCTGCAGGAAGGTCTCGAAGGCCTCCGCCGCGTTCAGGCGGCGCAGGATGCGCAGCTGCTCCTCGCGCTCCGGCTTGCTGTGCGGGCGCTCGATGCGGTCCTGGATCCACTTGCGCTGCTTGGGGTCCTGGATGTGCATGAACTCGACGCCGGTGGTGCGGCAGTACGAGTCACGCAGCACGCCGAGGATGTCGCGCAGCTTCATCATCGACTTGCCGGAGAAGCCGCCGACCGCGAACTCGCGCTCCAGGTCCCACAGGGTGAGCCCGTGCTCGGTGATGTCCAGGTCGGGGTGCTTGCGCTGGCGGTACTCCAGCGGGTCGGTGTCGGCCATGACGTGACCGCGGACCCGGTAGGAGTGGATCAGCTCGAAGACACGGGCGGCCTTGGTGACGTCGTCGTCGTGGCTGGCGTCGATGTCCTTGAGCCAGCGGACCGGCTCGTAGGGGATGCGCAGCGACTCGAAGATCTCGTCGTAGAAGCCGTTCTCGCCGAGGAGGAGGTTCGCGACGATCCGCAGGAACTCGCCGGACGCGGCGCCCTGGATCACCCGGTGGTCGTAGGTCGACGTGAGCGTCATGACCTTCGAGATGCCGAGCTTGTTCAGGGTGTCCTGGGAGGTGCCCTGGAACTCCGCCGGGTAGTCCATCGAGCCGACGCCCATGATGACCGACTGCCCGGGCATCAGACGCGGGACGGAGTGGACGGTGCCGAGGCCGCCGGGGTTGGTCAGGGAGACCGTGACACCGGTGAAGTCGTCCATCGTCAGCTTGCCGTCGCGGGCGCGACGGACGATGTCCTCGTAGGCCTGCCAGAACTCGAAGAAGTTCAGCGTCTCGGCCTTCTTGATGCCGGCCACGACGAGCTGGCGGTCGCCGTTGGGCTTCACCAGGTCGATGGCCAGGCCGAAGTTGACGTGCGGCGGCTTGACGAGGGTGGGCTTCCCGTCCTTCTCCGCGAAGTGCCAGTTCATCGACGGCATGGCCTTGATGGCCTGCACCATCGCGAAGCCGATCAGGTGCGTGAAGGAGATCTTCCCGCCCCGGGCGCGCTTGAGGTGGTTGTTGATGACGATGCGGTTGTCGAACAGCAGCTTCACCGGGACCGCGCGCACGGACGTGGCCGTGGGCAGCTCCAGCGAGGCGTTCATGTTCTTGGCGACCGCAGCGGCCGGGCCGCGCAGCGTCACGAACTCCGGACCCTCGGGGGAGGCGGCGGCGGGCGTGGCCGCCGGCTTCGCGGCAGCGGCCGGCTTCGCGGCCGGAGCCGGAGCCTTGGCCGGTGCGGCGGCCGGTGCGGCGGCCGGTGCGGCGGCCGGTGCGGGCGCCGGAGCGGCCGCGGCGGGCTTGGGGGCCACGGGAGCCGGGGTGGCGGCGGCCGGAGCCTGTGCGGGCGCCTGGGCCTGCGCAGGCGGGGCGGCAGGCGCGGGCCGGGCCACGGTGGTGGTGTCTGCGGCCCCCGCGGCCGCAGTACCCGCCGGAGCCGGGGCGGCGGCCGCCCCCGGCTTGTAGTCGGCGAAGAAGTCCCACCAGGCTCGGTCTACGGAGTTCGGGTCCTGGAGGTACTGCTGATAGATCTCGTCGACGAGCCACTCGTTCGGACCGAAGGCCGCTGCGGGGTTCTTACCCGCTTGGTCTGAGTCGGTCGAGATGCTCGAGTTACTGGGGGACTGTGGCGACACGGCGGCAACCGCCCTCTTCCGCTTCACAAGGTGATGGACAGCGGGAATAAAGGCTACGCCCCCAAGACCGGGAAGGTCAGGCCGGGCCCGTCCATCGTCGTGTAAGTCACATCGAACAGCGCGTTTCAGGGGTGGAAATGGCGGGAAACAAGCGTGGTTCCGCTTCATCCGGGATGCGCTCAGCGGGCCCCTACGCGACAGCGGCGCGGGCCTGTGCCTGATCACACGTGTCCGTCAGCGCGGAACACTCGTGGATCTTGTGGCTCCGCTTCGAACTTTACGTCAACTTGGCAGAGAAGAAAGTCCCGGCAGGGTGACAAGAATCCGGCAGCCCCGCTCGGATTCGGCCACACCGATCCGGCCGCCGTGCAGATCCACCGCCCAGCGGGCGATCGCCAGACCGAGACCCGTGCCGCCGTCACTGCCGGGACCGTGCGGCCGGTTGACGCTGCCGCGGTTGAACCGCTCGAAGACCCGGTGCCACTCCGACCGGGGAATGCCGGGGCCCTCGTCGAGGACCTCCAGCTCGAGCGACTCGGGAGCGGTCCCGCGCCGCGCCTTGACCGTGACACGGCCGTGCGCCGGACTGTGCTTGACCGCGTTGTCGATGAGATTCGCCACGACCTGGTGGATCCGCTCCGGGTCCGCGTGCGCGGTCAGCTCCGGCGGGGACACGTCGAGGTGCAGATGGACGTCCGTCCGCGTGTGGCTGCCGGATCCGGACGCGATGCCCGCGCGCGCGGAGGCGACCATGTTGGCCTCCTTCAGCACGCCCGACAGGTACGGCCACACCTCGAAACGCCGCCTGCGCAGCGGTACGACCCCGTTGTCCAGCCTGGACAGGTCCAGGAGCGTCTCCACGAGACGCCCCAGCCGCTCCGTCTGCTTCAGCGCCGTCCGCATCGTCTCCGGGTCGGCCTCCGTGAAGCCGTCGACGATGTTCTCCAGGACGGCACGCAGGCCCGCGATCGGCGTGCGCAGCTCGTGCGAGACATTCGCCACGAGCTCCTTGCGCTCTCGCTCCTGCGCCTCCAGGTCGTCCGCCATGCGGTTGATCGTCTGGGCCAGGTCGCCCAGCTCGTCCCGGCGGTTCTCCTGCACCCGGCGGCTGTAGTCGCCGTGCGAGATCGAACGGGCCACCGCGTTCATCTCGTCCAGCGGCGAGGTGAGCGAGTGCGCCACGAACTGCGTAATCAACAGTGTGGCGATCATCGAGAAGACCGTGATGAAGCGAAGCTCCGTCTTGGTCTGCACCGCGATCATCAGCAGACCCGTGGTGATGAGCACCGAGATGACGACCAGCGCGCCCAGCTTGGTCTTGATCGAGAACGGGCGTACGCCGCCCCAGGGTTCCCCGGGGCGTCTTGGTGCGGCCGGCCCGTCGCTCATGGCGTCGGCGTCTCCAGGGCGTAGCCCACGCCGTGCACGGTGCGGATCCGCTCGGCGCCGATCTTCCGCCGCAGGGCCTTGATGTGGCTGTCGACGGTGCGGGTGCCGGAGGCGTCCGCCCAGTCCCACACCTCGGCCAGCAACTGCTCCCGGGAGAGCACCGCGCGCGGGGTGTTCGCCAGGCAGACCAGGAGGTCGAACTCCGTGGGCGTCAGGTGGACGTCCTCGGAGCGCACCCGTACCCGGCGCTGCGCGTGGTCGATCTCCAGCTCGCCGAGCCGCAGGATGCCGCTGCGCGGGGTCGACGCCGCGATCGCGGCCCGCTCCACGCGGCGCAGCAGCACGTGCACGCGGGCGGCCAGCTCCCGCATGGAGAACGGCTTGGTCATGTAGTCGTCGGCGCCGACGCCGAGTCCGACCAGCATGTCGGTCTCGTCGTCCCGCGCGGTGAGCATCATCACCGGCACCGGCCGGGATGCCTGCACCCGACGGCAGACCTCCAGACCGTCGAAGCCGGGCAGCATGATGTCGAGGATCAGCAGATCGGGCTGCCAGGCCTCGGCGGTGTCGACCGCGGACGGACCGTCGCCCGCCGTTTGCACGAGGAATCCCTCGGCGCGCAGGCGGGTCGCGATGGCGTCCACGATCGTCGGATCGTCTTCGACGACAAGCACCCGGCGCTGTGCACCCGGGGTCGTCGCCGTGCCGTTGTGGGAGGTGTGTGTCTGCTCCATCGCCCGCCCCTGAGGTGTGCAATTCCGGAACCAGTGGGGTGATCCCTTGTCTGCGCATGACTGCGCTTGACGCTTGAATGATCGGCGTCAGGGAAGCAGAGTACGGGGAGTCACCGCGGCTTTGCTATCCAGGTCGGACGGCGATGTGCACGACGTCCGGAACGCCCCGGGCAACCGGGATCTCTTCGGTACGCACCCGTTGGAACCCGGCATTCCATAGGGATCCTTCAAATTCCGGAGAGGGCTGGGCGGACCACACCGCCAGTACCCCTCCGGGCCTCAACACCCTTGCACAGCTGGCCAGTCCGGCCGCGGAGTACAGTCCGCCGTTGCCTTCCGTGACCGTCCAGTCGGGGCCGTTGTCGATGTCCAGGCACAGCACGTCGAACGTGTCGCATGTCTCATTGACGAATGCGACAAGATCCGTTTCCACAATGTCGGTGCGTGGGTCGGCGAGAGCCCGCGCCGACAGCGCGGAAAGCGGTCCGGCACGGTGCCAGTCGATGATGGCGCGTTCCCGCTCGACCACCGTGATCCGCCCCCAGCGGGGATCGGCCGCGGCGTGTGCGAGCGAGAAGCCGACACCGAGGCCGCCGATGAGGACGTGCGGTTGGGGGCGGTCGCCGAGTGCCGCGAGCGCCGCGTCCACGAGCCGGCGCTCCGAGCGGCCGTCGGAAGTGTCCATCAGGAAGCAGCCGTTGGCGATGATCTGCAGCAACTCGCCGTGCTGTCGCAGCACGACCTCGCCGTGCGGACCCTCGCGCCGGTCCAGGACCTGGGGAGTGTCGTACGAGGTGGGCATCAGCCCATGCTGTCAGGTGGGGGCGGATGAGCCGACCGGATTTCCACCGACCGAATGTCCAGCGAGCGAAATGCCACCGCCGGGCGAAATGCCTTCAGAGACGCTGAGCCCGTGGGCCGCACGGGAACACCGGGTCCTCCGTGTCGGGGACATCCGGACGGGCTGCCTTCTGCTCCCCACGCCCGCCGGGACACCGTTCACCTTCGGCTACGCCGTCATCCTCGCCGTGACCTCACTCGTCACCGAGTGCGCCGACCCCGTCCTCGTGCACGACCTCCACCAGGCATCCAGCACCGATGTGGCGCACCTCGTGCAGACGCCCGTACTGGTGCTCCTGGCCAGCGCGTTGTGGATCGCCGGCGGGATCCTCTCGCCGTACGCGATGGGTCTTCTGCTCGTGCTCACCGCGCTGGAGCGCCGGATAGGCGGGCTGCGCACGGCCGGTGTCTTCCTGCTCGGGCATGTCCTCGCCACGCTCGGGACCGAGGTCCCGGTGGGGCTCGCGGTACTGGTCGGTCATCTGCCCGACAGCTCGCTGCACCGCCTCGACTACGGCGTCAGCTTCGGCGTCGCCGCCGGGGTGGGCGCCCTGGCCGGACTCCTCACGCGGTGGCTGCGCTGGCCGCTGCTGGCCGTGTTCGGCGGGATGCTGGTGCAGGGCCTGCTCGCGTTCACCGATCCGCTGACCGACTGGGGCCACCTGATGGCGTTCGCGATCGGCATCGGCACCTGGCCGGTGGTGCGGGGCTGGTACCGGGCGCGGACCGCCTCCCGTGACCGGCGCTGCACGGTGGTGCGTTGGTCCAGGTGGGCGGGTGGCGGGTGTCCAGGAGGCCGTGGTTGTGCGTACCGGCCCCGACATGATCGAGGCGCGGGACGGAGCGCACAGCGGGGTGTTGGCGTGTGCGTGCAAAGGTGACGCCTTTTCCGCCGAGCCGGTCGAGGGTCTGGGGCGGCGCCCAGTTCGTCTCCTTCTCCCCTCACCGGTGCGGACGGGGGGGGAGAAGGAGACGGGCGCGCGACCGGCCGCCGGGGCGTACGTGTTCAGCCGGGAAGGTCGAGGACGGGTTGAGCGTTGTAGGACATGACAACCCTGGTCACGGGCCGGTCGGCGGGTGATCGCTCACAGCGAACGCGGGCCCGGGAACATTCCGGGGCTCACGTGCATTGAGTCGGCATAGCTCAACTTGACTGCCGAAGGGGAGATCATGGCTTCGACGTCCACACCGCTCACTCTGCCTGTGCTGCCGCTCGACGACGAGGTCGTGCTGCCCGGAATGGTGGTTCCGCTGGACCTCAACGACGCCGACGTGCGCGCCGCGGTGGAGGCCGCCCAGGCCGCCGCACGCTCGGAGCCCGGCAAGCCCAGGGTCCTGCTGGTGCCACGCATGGACGGGACATACGCGAGCACCGGTGTGCTCGGCACCGTGGAGCAGGTCGGCCGGCTGGCCGACGGCGACCCCGGTGCGCTGATCCGCGGCCGGGAGCGGGTGAAGATCGGTGCGGGGACCACGGGCCCGGGTGCCGCCCTCTGGGTCGAGGGCACCCGCGTCGACGAGAGTGTGCCCGAGCCGCTGCCCGGCCAGATCGCCGAACTCGTCAAGGAATACAAGGCCCTTGCCACCGCCTGGCTGCGCAAGCGCGGCGCCTGGCAGGTCGTGGACCGGGTGCAGGCCATCGACGATGTCTCCGCCCTTGCCGACAACTCCGGTTACTCGCCCTTCCTGAGCACCGATCAGAAGGTGGAGCTCCTGGAGACCGCCGACCCGGTCGCCCGCCTCAAGCTCGCCACCCAGCACCTGCGCGACCACCTCGCCGAGCAGGACGTCGCCGAGACCATCGCCAAGGACGTCCAGGAAGGCGTCGACAAGCAGCAGCGCGAGTTCCTGCTCCGCCGCCAGCTGGAAGCCGTCCGCAAGGAACTGCGCGAGCTCAACGGCGAGGCGGAGGGCGAGGAGTCCGACGACTACCGTGCCCGCGTCGAGGCCGCCGACCTGCCCGAGAAGGTCCGCGAGGCCGCCCTCAAGGAGGTCGACAAGCTGGAGCGGTCCAGCGACCAGTCGCCCGAGGGCTCGTGGATCCGGACCTGGCTCGACACCGTCCTCGAACTCCCGTGGAACGAGCGGACCGAGGACCAGTACGACATCCGGGGCGCCAAGACGATCCTGGACGCCGAGCACGCCGGCCTGGAGGACGTGAAGGAGCGGATCACCGAGTACCTGGCGGTGCGCAAGCGCCGTACCGACCGCGGGCTGGGTGTGATCGGCGGGCGCCGCGGTGGTGCCGTCCTCGCGCTGGTCGGCCCGCCCGGCGTCGGCAAGACCTCGCTCGGCGAGTCCGTCGCGCACGCGATGGGGCGGAAGTTCGTCCGGGTCGCTCTCGGTGGCGTCCGGGACGAGGCCGAGATCCGCGGTCACCGTCGTACGTACGTCGGTGCGCTGCCCGGCCGGATCGTCCGTGCCATCAAGGAGGCCGGGTCGATGAATCCGGTGGTGCTGCTCGACGAGATCGACAAGGTGGGGTCCGACTTCCGGGGCGACCCGGCGGCCGCCCTCCTGGAGGTCCTGGACCCGGCGCAGAACCACACCTTCCGGGACCACTACCTGGAGGTGGAGCTGGACCTGTCGGACGTCGTCTTCCTGGCCACGGCCAACGTGCTGGAGGCCATCCCGGAGGCGCTGCTCGACCGTATGGAGCTGGTCCGCCTCGACGGCTACACCGAGGACGAGAAGATCGTCATCGCGCGTGACCACCTGCTGCCGCGTCAGCTGGAGCGGGCGGGCCTGGAGAAGGCCGAGGTCACTCTCGAGGAGAGCGCGCTGCGCAAGCTCGCCGGCGAGTACACGCGCGAGGCGGGCGTCCGCAACCTGGAGCGGTCCATCGCACGGCTGCTGCGCAAGGTCGCGGCCCAGCAGGAACTGGGCGAGCGGAAGCTGCCGTTCACCGTCCGGGACGAGGATCTGCGCGACCTGATCGGCCGGCCGCACCACGTGCCCGAGTCCGCGCAGGACCCGGCCGAGCGGCGCACGGCGGTGCCGGGCGTGGCGACGGGTCTCGCGGTCACGGGAGCGGGCGGTGACGTCCTGTTCGTCGAGGCGTCGCTGGCCGACCCGGAGACGGGCGCGGCGGGCCTGACCCTGACCGGTCAGCTGGGCGACGTCATGAAGGAGTCGGCACAGATCGCGCTGAGCTTCCTCCGCTCGCACGGCGCCGAGCTCGAACTGCCGGTGGCCGATCTGAAGGACCGGGGCGTGCACATCCACTTCCCGGCGGGCGCGGTCCCGAAGGACGGCCCGAGTGCGGGCGTCACGATGACGACGGCGCTGGCGTCGCTGCTGTCCGGTCGTCTGGTCCGCACGGACGTGGCGATGACCGGCGAGGTCTCGCTGACGGGACGGGTCCTGCCCATCGGCGGCGTGAAGCAGAAGCTGCTGGCCGCGCATCGGGCAGGGGTGACGACCGTGATCATCCCGAAGCGCAACGAGCCCGACCTGGACGACGTCCCGGCCGAGGTCCTGGACAAGCTCGACGTCCACGCCGTCACGGACGTCCGCCAGGTTCTGGAGCTGGCGCTGTCTCCGGCGACGAACGGGGCCGCGCCGGAGGTTCCGGTGGCGGCGTGACGGAGCTCTAAGGGAAGGCCCGGGTTTTCGTGAGGGAGGCCCGGGCCTTCACGGTGTCTGCTTTCGGGGATCAGCCGCCGGTGCGGGCCTACCATCCGGTCGAGCACCCCGTTGAACCTGTCGTGGTCACCGATGCTCGGTCGGTCCACCAGCCGCCTGACGCCGCCGGGAGGAGGGCCCAGCGGCTGCCGTCGGTCCAGCCCTGCGAAATACTGGCGGAGCTGCGGCGATGCGGCGTTGGGCGGAAACTTTCCGTACCGGGAAAACCGAGGCAGGGGCTGACGTGCACGACAACGGAAACGGCGACGGACGCGGAGTCGAATCCGGCGTGTCCGCGAGCGGTGTGGATCAGCCCGCGTTCCTCGCCCTGGAGCGCGAACTGACCGTTCTCCTGCGACGCGCCCGTGCCAACCAGGGCGAGATGGCCCGCGAGGTCCACCCCGACCTGGAGTCGGCGGCGTACGGCCTCCTCATTCGCCTCGACGAGTGCGGCCGCCAGCGGGCCACCGAACTCGCCGCGTACATCGGCATCGGCAAGGCGACGATGTCCCGCCAGCTGCGCGCCCTGGAGGACCTCGGCCTGGTGGCCCGCGAGCCGGACCCGGCGGACGGCCGGGCCTGGCTGGTCGCGCTCACTCAAGAGGGCCACGACCGGGTACGGCGGGTGCGCGAGGCCCGCCGGGCGCGGTACGCCGGGCGGCTCGCGGACTGGGATCCGCGCGAGGTGTCGGAACTGGCGCGATTGCTGCACCAGTTGAACGCCGGCATGGCGAAATAGCAGAAGGGCGTCCCCCTCGGTGATCGGCCGGTCTCCCTGGCGCCCCCTGCGGGGACGGGTGCGATGGCCGGGGCGGTCGGGCGGTGCGGGCGGACGATCGGCGGAGGGCTGTTGCTCGCGGTCGTTGTACTCGCCGCGGTAGCCGCGCACACCGGTGGGTTCGGGCAGTCGATCAGGTGCGCGCGGAGCCGGCGTCCGGTTCGGACACTGCCGCCGCCGAGCAGGACGAGTGGACGGGAAGCACGCCGCGGCAGAGGAGAGGTATCGCGCGAAGGGGCATCCCGAACGGATCGGCGCCGACCCCCGCCGCCCCCCTGACCGTCACAGCTCCACGTACACCACCGTCGCATCGTCATGCGTCTTGCTCCGCCCCAGGAACTCCCGGGCCGCCGCGTCCCCCCGCTCCAGCCCCCGCACGCGTTCCACCAGCGCCCCCGCCCCCTCCTTGCGTACGAACCTGAAGCAGTCCGCCCAGTCCCCTTCCCGGAACTTCTCCACCCACCGAGTCGCCCCGTCCGTCAGCGCGGCCAGTGCACGCACGTCCGAGCGCCGGAGTACCCCCGTCACCGCCCGCCCCGCCACCGAGGGATCCGCGGCGGCCGTGAAGAAGCCGCCCTCCTTGTTGCGGATCTGTGCGTCGATCAGGGCATCCGTGGCCCGGGCGGCGCGGGGCAGGAGGGCGAGGCGGTCGTCCAGGTGGGGGGTCACCGTGCCGTCGGGGGACTCGACCAACAGGGCCGAGTCCGAGAGGACCAGGTACTCGACCGACTCCGGTGACCAGCGGGCCACAACAACCGTTGCCTGTGGGGTGCGTGGGTGAGAAAGGTCACAAGTGGCGTTGTGGGCCTCGGCTGTTCGAAGAATGGCCCGGGCGAGGATCTCCGACAGCGTCAGATCTCGGCAGGAAACGGTCAGATCGGTCAGTGCGCCGCCGAGGCGGGATACGAACCACGGGACCGGATGCAGACAGCCTGTCGCCGTCTTCGGGGGCGTCACTCCGTCCAGGACGACCAGCGCGCCGCCCGCTCCGGAAGCCGGTAGAGCGACGCCGGCGAAGTCCTCGTTGGGGCGGTCCGGATCGCCCGGCTCCGAAACAAGTTCTGTACGCATCCGGCCAGTCTGCACGCGCTCTTCGCAAGGTGCGCGAAACGCTGGCATCGGTCG
This sequence comes from Streptomyces sp. NPDC006602, assembly GCF_042870385.1. Lineage (NCBI taxonomy): Bacteria > Bacillati > Actinomycetota > Actinomycetes > Kitasatosporales > Streptomycetaceae > Streptomyces > Streptomyces sp. NPDC006602. The sequence goes on along the minus strand of NZ_JBIAHG010000003.1, from coordinate 163,599 downwards.
CTGGATTGACGCGGTCGCGCAGGTCAGGCGCCTGGTTTGGGGTGGAATGGCTCGCTCCGGGAAGGCGTGGAGGCGAATAGTGCCACCGCCCGCGGCCGACGTCCAACCGGCCTGCCGTGTGAGGGCGTCGCACAAGCCGGAGGAACTTGCCCGCCAACTCCCGTCCGATGTTCACTCCTTCGGGTGGCGGGTCCAGTGATGCGCGACCACTGCCCACCGGCACTGGGAGGGTCGGGGACCGTACTGGGTGTACGCAGAGTCGGCACCTGGTGACAGGGTGTAACCCGCCCATGGGTACTCACGAGTTCAGGAATGCGAGCACCGGTGCAGAAGACGCGGCCTCGTCGTACAGGCAAGAAGGCGGCCTCCGAACAAGGCGTGGGCCCCACGCCAGGCACCCCGACCTCCGCCGCCCCCACCTCCGGCGCCCCCCGTACCCCCGTCGGCAAGGGCCGGCCCACCCACGTACGCACCCGGCTCATCCTCGCCGTCACCGTCGTGGCCGCCGCCATCGCCGGGGCCGGAGTGCCCTCCCTGGTCACCGCCTCGGGGGAACTCAGCGACTCGCAGGACCTGGTGACGCTCGCCGAACAGACCCAGGACGCCCTCGCACTCGCCCACTCGCTCGCCGACGAGCGCGACGAGGTGACGCCGTACATCGCCGCCGGACGCCCCAAGTCCAAGGCACCCAGCGAGCAGCGCAGCGTCCGCGTCGACCGGCAGGTGGAGGAGCTGCGCGCCGACACCGACCTGCCCGCCGGACTCCGCGGCGACCTCGACGGCATAGGGGCCGTCCGCCGGGCGGCGCTGAGCGGCAAGAGCAGTGCCCTCGAAGCGCACCAGGCGTACTCCGCCGCCATCACCGACCTGCACCGGCTCGCCGAGGACCTGGCCGAGCAGCTGCCGCCCCGCGCGGGCTCCGGCGGGTACGCCCTCGCCGAGCTGGACTCCGCCGTCCAGCAGGCCGCAGCCACCCGCGGGCTCCTCCTCGCTGCCCTCGCCGTGCCGACGACGACGCAGACCGTCGTGAACCCGATCACCGGCCTGGCGTCCACCGAGACCACCTCCTCGGACGCCGACGCCAAGCAGCGCGACGCCCTCTCCGCCGCCGCCCAGCAGGCCCGCCTGCGCTCCGACGCCGCCCTCGCCGACTTCGCGGACACCGCGCCCCAGACGGCCAAGGCGCGCTACGACTCCACGGTCACCGGCCCCGAGGTCAATTCCGCCGAGAAGTACCTCGCCACCCTCACCGACCAGGCGACCCTGTCCGACGGTGAACTCGCCACCAGCGCCACCAAGGTCGACGCCGCCCTCTCCGCCCGTATCGACGCGATGCGTGGCGCGGAGGCCGCCCTCTACGACCGCCGGGCCAAGGACCTCGCCCAGCTGCGCGACGACGACGTCACCGCGCTGGAGATCCGCATCGCCGTCCTCGGCGCGCTGATGCTGTTGGCCGTCGGCATCGCCACCGCCATGGCCCGTACGCTCACCCGGCCGCTGTCCGTCCTGCGCCGCGGCTCGGCCCGCCTCGCCGGGGCCGAGGATCCGACCGCCGAGGAACCGGTCGCCTTCACCGGCCGCAACGACGAGTTCGCCCAGGTCGTCCGCTCCGTGAACGCCCTGCACGCGCACGCCGCCGCCCTCGCCGAGCGCGTCACCACCCTGGAGGCCGACCGCAAGCACCTGGTCGGCCAGCGGCAGAAGATGGCCGACGCCCGCGAGCAGCTCAAGGCCGAACTCACCGAGTCCGCCGCGCAGCTGGGGCGGCTGCGCACCAGCATCGGCGCCACCTTCGTCAGCCTCGCGCTGCGCACCCTGGGCCTCGTCGAGCGGCAACTCGCCGTCATCGAGGGTCTGGAGGAGCGCGAGCAGGACCCGGACCGGCTCGCCACGCTCTTCAAGCTCGACCACTTCGCCACGGTCATGCGCCGACACAGCGAGAACCTCCTCGTCCTCGCCGGCACCGAACACGTCCAGCAGACCGCCGGCCCGGTCCCGATCGTCGACGTCGTGCGCGCCGCGGTCAGCGAGATCGAGCGCTACGAGCGGGTCCGCATCGCCGCCCTGCCGCCGCACGCCCACATCGCCGGGTTCGCCGCGGACGACCTCTCACACCTGCTGGCCGAACTCATGGAGAACGCCGCCTCGTTCTCCCCGCCCGACCTGCCCGTCGAGGTCTCCGCCTGGCTCCTGGAGAGCGGCGAGGTCATGCTCTCCGTCCAGGACGAGGGCATCGGCATGGCCGGCGACCGCCTCACCAAGCTCAACACCCGCCTCGCCGACTTCGACTCCGGGACGACGTACGACTCCTACGAGCAGGAGGACGAGGAGGGCCTCGGCCTCGGCCTGTACGTCGTCGCCCGCCTCGCCCACCGGCACGGCGTCCGCGTGCAGTTGCGCGAGCAGAAGCAGGGTGGCATCGCGGCCGTCGTCGTCCTGCCGAAGACCATGCTGGCGCCCGCACCGACCGCCGCCGTCCCGTCCGCGTCGTCGCCCATGGCGGGCGCCGGCACGCACACCTTCTCCCTGCCCGGCGCGGACGCCGAGGTCAACTCCAACGTCCTGTACGGTCGTTCGGAGAACGGCGACCCACTGGTCGGGCTCGCGGAGAGGGCCGTACAAAGGTCGGAGGCGGAGGCCCCCGCCGAGACCACGATGGAACTCCTGATCCCCGAACCCGCGCCCGCGCCCGAACCCGGGGCCGCCCCCGAACCAGCGCCCGCGGCCGCGGAGGGGACAGGACCCGTCGAAGGCGAAGCCGAGACGGAACACCAGCGAGTCCCCGACGAGCCCGAGGAACTCGTCACCGACAAGGGCCTCCCCAAGCGCACCCCCAAGATCACCGCGCCCGCACAGACGCCGCGCCAGCGCAGCGGCTCCGTGGACGCCGAAGCACTCCGCCGCCGCCTCGGTGGCTTCCGCCGGGGGGCGGAGGCCGGCTACCGGGACGTAGAGGCGGAGATCGCCGAACAGACGGGCTCGCACAAAGCGCCCGTCAGGGAATCCGCAGCATCCGAAGAAGCCACGGGGGGCACCGTCGAGGAGGCAAGCAGTTGACCGCGCCCAGTACCTTCGGACTGAGCCGTGAGGCCCGCAATCTTCACTTTCTGCTGACCAATCTCGTCGAGGAGGTGCCGGGCATCCGGTCGGTCGCCGTCGTCTCCTCCGACGGTCTGCTCCTGCTCTCCTCCGACGCCGACCGCAACGCACAAGCACGGGAGCCCCGTCAGGACAAGCCGTCCGGCCCGCGCGGCTCCTCCGCCGACCTCGCCACCATCGTCTCCGGCATCGGCAGCCTCACCATCGGCGCCGCCAAGCTGATGGAGTCCGGCCCGGTGAAGCACACCATGATCGCGATGGACGAGGGCAGCGTGTTCGTCATGTCGATCAGCGACGGCTCGTTGCTCGGCGTGCACGGCGCCGCCGACTGCGACATGAGCGTCGTGGCGTACCACATGGCGCTGTTCGTGGGGCGGGCCGGCCACGTGCTGACGCCCGAACTCCGCAGCGAGCTGCGGCAATCCCTGGAGAACGAGTCGACGTCGACGGGGAGCACCCGATGAGCGGTACACCGAAGGGGCTCCCCGTACGCGGTGCCGACCGCAAACCCGCCCGCGTGCGCCCCTACTCGCTCACCGGCGGCCGTACCCGCTTCGGGCACGTCCTCCTCGTGGAGACGTTCGTGGCCACGACCGCGGAAATCGAGGCGGCCGAGGAGCGCAAGGAACTGACGAACGGGTCCCTCAACACCCGCGTCATGCCGGAGATGCGGGCCATCGTCGAGCTGTGCCGCCGTATGCGCACGGTGGCGGAGATCGCCGCGCTGCTGAAGATGCCGCTCGGCGTGGTCCGGGTGCTCCTCAGCGACCTCGCGGACCAGGGAAAGATCCGGGTGTACGGAACAGGAACCGGTCACGGCACGGGTCGGCCGGACCGGGCTCTGCTGGAAAGGGTGCTGAGTGGACTCCGTCGTCTCTGACGCCGTTGGCGTCTCCCCGCTCATCGAGGACGAGGGGCCCGTACAGCCCTGGCAGACGGACCGCACCCGCGCCCCGATCGCCACGAAGATAGTCGTGGCGGGCGGCTTCGGCGTGGGCAAGACCACGCTGGTCACGGCGGTGTCGGAGATCACGCCTCTGCAGACCGAGGCGCTGATGACCGAGGCGAGCGAGGAGCACGACGACCTCACCGCCACCCCCGCCAAGCTGACCACCACCGTGGCCATGGACTTCGGCCGCCTCACGCTCGACGACGACCTGGTGCTCTACCTCTTCGGCACGCCGGGCCAGCAGCGGTTCTGGTTCATGTGGGACGACCTGGTGCGCGGCGCGATCGGCGCGGTCGTGATGGCCGACACCCGCCGGCTGAAGGACTGCTTCCCCGCTCTCGACTACTTCGAGAGCTGCGGGCTGCCGTACGTCGTGGCGGTCAACGAATTCGACGGCAGCGAGCGGTTCGAGCCTGAGGACGTGCGGGAGGCGTTGACGATCCCGGCACGCATACCTGTCATGATCATGGACGCGCGCCGGAGGATATCGGTGATCGAGACCCTCCTGTCCCTCGTCGGCCACGCGCTGGACGTCACCCCCGAGTAGCACCCCGAGCAGAACCCGAGTAGGAGAACACCCCCGGTATGCGGAAGATACTCGTCGTCGGAGCCGGCCAGTCCGGACTCCAGATCGCCCTCGGACTCCAGTCGAACGGGTACGAGGTCACCCTGATGTCCAACCGGACCGCGGACGAGATCCGTTCCGGCCGGGTCATGTCGACGCAGTGCATGTTCCACACGGCACTCCAGCACGAGCGCGATCTCCAGCTGAACTTCTGGGAGTCCCAGGCCCCGAAGATCGAAGGACTCGGCGTCTCGGTAGCCGCCCCGGGCTCCTGGGGCGAGGGACCCGCGGCCCGCGCCATCGACTGGGTGGGCAGGCTCGACGGGTACGCGCAGTCGGTCGACCAGCGGGTGAAGATGGCCGGCTGGATGGAGACGTTCGCGCAGCGCGGCGGCCAGCTGGTCATCCACGGCGCGGCCGTCGGCGACCTCGACTACTTCTCCCGCGCCTACGACCTGGTGCTGGTGTCGGCGGGCAAGGGCGAGCTGGTATCCATGTTCGCCCGGGACCCCGAGCGCTCCCCCTACAGCGAGCCGCAGCGCGCCCTCGCGGTGGCCTACGTCCACGGTCTCGGCCCGCGCCCGGAGCACCCGGACTACGACGCGGTCCGTTGCAACCTGGTCCCCGGCGTCGGCGAACTGTTCGTCATGCCGACGTTCACGATCTCCGGCCGCGCCGACATCCTCTTCTGGGAGGGCATACCCGGCGGCCCGCTCGACGTCTTCAACGGCGTCAAGGACCCGGCGGAGCACCTCTCCCTGACCCTGGAACTCATGGAGCGGTTCACGCCCTGGGAGCACGCGCGGGCCACGAACGTCGAACTGACGGATGCCGGTGGCACCTTGGCCGGGCGCTACGCACCCACCGTCCGCAATCCCATCGGCCGGCTTCCCGGCGGAGGTCTGGTGCTCGGCGTCGGAGACGTCGTCGTCGCCAACGACCCGATCACCGGGCAGGGCTCCAACACGGCGTCCAAGTGCGCGGCGGCGTATCTCGCGTCGATTCTCGAGCGCGGGGACAAGGAGTTCGACGAGGAGTGGATGCGGGCGACGTTCGACCGGTACTGGTCCACGGCCCAGCACGTCACCAAGTGGACGAACGCGATGCTGGCGCCGCCGCCGGAGCATGTGTTGAACCTGATCGGGGCGGCGGGGCAGCTTCAGCCGGCGGCTGATCGTTTCGCCAACGCGTTCAATGACCCCGCCGATTTCGAGAACTTCTTCTATGAGCCCGAGAAGACGGGGGCTTACCTCGCGGAAGTGGCCGGGACCCAGTCGCCGTAGGGGGACTGGCGGCTGCGGGTCCGTTGTGGCTTGTCGCGCCCACGCGGCGGAGCCGCATGTCGTCTCAGCCCCGCGCCCCTGAGGTTGGTTGGTCCGGACGTACGGCTCCCAGGATCGGGTATGTCGCGATCGGGGAGATCTTGATCTCCTCGCCCGGCCTCGGGGCCTCGACCACTTTGCCCTCACCCATGTAGATGGCCACGTGGGTGGCATCCGGGTGGTAGATCACCAGGTCGCCCGGTCTCAGTTCGTCGAGTGGGATTCTCGGCAGCTCGGCCCACTGCTCCTGGCTGGTGCGGGGGATCGGTGTCCCCGCGTGGCTCCAGGCCTGCGACGTCAGGCCCGAGCAGTCGTACGTCTTCGGGCCCTCGGCGCCCCATTCGTACGGCTTCCCCAGCTGCCGTACGGCGTATCGCAGCGCGCGGTCGCCCTTGGAGGTCGGCTCGCGTGTGCTGCTGAGGGCGCCGGAGGTCATGATCTTGTCCTGGGCCTTCGCGATGTCCTTCTCCTCGAACTCGGCCAGGGCGGTGAGCTGTTCGGCGGTGAGGGAGGCGAGGAGTTCCTCGACGTCCTTCAGGCGCTTGTGTACGGCGTCCCGCTCCTTCTTCTGGCGGGCGGCGAGCGTGAGCTGGCCGTCCAGGGCCTTGCGGGCCTCGCGGGCCAGGTCGTCGGCCCGCTTCTCGCTGCCGGTGAGGCGGCCCACCGTTTCGGCGCGCTCGCGTGCCAGCCGGCCGATCACATGGCCCTGGTCGAGGGCGTGCTGGGGATCGCGGGCGAGGAGCAGCCGGACGTACGGGGAGAGGTCGGTGCTGTTCTGGTACTGCTGACGGGCCAGCTGGCCGGCCGCGCCGCGGCTGTCGTGCAGGGAGAGCCGGGCGCGGGAGAGCGCGATGTCCAGGCGCTTGACCTCGGCGCGCTGCTGCTTCAGCTTCTCGTCGGTGGCGTTGTACGTCTCGGTGGCCTGCTCGGCCTCCCGGTACAGCCGCTGAAGGTCCGTCAGCAGGTCGGCGACGGACCGGCTGCCGGGCTCCGGGGGCTCGGGTACGGCCGCGGCGGGCAGGGGCGCGAGGACGGTTCCGGCCGCGATCGCCGCCGTACAGACGAGACGGAGAAGCCTTCCTGACACGTCATCACCTCCGGTGCGCGGGGCAGCCCTTCCGCTCCGCACCGCGAGCATGAGACGTGGGTGCCGGGTCCGCGCGGCGAGTGTGCGCGGTTCGGCGCAACGAGGTCACCCGTCGGTGGCGTCCGGCTTGCCGCCCGGCGTGGCGTCCGGCCTGGCGTCCGGCTTGGACCAGGGCCACTTGCGTCGGCCGGCCTGTCCGGTGGGGTCGTACGTGTACTTCCACCCCTGGTGGAGGCCGAGCCGCTTGCTGTGGCCGCGCGGGACCCTGCGGTAGACGAGCACAATGGGCGGGCCGCCTGCGGAGTCCGGGACGGGGATGCGGTACGTCTTGGGCGGGTGCCCGGTGGCGCCCAGCAGGACGGGCAGGACGCGCCCGTCCATGGGGCCGCCCTCGAAGGGGGTGTCTTCGCTCTTCACGGCACCAGTGTCAGCCATCCACCGCGAGGGCCTCGACCAGCGTGGATGTCTGCGGGTCGCGCCGTGCCGTCACCGTCAGGACCGCCACGAACTGCTCCACGAGCCAGTCCCGCAATTCCGCGGCGGGCGGCTGTTTGTCCTCGTCCAGCCAGATGAGGGAGGCCGCCTCGACGGCCGTGATCCACATGCGGACCGTCATCCGCAGCCGGGGGCCGGGCTCCGTGACCTCCAGATGCCGCATGATGTGCACGGCGGCGGCCCGGCGTACGCCGTCCACGATGGCCGTCGTACGGGACGTCTCGACGACGCTGCCGCCCTGGAGCAGCGCGCTGAAGCCGGCGTCGTGCTTGTCGACGAAGGCGAGGTAGCGGTCCAGGGCGCGGGCGAGGCGGGGGAGGAGAGGGCCCTGGCGGGGTTCGTCGAAGCACGTCTGGAGTTCCTCGGCGGCGGACCGGAGGGCGGCCTCGTACAGCTGCTGCTTGCCGCCCGGAAAGTACCGGTACACGAGCGGCCGTGACACCCCGGCCGCCTCCGCCACGTCGTCGAGCGACACGTCCTCGGGCACCCGGTGCGCGAAGAGGGACAGCGCGGCATCGAGCAGCTGGCCGCGTCGCTCCTCGACGCTGAGGCGGCGGTAGGCGGGGGTGGGGGCGGAGGGGGTCATGCTCCGCAGCGTAATCGCATGCGGCCTGCACAGCTGCGGGCAGTCGTGCCGCTGGGGCGGCTGCCGACCCGAAGGGGCGCGGCACCCGGCCGGCGCCGGCGAGCACCCCCAGCACCCCCTACGCAAGCAACCCGGACGACCGCCACAACCTCCGCCCCGCGCCCCGCAACACCCCGATGTCGTCCAGGAAGTCCGTCAGCCGTTTCGCGCCGGTCTGCATGACCTCCCGGCGGTGTCCGCAGGCCTTCACCTGGGCCATGGCCTCCCGGCGGTCCAGTCCCACGTTCGTGTAGACCTCGGGATTCACGAACGCCACCGAGAACACCCGGGCGAACTCGCCCGACGTGACCCGGGTGAACTCCTGCGACCACTTCGGCGCCGTCACCATCTGGCGCCGCAGCTCCTCCCGGGCGTACCGCACATGACGGGCCTCCTCGACCACGTGGATCCGGGTGACCCCGCGTATCAGGGTCTGCACCCGCTCGTCGGGGAAGGTCAGCCGCTGCATCCAGTCGAGGACCTCCTCGCCGAGCAGGGTGGCGGTGAAGGAACCCGGTGTGGTGGAGATGGTCTTGAACAGCCGTCCGAGGTGCTGGTGGGCCCGGCTCACCGGGTACCAGGGCGTCCCGCCGTGCGAGATCAGCCGGGCGAACATCTTGGAGTGGCGGCACTCGTCCTCGATCTCGGTGAGCGCGTACCGCACGTGGGCGCTCGTCGCCGCCTTGTCGTAGACGTGCCGGACGAGCAGCTGCATCAGGATGAGCTCGAACCAGATGCCGAGCGAGGCGAGCGCGGCGGCCTCGTGCCGGGACAGCAGGATCCGCTGTTCCTCGCTCATCCGCTTCCACATCGGCGTGTCGTACAACGACACCAGCTCCGGCGGCCAGAACCACTTGCCCTCCTCGAAGGGCGCGTCCCAGTCCAGCTCCTTGTCCGGGTCGAAGGAGTGCCTGGCGGACGAGGCGAGCAGCCGCTCGGCCACCTGCTCGCGGTCCTTGAGCAGCCCGAGCGCGTCACGCAGCCCGTCGAGCGCGTCGGCTTCGGTCAGGGTCGTCATGGCTGATCCACCTAAGTCACCCGGGGTCACGTCATCGTCCGAGTCTTATGAGACTGCTTGTCAGCAAGCTCGTCAATCCCCCTTGCGCGACTTGTTGACGGCGCGTCTACGTTCACCGCGCGCCCAGCCCGTCAGGAACCTCCCCGGCCACCGGCTCCGCCGACCCGGCCGGGTACGACGTCCGCAGGGTGAAGGCGTACGGCGTCGGCCCGTTGGCCCGCAGGTGCAGCAGACGGGTCTCCGCCTCGGCGATGGTCGGGCGGTGGCCCGTCGGGACCCACCACAGGGCTGTCATCGCCTCCGCGACGCGCTCGAACCACTCGTTGCGGCGGGACAGCAACTCGCGGTGGTGGCCCTGGTACATGAAGGCCGTCAGCGCGTTCGGGTCCCGCCACACCGTCATGTTGATGATCAGCCAGTCGTCGTCGAAGACCCGGAGTTCCGTCGCGTTGCCCGAGTCGCTCTTCAGGCGCCAGACGTAACCGTCGGCGGCCTCGGCGTCGGCGTTGACGGAGTCGAGGGCGTCGACGAAGTCCTTCAACTGCGGTGAGTCCAGCGGGGCTTTGAGTCGGGAGATGTTCACCTGGGCGAGTTCGTACGCGGCGGTTGTCGTCATGGACCGAACGATAGGTAGGGAGGGTGGGAGCGGCCCAGACCCTGTCTCATCAGATGGGCATTGTCCGTCTTTCACAACCCGCCCACCGCCCGAGTGAGTACCTGTGCACAGTCGGCTTACGGCGCAGAAACCGCCTCCTGACCGGCGCGCCCGTAGCCTCACGGGGCATGACGGGGAACGAATCGACCACCCAGCGTTCGACCACCCAGCGTTGGACCACCCAGCGTTGGACCACCCAGCGTTCGACCACTCAGCGTTCGAGCGGCCGGCCTTCGACCACCGGCCGTGCGACCGCCCGGCGTTCGCAGGGCCTGAGGCCGTCCGCCCTTCCGGGCTGGAACTCCATCCGCGGTCGCATGGCCATCGTCCTGGCCGTCCCGACCTGCCTGCTGCTCACCCTCATCGGAATCGGCGCCGCCGACCGCGCCGCCGACTGGTCCGACGCCCACGCGACCGAGGCACATGTGGGCGTCCTGCTGCGCGTGCAGGACCTGGTGCGCGAGGTGCAGCGTGAACGCGGGCTCTCCAGCGGGCTGTTGGGCGGCGCCGAGGAGTACCGGGACGACGTGGGGAAGCAGCGGCACCGTACGGACGCCTCACGCGAAGAGCTGCGGACGGCGATCGACGACGAACGCGGTGAGCTGCCCGGCGCCACCGTCGCCGCCCTCGACGCCGCCGAGGGCCCCCTCGCCGCACTCGACTCGACCCGCGCCGACGTCGACGACGGCACAGCCGGCCGTACCGCCACCCTGACCGCCTACACCAAGGCCGTCACCGCCCTGATCGACGCGGAGTCGGCCGGCGCGCCCGACGGGGACCGCCGGATCGTCCAGGGCGTGCAGGCACTTCAGTCGCTGGCCCGCGCCACCGAGGCCGTCGCCCTCGAACGCGGCTCCCTCAACGGCGTGTTCGCCGCCGGGCGCTTCCGCTCCGGCGAGTACCTCGACTTCACCGAGATCCGCGCCAGCCGGATCGCCGCGCTGGGCCAGTTCCGTGAGCTCGCCGACAGGGCCCAGGAGTCCGGGCTCGACGATGCCTTCGCGACCGCCGCCGCCCGCCGGGTCACCGGATACGAGCGGCAGGCCGAGCGGGGTGCCGACGGCTCCGCCCTCTCGGTCGCCCCGGCCCGCTGGTGGGCCGACATGACCACCCTCGTGGACGATCTGCACGGCGTGCAGAAGCGGGTCGGCGACGACGTGCGGGCCCGCGCCGAGGACACCGGGGGTGCGGCCACCCGGCAGCTCGTCGGCTACCTCGCCCTCGGCGCGCTGATCCTCGGCGTGGCCACCGTGCTCGCCCTCTTCTCCGCCCGCTCCATCACCCGCCCCCTGGGCGCCCTCGCCGACGAGGCGGACGTCGTCGCCGGGACCGGGCTGCCCGCCGCGGTGCGGCGCATCCAGGAGGCCGACCCCGACGCCCCGCTCCCGCCCGACTTCGAGAAGCCCGAACTCCCCGGCGGGGCACGGGAGATCACCCGCCTGGCGACCGCCCTGCGCAACGTCGAGCGGGCCGCCGTCGACCTCGCCGCCGAACAGGCCCTCCTGCGCCGCAACAGCACCGAGTCCCTGACCAGCCTGGGTCGCCGCAACCAGGCGCTGCTCAACCGCCAGCTCGGCCTGATCACCACCCTGGAGAGCCAGGAACTCGACCCGGAGGCCCTCGCCGAGCTATTCGAACTCGACCACCTGGCCACCCGTATGCGCCGCAACGCCGAGTCCCTGCTCGTGCTGGCCGGCGCGGAGTCCCCGGCCCGCGTCTGGCGGGGCACGGTCGCCGTCCACGAGGTCGTGCAGTCGGCCGTCTCCGAGGTGGAGCAGTACCAGCGCGTCGCCGTCGCCGACGTCCAGCCCTGCCGGGTACGCGGCCACTGTGTCGCCGAACTCTCCCACCTGCTCGCCGAGTTGGTGGAGAACGCCCTGATGTTCAGCCCGCCCGACCAGCCCGTCGAGGTCTACGGCTGGCGGGACGGCACCGAGTACTGCCTCGCCGTCGTCGACCGGGGCATCGGCATGACCGCCGCCCGCATGGCCGAGGCCAACGCCCTGCTGTCCGGCCGCGGCTCCTTCCTCACGGCCCCCACCCGCTTCCTCGGCCACCACGTCGTCGGCACCCTCGCCGCCCGTCTCGGCGCCCACGTGGAACTCCGCCCGACCCAGGGCTCGGGGGTGACGGCGTACGTGGCCCTGCCGAGCACGCTGGTCCAGGAGGTGCCGACGGCGACGGCCACCCGCTGAGTGCCCGAGGTGTCAACCCCTCTCACCACGCCCTTGCTTCAGCACCGCCTCCATCACCGCCCGAGCGATCGGCGCCGCGTCCCCGCCTCCGCTGATCTCCCCCCGGTCCGCCTCGGCGTCCTCCACCACCACCGCGACCGCCACCTTCGCCTCCATGTCACGGTCGCCCTGCGCCCAGGACACGAACCAGGCGTACGGTGTCCCGGAGTTGCCGATGCCGTGCTGGGCGGTGCCGGTCTTGCCGCCGACGGTGGCGCCGGGGATGGCGGCGTTGGTCCCGGTGCCGTCCGTGACCACCTCCGCCATCAGCTCCCGCAGCCGGATGGCGGTCGCCGGGTACATCGCCTGCCGTGCGGGACGCGGACCGGCCGTCGAGACCGTGGAACCGCCCGCCCGGGTGATGCGCTCCACCAGGTACGGCTGCCGCACCTGCCCCCCGTTGGCTACCGCCGCCGAGACCATCGCCATCTGCAAGGGCGTCGCCCGCGTGTTGTACTGCCCGATCGACGACAGCGCCAACTGCGCCCTGTCCACGGACGAGTCGAAGGTGCTCTGCGCCACGGAGAAGGGAATCCTGAGATCCGTGTCGTTGAAGCCGAAGGCCTGCGCGGTCGCCGTCATGTCGCTGACGCCCACCTTCACACCCAGCTTCGCGAACACCGTGTTGCACGACCACTTGAAGGCCTCCCGCAGCGAGAGGTCCTCGCAGCCGTCCGACGCGTTCGTCAGGCTCGTCGTCGTCCCGGGCAGCCTGTAGGGCACCGGCGAGTCGGTCGGCGCGTCCACGTCCGTGACGGCGCCGGCGTCCAGCGCCGCCGCCGCGGTCACCACCTTGAAGGTCGACCCCGGTGGATACGTCTGCCGTACCGCCCGGTTGAGCATCGGCTTGTCCGCGTCGCCGTTCAGCCGCGCCCACGACCGGCCCACCGTCGCGTCGTTCCCGGAGAGCGCCGCCGGGTTGTACGACGGCGTCGACACCAGCGCCAGGATCCGCCCGCTCGACGGCTCGATCGCGGCCACCGCGCCCTTGCGCCCCCGCAGTCCGTCGTACGCCGCCTGCTGCGCGGCCCGGTTGAGAGTGGTCACGACGTCACCGCCCGAGGACCGGGAGCGCGTGAAGTCGTTCCACAGCGGGAACCCCGACAGCATCGGGTCCGTGCCGGACAGAACGTCGTCCTCGGAGTGCTCCAGCAAGGTCGTCCCGTACTCCTGCGAGGCGAAGCCGGTGATGGGCGCGAACAACGGCCCGTCCTCGTACGTCCGTTCGTAGCGGAGCTGCTCGCCGGTGTCCCGGGAGCCGGTCACCGGCGCCCCGCCGACCAGGATGTCGCCGCGCGGCTGGCCGTAACGGGCGATCGCGCCGCGGCGGTTGGCCGGGTTGTCGTCGTAGGACGCGGCCTGGAAGACCTGGACGCGGGTGGCGTTGACGAGGAGCGCCACGAGCAGCAGGGCGCAGAAACAGGCGGCGTGCCGGATGTACCGGGTCACGGGCCCACTTCCCCGTCGTACTGGTTGCGGGCCGAGTCGCTCACCCGGATCAGCAGCGCCACGATCGCCCAGTTGGTCACGACCGAGGAGCCGCCCTGGGCGAGGAAGGGCATCGCCATGCCGGTCAGCGGGATCAGGCCCGTCACCCCGCCCGCGATCACGAACACCTGGAGCGCCACGATCGAGGAGAGCCCGACCGCGAGCAGCCTGCCGAAGGGGTCGCGCAGGGCGAGGCCCGCTCGGTAACCGCGCTCCACGAGAAGGGCGTAGAGGAGGAAGATCGCGGCGAGTCCGGCGAGGCCCAGTTCCTCGCCCGCCGTGGCCAGGATGAAGTCCGACTTGGCGGCGAAGCCGATGAGGACGGAGTGGCCGAGGCCGAGGCCGGTGCCGAGGATGCCGCCGGCCGCGAAGGAGAAGAGCGACTGCGCCAGCTGGTTGGGGCCCTGGCCCGCCTCGATCGACGCGAACGGGTGCAGCCAGTCCTCGACCCTGCTGTGCACGTGCGGCTCCAGCCGGCCCACCGCGACCGCGCCCAGCGAGGCCAGCAGCAGGCCGACGGCGATCCAGCCGGTGCGGCCGGTGGCGACGTACAACAGGACGACGAACAGGCCGAAGAACAGCAGCGAGGTCCCCAGGTCGCGTTCGAGGATCAGCACGCCCACGCTCAGCAGCCAGACGGCGACGATCGGCCCGAGGACGCGCCCGGTGGGGAGCTGGAGCCGCCACACACGGCGTCCGGCGTACGCCAGCGCGTTGCGGTTGGCCGCCAGGTACGCGGCGAAGAACACCGCGAGCAGCACCTTCGCGAACTCGCCCGGCTGGATGGAGAACCCGGCGATCCGGATCCAGATGCGGGCGCCGTTCACGGCCGGGAAGAAGATCGGCAGGATGAGCAGGGCCATCGCGCCGGCGACGCAGACGTACGCGTAGCGCGTCAGGACGCGGTGGTCGCGCAGCAGCAGCACGACCACGATGAAGAGCGAGATCCCGAGCGTCGACCACACGAGTTGGGTGGGCGCCGCCCGGTCGCCAGGCGTCTCCAGGTCGAGCCGGTAGATCAGGACCAGGCCCACGCCGTTGAGCAGGACGCCGATCGGCAGCAGCAGGGGGTCGGCGCAGGGGGCGCGCAAGCGCACCGCGATGTGCGCGACCAACGCGAGCACGCCGAGCCCGGCGCCGTAACCCGCGGCGCCGGGCGGGACGGTCCCGTTCTTGGCGAGGCCGACGCCGCAGTAGCCGTACACGGACAGCAGGACGGCGAGGACGATGAGGGCCAGTTCGATGCCACGGCGCCGGGGGAGGCGTACGGGAGGAGCGGGGGTGTCCGCCTGTACGACGGTGGTTCCGGCGTTGATCATGTCCGGAACCTACCCAGATAGGGCACCTTGTTCCCCTCCGTCATCAGCACCAGCGGGGAGTGGGCCCGATGGTGTCGATGTAGCGGGCTGCACCCCAGGCCCAGATGTCGTCCGCGATCTGGTACCAGAGGGGGTCGCCCTGAATGTTCTCGCCGCGGGTCTTGCAGAAGATCGAGAGGATCTCGCCTCTGCTGGCGTACCGGATGACCTGTGAGCCGCGGTTCGGCGCGCTGCGCAGGGCGAGCGAGCTCGCGGTGACGACGCCCTTGTAGAAGCGCTGGTTGTCGCCGTGGCCCCAGTCGCCGCCCTGGTTCTGCCCGGGGGTGTCGCTCTGGTTCTGCTGCCAGTTGCCGCTCTGGTTCTGTCCCGGGGTGCTGCTCTGGTTCTGCTCCGAGTTGTTGCTCTGGCCCTGACCCCAGTCGTCGTCCGCGACGGCGGGGGCGGCGGTGGCGGCGGTGGTGACGAGAGCGCTGACGGCGATGGCTATGGCGCAGCGGGAACGC
Organism: Streptomyces sp. NPDC006602; assembly: GCF_042870385.1. Lineage (NCBI taxonomy): Bacteria > Bacillati > Actinomycetota > Actinomycetes > Kitasatosporales > Streptomycetaceae > Streptomyces > Streptomyces sp. NPDC006602. Next base: position 148,240 of record NZ_JBIAHG010000003.1, on the reverse strand, counting down.
AGGGACACGGCGGTACCTCCATGAACGGGGGCGAAGCTGACTAAGCGCCACATTAGGAGCGCTGTCCCACCGTCGCCCGTCACGCTGGTCCATAGGAGCGCGCAGCGCTCCAGGGGCGCGGGGCTGTGACATCATGCGGCTCCGTCGCGCGGGCGCGACAAGCCCCCACAACCCGCGGTCGGCAAAACACCCCAAGGCCCCGAGCTCCACGCCGAGTGCCCTAACCCAGCGTCAGTACGGCGACCGCCCCGCCGTCCTCCGCGTTCGCGAACACCAACCGAGCCCCCAGCACTTCCGCCTGCCCCACCGCGATGGTCAGCCCCAGCCCGTGCCCCTTGGAAACCCCCTCCGTACGGAACCGCTGTGGCCCGTGCTCGAGGAGGTAATCCGGATACCCGTCCCCGTGGTCCCGCACCGTCACCACGGGCCCGTCCACCGTCAGCACCACCGGCCCCCGCCCATGCCGATGCGCGTTCGCGACGAGATTCCCCAGCACCCGCTCCAGCCGCCGCCGGTCCGTCTCCACCGCCACGTCCCGTACGACGACGACCTCCGTGTCGGTCCCCGACGCCCGCACCACCCGCTCGGCCAGCGCGGCCAACGGCTCCCGGTCCGGTTCCACCCGCTCCCGGCCGGTGTCGAGGCGGGAGATCTCCAGTAGGTCCTCGGTGAGCGTGCGCAGGGCCGCGACCCGGTCCCGTACCAGTTCGGTCGGCCGGCTCGCCGGCAGCAGCTCGGCCGCCGCGTGCAGCCCGGTGAGCGGGGTGCGCAGCTCGTGCGCCACGTCCGCGGTGAACCGCTGCTCGGCGAGAAGCTTGCCCTGCAGGGACGCGGCCATGGAGTCCAGCGCGACGGAGACCGCGGCCACTTCGTCCTGGGGGCGCGTCGGATCCTTCGTACGGGGGTCGTCGACGCGGGCGTCCAGGTCGCCCGCGGTGATCCGCCGGGCGACCTGCGCCGTGGTGTGCAGCCGCCGGGTCACCCGGGTCACCGCGAACGCGCCGACGAGCAGCGTCGCCCCGATCGCCAGCGCCGACGACCATACGATCGCCCGGTCGAGGCCGTCGATGGTCCGCTCGCCCTGCGAGTAGTCGACCTCCACGGCCAGCGCCCGCCCGCCGTCGACCGGCCCCGCCGCCCACATCGTGGGGCGTCCGCGGTGCTCGCCGACCATCGTGCCGCGTTCCCCGGCCGCCGCGAGCTCGCGCAGCGGCTCGGGAAGGTCCGGGGGATCGACGTCGACGTCCCGCATCGGCGAGTCCCCGGCCTCGAACGCCGCCGTGGCCTCCTTCAGCCGGTCCAGCGCGAGCTCCCGGGCCTGGCCGACGGTCTGGTTCGTCACCGAGACGTGCACGAGGACGCCGAGCAGGGCGGCCAGCGCGCAGCACATCACGGTGATGAAGACGGCGGCCTTCACGGCGAGCGTGCCGGCCCACCGGGGGAGTGCGAGCCTCATCGGCCGCTCGCGGACGGCGAGGCAGAGGGGGAGGCGGAAGCGGAGGCAGAGGCGGAGGCGGAAGCGGAAGCGGAGGGGGAGGCGGAGGGGCGCGGCGTCTTCGTGTGCGGGCCGGTGCGCAGCATCTCGTCGTGGGTGAGGAGCATCGCCTTCTGCTGCGGGTCCCAGGTCCACTGGAGCCGGTACTCGTATCCCGCCACCTCGGACGGCGAGCGGATGATCACGGACCGTCCGGCCAGTTCGACCCCGCTCACGGCGTCCTCCCAGGCCATGATCTGCACGAGCCGGTGCTTGTCGACCGTGTAGACGCGTACGGCCGTCAGTTTCTCGGGCAGCTGCCGGAAGCCCAGCGTCAGCTCCTCGCGCCCGTCGCCGGTCAGGTCGCGGTAGTACGGCCGCAGGACGGGGCACCGGCCCTTCCCCGCGCCCTCGCCGCAGTCGGCCATCCGGCGGGACGTCTCGTGGTACGGCGAACCGGAGCCGTAGTCGCCCGGACTCGCGGTGATCTCCCTGCGCACGATCGCGACCGGGTCCACCTCGCGGATGTCGTCGCCGGGTACGGCGATGCCCTTGACGACCTCGGTGTTCACCTCGCCGATGACGAAGGCCGGACTCGACACCGGCGGCAGGCTCGGCCACAGGCGTTCCGGGCTGATGGCGGTCGAGGTCGGGCCCGCGCCGTGCAGCCCGCCCGTGTCGCCGCAGCCCGCGAGCGTCGCGGACGTCGCCAGCAGCAGGGCGGCGGTGGCGGCGGTGCGGAGCGGCGAGGGGGGCACGGCGTACACCCTATTCGTCGGGAAGTCCTTTTTGCGGGCCGGTCGGCCCTGGCCGCTCAAGGCCGAGAGGAAGCCTGGACGAAGCCGGGAAGCAGCCGGGAAGAAACGATTACTCGGCGAGCTCCTCCAGGAGCCGTGCCGTCGGCAGCCCCGCTTGCAGGTACTCGACGAACAGCTCGTTGTGCAGGGCCCAGGGCGAGCGGCGGGACCGGATCAGCCGTATCGCCTCCTCGGCGGAGTGCCCCTGGCGGATCAGGGCGTGCGCGACGACCAGGCCCGAGCGGTTGTAGCCGTGGTAACAGCGGACGAGGACCCTGCGGCCCTCGTCCAGCGCGTCGCACGCGGCCTGTGCCAGGCGTATCACGCCCGCGAGTTGCGTGCCGTCCAGCGGTCCGTCGGGAATCGGCCACACATGGTGCTCGACGCCCGGATCCGGCCCGTGCCCCGGCAGCCTCAGCAGGGTCTGCACGAGATCGAACTCGTCCCGTACGACGGCGAACTCCACCTGCCCGGAGCGGCCCCTGAACTCGTGCCCGCCCATCCACAGCCCCGGCACGACCTCGTTCCACGCATCCTCCGGAGCGGGCACGTCGGCCTGCTTCCTGCGCGTCCGCAACGGCGCCTCCCCAAGCCCCGACCAACTCACCCATTGGTACCCGGGTCAACTCCCCTTCAAAGGTAACCGGCAAAGGCAACCGGCTTCTTGCCCCTGGAGCACCCAGCCTGTTCCCATGGTCAGGGGTGATGGTGCATGAGCGGACTGCGCGTCGTACCGACCTGGCGCCACGGTCAGGAGCGGCTGTACGTCTGCCTCACGGACGGCAGGAACATCGCCTGGTACGACCGTGAGGCATCCCGGGTCAACCTGCTGAGCGAGGACCGCAGACAGGAGGTCCTCGACGTCCTCGGCCCCTTCCTGACCGGGCCGGTGGCCGTCGGCCCGCCCCCGGTGCCGACGCCCGCGGAGCTCGCCCGGCTGTCCCTCCACCCGGACGACGACCTGGCGCCCAACCGCCCCGGCGAGGCGCTCCAGATCGCCCTGGACCGGGACCCGGGCCCCGCCCGCCGGCTTCGCCCCGATCCCCGCCGCCGGGCCCTGGCGGCCGAACAGGCGGTGGGGGAGGCCCTGGACCGACTCGACGGCGCCGGCTGGCACACCCTGCACTCGGTCCCGCTGCCCGGCGGCGACCGCATCCACCACCTGGTGATCGGCCCCGGCGGGCTCTTCGCGGTCCACACGCTGTACGCCCGCAAGCAGCGGGTCACGGTCGCCGACCCCATGGTCGCGCTGGGCCGCCGCGAACCCCGCCCGCTGCTGCGCCGCGTCCGCGCCGACGCCGACCGCGCCTCCTATGCCCTGACCGCCGAGGTCCGCCCGGTCCTGGCCCTCGTCGGCCCCGCCGACGTGCAGGTCACCGTGGAGCCGCGCGAGACCCGGATCATGACGGACACGGAGGTCGAGGGCCTGGCCGGGCTCGGCGGCGTCCTCAAGCCGGCGGACGTGGAGGCGCTGCACGCGATGGCACGGGACCGGCAGACGTGGGTGCGGGTCTGAGCCGGTTCGGTCAGGCGGGGTCCCCAGGGCGGGGCGGACCGGCGCGTCACGGCCGATCGCTCAGCCGACTGAACGGGAGGGGAGCACTCCGCGGAAGGGGTGCTCAGGGCAGCGACCCCGCCGCGTCCGCGCCCAGGAGCGGGGCCAGCAGGTCGCCGTAGTCCTGCACGCGGGGTGCGATGTCCGGTGCCTGGAACGCCAGTTGCTCGGGCGCCCCGCACTCCTCGACCTCGCCCCATGTCACCGGTGCCGACACGAACGGCCGCGCCCGGGCCCGCAGGGTGTAGGGCGTGGCGGTGGTCTTGCGAGCGGCGTTCTGGCTCCAGTCGACGAACACCTTGCCGGGCCGCAGGCTCCGCGTCATCCGGTGTACGACCAGCCGGGGCATCGCCTTCTCCGCCTCGACGGCGAGCTGTTTGGCGTACTCGGAGGCGGCGTCGGAGGAGACCGGCCGCAGGGCCGCCAGCAGATGCAGCCCCTTCGATCCGGCGGTCTTCGCGTACGCGTCGATCCCGTCCGCCGCCAGCCGCTCCCGCAGCCAGAGCGCGACCTCGCAGCACTCGACGATGCTCGCCGGCGCCCCGGGATCGAGGTCGAAGACCAGCCGGTCGGCTTCGCCGGGCGCGTCGACGACCCACTGGTGGGTGTGGAACTCGGTGACCAGGTTGGCCGCCCACATCAGGCTAGCCAGGTCCTGCACCAGCACCATCCGGGCCGGCCCCTCCGACCTGGGCACCTCGGCGGTGGTGACCCAGTCGGGCGTACCCGGCGGCACGTTCTTGGTGAAGAAGACCTGCCCGTCGGGTCCGTCCGGATAGCGCAGGAAGGACACCGGCCGATCCCTCAGGTGGGGCAGCAGGACCTCGGCGGTGGTCGCGTAGTAGTGCAGCAGCTCGCCCTTGGTGAACCCGGTCGCGGGATACAGCACCTTCTCGAGATTGCTGAGCGCGAGCCTTCGCCCCTCCACCTCTGTGATCGGCGTCATAGGATGAGAATTCCAGAGAGTCCGTCGCAAATGCCAACAAGTCTCCCGAAAGCGATCGAAAGGTTGCCGCACGTGCGATCCATATGGAACGGAGCCATCTCGTTCGGCCTGGTCAGCATCCCGATCAAGCTGGTGAACGCCACCGAGAGCCACTCGATCTCCTTCCGTCAGATCCACACGGAGGACATGGGGCGCATCCGCTACCGCAAGGTCTGCGAGCTGGAGGACCGCGAGGTCAGCACGGCGGAGATCGGCAAGGGCTACGAGGACGCGGACGGCACGATCATCCCCATCACGGACGACGACCTCGCTCACCTGCCGCTCCCCACTGCCAAGACCATCGAGATCGTCGCCTTCGTCCCGGCCGACCGCATCGACCCGCTCCAGATCGACGCCGCGTACTACCTCGCGGCGGGTGGCGCCCCCGCCGCCAAGCCGTACACCCTGCTGCGCGAGGCCCTCAAGCGCAGCCAGAAGGCCGCCATCGCCAAGTTCGCGCTCCGCGGCCGCGAGCGCCTCGGCATGCTGCGCGTGGTGGGCGACGCCATCGCCCTGCACGGCCTCCTCTGGCCGGACGAGGTCCGCGCCCCCGAGGGCCTCGCCCCCGACACCAAGGTCACCGTCAACGACAAGGAACTCGATCTCGCCGACGCCCTGATGGACACCCTCGGCGAGATCGACCTCGAAGACCTCCGCGACGAGTACCGCGAGGCCCTGGAGGAGGTCGTCGCCGCGAAGGCCGTCGGCGAGGCCCCGCCAGAGGCCCCCGAAACTGCGCGGGGCGGGAGGGTCCTCGACCTGATGGCGGCGCTGGAGAAGAGCGTGAAGGCGGCGAAGGAGTCGCGGGGCGAGGCAGGGGAGCCGGAGGAGGCCGAGGTCAGACCGCTGCCGGCCCGGAAGTCGGCGCGGGCCACGCCCAAGCAGGCGGGCGGCAAGAAGTCGACGTCCACGGCGAAGAAGACGGCCGCGAAGAAGACGACGACGGCGAAGAAGTCCACGGCCAAGTCGGCGCAGGGAACGAGGAAGACGGCGACGGCGAAGAGCACGTCGACGAAGAAGACCGCGGCGAAGAAGTCGGCCGCGAAGAAGACGGCGTCACGCAAGCGCACGGCCTGAACGCGCGGCGAAGGACCGGACCGTCACTGACCCGGCTGCGGCGTCCACACCCACCATCTGGTCCGGTGGGGCCGGACACGGCGTGTGCACACCCGCGGCTGATCACCCAGGCGTTGCCGTCCCGCCCCCTTCGTCCGTGCTGGTGTCAGGCAGCTTCCTCCACGGAGCCCTGGGAGCCCTGGGCGTTTTTCGCGTCGCGGCGTTCGGGCGCCCGCCCCGGCACCGTCACCAGCGCGACGCCCACCGCAAGCCCCAGCGCGGGCAGCACGGGAAACCGCCCCTCGTACGCGAACCCCTGCGCGGCGAACCGGGTCAGCGCGGCCACACTCGCGGCGAGGCCGAGCCAGAGCGTCCAGGGACGTCCTGCCCCGCCCCGCTCGTACAGGACGCCCAGCCCACGCTCCAGCGGCCGAAGCGCCACCACAACCCCGACCAGCACGACACCGAGGACGATCAGCCAGGGCACCCGCAGCGCCCACCACCCCGCGGACCCGTAGTGGGGCTGGGGCGCGAGCCCGGTCAGGTAGAAGCCGCCGGCGATGACGAGCACGGGCAGCATGTGCCAGAGGTAGAGCGTCATGCTGACCCCGCCGAGCGGCCGTACGGCCCGCCACACCCGCTCCCGATTCAGTAGCCGCCGCAGGGCCGGAGCGAGGAGAAGAGCGAGCCCCGCTTGGGCCACGGTCCAGGCCAGCATGGCGGCGGACGGCGGATCGGTGTTGCTGGGCTGCTGCCCGGTGACGAGGATCAGGCTGACCGGAAAGGGCCCGAGGCCGACAAGGCCGGCGAAGGCACCCCCGCCACCCACGACCATGGCGACGGGCACCCACTTCTTCCCGTTCTTGCCGTTTCCGCTTCCGCTTCCGATTCCGCCGACCAGCGCGTCCCGCCAGCAGAAGCCGAGCTGGTAGGCCACGCCCCAGACGAGGACGTAGTTCAGGAGCCCGACGTACGGCAGGTGCACGGTGAGCACCAGAGCGTCGGCGGCGAGCGCGACCAGCCCCATGGCGACGGGGACGAGGAGCCCCCAGCGCACATGCGCCCCGTACAACACGGGGGTCAGGGCACTGAGCAGCAGATAGACGGGCAGGAACCAGAACTGCATGGCCATGGCCCAGCCCACCAGAGCGAGGGTCCCCGGATCCACACCGACGGTGGAGCAGATGCCTACGGCGGCCAGCACCAGCCCGCTGTAGACCCCGGCCGGCAGCAGCAGCCGCACGGCCCGCCGCCTCACCCATTCGGCGGTACCGCCTCCGGCCCGCGCCCAGGAGCCGCCGGCGGCATGCCCGCCGGCCAGGAAGAACAGCGGCATGACCTGGAAGAAAAGGGTCAGCCACTGGGTCCAGGGAACGGTCGCCAGCAGTTCAGGCGCGCTGATCTCCCCGCCGGGCCCGCGAACCAGCCCGGTGATCAGCCAGTGCCCGAACACGACGAGGACGATGGCCCAGGCACGCAGGAAATCGACGTACCGATCCCGGGAAGGCCGTGCGTTCGGGCTGCTGCGACTCATATGACGTCATGCTGCCGCGGGCACGGGCCGGTCACGGCGAAAAGCTCAGGCCGCAACCAATCCGTGCCCGGCACCACACCACCCTGACCCTGACCGGGTCAGTCCAGAACCTTGGCGCCCTCGATGATGACGGGCTGCGTGGGAACGTCTCCGTGCCCGCGGCTGCTGCCGGTCCGAACCGTCTTGATCTTGTCGACGACGTCCTGGCCCTCGGCCACCCGGCCGAAGACGGTGTAACCCCAGCCGTTCGGGGTCTTCGCCGTGTAGTTCAGGAACTCGTTGTCCGAGACGTTCACGAAGAACTGGGCGGTCGCGGAGTGCGGGTCACTGGTCCGCGCCATCGCCACGGTGTAGGCCGTGTTCTTCAGCCCGTTGTCGGCCTCGTTCGGGACCGGCGCCATGGTCGGCTTCTGCACCATGTCCGCGGTGAAGCCACCGCCCTGGACCATGAAGCCGTCGATCACACGGTGGAAGATCGTGCCGTCGTAGTGCCCGTTGCGGACGTACGTCAGGAAGTTCTCGACGGTCTTCGGAGCCTCGGCGTCGTTGAGCTCGAGGACGATACGCCCGAAGTTGGTGGTCAGCTCGACCCTTGACATGGGAATGGTCCTTTTCTGACGGGGCTTGACCGAGGAATGGTGTCACACAGCCCGGACATCCGAGGCCGACGCCCCATGGCGCCCACGGCAGCCCCTGCTGCGCGCCGACCCGGTTCCGGCGATGCTGGAGACATGGACGTACGCCCCCCTGTGGTTGTGCTTCCGCCGGAGTCGGACGGCGGACGGCGGGTCATGATCGACGACGAACGCATGGGCACCGCCTACAGCCTGTTCGACGTCCTCGACTTCATGCACCGCGCGGGCCTCCCCGCCGAGGACCGGGCCGTCGACGACCCCGAGCTGATCGAGTGGCGCGGTGGCGGACCATACGTATGGAGCAACACCCCGTAGCGATTCTCCGCGCCCGTCGATCACCCGGTCTTCCCGCCCCACCGCGTATCGAGCCGCGCCCACTCCGCGGCCCACTGCTCCCTGCGCCACCGGTCCAGCCCCGCCCGAACGGCGCGCCCGCCGCCCGCCACGGCCGCGCCGGTGACCACGCCGCACAGCACCCCCGTGAGGACCGACTGGAGTCGGGCCTCCCCGTCGGTCACGGGCTCCGTCACAACCGCACCGCGCCGGTCCGTCCACACGGTGACCCGGGCCCCGACTCTCGCGTCGTCGCCCGGCCGTACCTTGACCAGACCGGTGTGCCGCGAGCCGTCCGGGCCGGCCCAGCGCGCTTTCACCCACACGTGCCCGTCACCGGCGGCGACCGCGGGCGCCTCCTTGTCCCGCCCGTCCTCGACGAGCACCGCCGTAACGGTCCGCCGCTCCACCCGCTGTCGATCAAGATCCCGTTCCATGGCCCCCTGCGCGACCAGCCCCACGAGAACCCCGCCCACCACGGCCAGAACCCAGGCGGCAAGCAGGACCCAAGCCTCGACGACGTCACTCCCACGCCGAAGCGGACTGCGCCGCCACCGCCACAACCACGCGTTCGTACGCCGCGCCCTCGTCACCACCGGCCGACACCCCCTTGCCCGCGCCGACACTGTCTACTCCAGTGTCCGCCTTGGATCGGTTTGCGGCGCGTTCGTGTATCGCCGAAGTCGGAACGGCCCCGCTCCCGGGATCACACCCCTTGACGGAGCACGATCTCCGCACAGACGGCCTTGCCGGACGTCGGCCAGGGCTCGCTTCCCCAGCGGGTCGCGAGTACCTCGACGAGGAGCAGCCCGCGACCTGCTTCGTCTTCGTGGCTCGGCGCGGTGGCACGAGGCAGGGGCTGACGATCGCCTCTCGGATCGACCACCTCGATACGCGGCGTGTCGGGTGATTCGACGCGGAGGGAACGCACCGCGAGGTGTGGCACTCAGAAGCTGCGGAACCCGCGGCCCTCGCCTGGTTCAAGAGCGGCTACAGCGGCAACGGGGGTGGCGCCTGCCTTGAGGCCGCCGTAGAGCCCAGCACCGTCCGCATCCGCGGCTCCAAGGCCCCCCCCCGAGCCCAACTTGCCTTCCCGCCCTCGGAGTGGGCGGCGTTCGTGGACTTCGCGGCGGCTCTTTGACGCCCGACGCTCAACTCAACTTCCACAAGCCCCACATGACGACGACACAGTTGGATCACAGATCCTCCATACCGTAATGGACGTGTCGTCATTTGCCACATTTGCCTCTTGTTGTGTCTCTGTAAGTTCCAGTCGGTCATTGCGATTGATCACGGCTTGTCAGAAGGGGCATCAAGGGGATGAAGGAATCATCATCTGCGTCATGGGGGCGGCATCCGCTGCCGTCCCGGGCGCGGCTGAGACGGATAGCCCTGGCAGCGGCGATGGTGCTGTCGGTGGGCTTGATCGAGGCGGGTACGGCGGTCGCCGGGCCCACCCGGTCCACCGCGGAGGACTCGGCGCCGAAGACGCTGGGACCGGCGGAGGCTGAGGACGCGGCCTCCGCCTTGTTGATGGCACGGTTGCAGGACCGGCGGATCGAGGTCACGGGAGAGCGGACCGCGTCGACCACGACGTGGGCCAACCCGGACGGGACCACGACGGTGGAGTCGTACACCGGGCCCATCCGCGTCCAGGACGAACGCGGCACCTGGCGACCGGTGGACACCACCCTGGTGGATGCCGGCGGGATGGTGGCGCCGAAGATGGCGGCCGCCGACGTGACGCTGTCGGACGGCGGCAGCGGCGAGACCCTGGTTCAGGTCGAGCGCGGGAAACACGCCCTCGGAGTGGGCTGGGAGGGCAAGCTGCCCAAGCCCGAGCTGGACGGGCCGACAGCCACGTACCGAGGGGCTGTTGAGGGCGGCGACCTGGTCGTCACGGCTCTGAAGGAAGGTTTCACCCACAACGTGGTGCTCCGTGAGCGCCCGGACGGCCCGGTGGAGTACCGGCTTCCGGTCGATGCCACGGGACTGCGCCTGAAGGAGACCTCCGACAAGCGGCTGAGCTGGGAGGACGCCAAGGGCGAGGCGAAGGCCGGCGCCCCGGCCCCGGTGATGTGGGACGCTGCCCAGGACAAGGTGTCCGGGGAGCCCGAGCACCTGGCACCGGTCGACGTCAGCGTCGTCGACGCCGAGGACGGCAAGGGGCAGGTGCTGGTGCTCAGGCCCAGCGCCGAGTTCCTGGCCGATCCGGATGTGACGTATCCGGTGACGATCGACCCGACCGACTCGCTGATGGGTCCGGTGACCGACACCTGGGTCCAGTACAACGACTACCTGACCTCGCAGCAGGGCTCGGCCGAGCTGAAGGCGGGCACGTACGACGGCAGTGAGAAGGCCCGGTCGTACCTGAAGTTCAACGTCTCCAAGTACGCGGGCAAGCACATCCTCGACGCCAAGCTGCGGCTGTACTCGTACTACTCGTCGACGTGCAGCACCTCCGGCTCCGGTGTCGAGGCGCGCAGGATCACCGCCAACTGGGACTCGGCGGCCATCACCTGGTCCACGCAGCCCGCGACGACCACGACGGGCGCGGTGACGATCAAGGACGCCAAGGGCTACAGCACCACCAACTGCCCCGCCGGCTACAACACCTGGGACATCGACGCCATCGCCCAGGCGTGGTCGGACGGACAGGCCAACTACGGTCTGCGGCTGGCCGCGGTCGACGAGGCCGACTCACTCACCTGGCGCCGCTACCGGTCGGCGAACTACGTCAGCGGCTCCCACGACCCGGCGTCCGAGCCCTCGCTGACGGTGCAGTACAACACCAAGCCGGGCGCGGCGACGCCGCTGTCCCCGCTGACGGGTGCGGCGACCAACGACACCACGCCCACGCTGTCGGCCAAGGCGACGGACGCGGACGGCAACACCGTCCAGCTCACGTTCGAGATCTGGAAGTCGGACGGCACGGCCGCCCTCCAGTCGGGCAAGTCGGTGTACGTGGCCTCCGGCGCCGCCGCCACCTGGACTCCAGGCACCGCTCTGGCCCAGGGCTCCTACAAGTGGCGCGCCGCGGTCTACGACGGTACTGACTGGAACGGCACCTGGTCGGCCTGGCAGACCTTCACGGTCGACACCACCAAGCCCGGCGCGCCGTTCGTGTCCTCCACGGACTACCCGCAGGACGGCAAGTGGCACGGCGGCGCGGGCACATCCGGCCAGTTCACCTTCAGCCCCGCCTCCGGCACCAGTGACCTGTCCGGGTACGTGTACTCGTTGGACGGTGCCGCGGCGCAGACCGTATCCGCCACAGGGTCGGCCACGGTGACTCTCACTCCGGCCGCCGACGGTCACCGCACGCTGCGAGTGCAGGCCAAGGACAAGGCGGGCAACGTCTCAACGGCCGTCAGCTACGACTTCCTGGTCGGCCAGGGCGCCATCGTGCAACCCGCCGAGGGGGCGGTCAGCGCTCGGCGGGTCAAGCTGGAGCTGGACGCCCAGCCGAAGTACACGCGCGTCACCTTCCAGTACCGGCGCGGCCCGGGCGCATCCGTCTACGACGTTCCGCTCGCGAACCTCGCGAAGGCCGACAACACCCCGTTCACGGCGCAGAAGACGGTGCTGTCGGACATGGGCACGCACGCCAACTGGTCGGTCCTGGAGACCCTCGGCCAGATCGGCGGCGTCGCCGAGGTACGGGCGCTGCTCTACACGGACAACGACGCCGACGCCGCCTACATCAGCGAGTGGCGGGGCTTCACCGTGGACCCGAACGCCGACGGCGCCGCCTCGGAGGAGGTCGGCCCCGGCTCGGTGAACCTCCTCACCGGCGACTACTCCGTCGACGTCACCGACGCCGACGAGTTCGGCCTGTCCTCCTCCCGCACCGCCTCCTCCCGCGGCACCGACCGCGGCTGGATGCCGCAGGGCGAGCGGCTGACCGCCAACCAGCAGGACCTCTCCACCGACACCACCGGCTTCACCGCCACCACCGCCGCCCTCAGCCGGGTCACCACCCTCGGCCAGGACGGTTCCCCCGACTCGCTCAAGCTCCTGCCGACCTCCAGCACGAGCGGCGACACCTACGCCTCGGTCGGCGGCGACAGTGGAGCGCTGCGCCTGGGAATGAGGCCGGGCAAGACCTACCGGTTCTCCACCTGGGCCTACGTGCCGTCGGCGACCGGTCTGTCCCCGCAGCACGCCAACGGCCTACGCCTGTACGCCGCCTTCGCCACGCCGTCGGGCACGGTGACGAAGACGTCGCGGAAGGTGCCGTACACCGACGCGTGGGCGGAGCTGACGCTGGACTTCACCGTCCCGGCCGACGCCACCTCCGCCTACCTGCGGCTCTACAACGGCTTCGCGGCCGACTCCGGCAAGGCGGTCCACTACGACCACCTGTCGCTGCGCGAACTGGTCGCGCCGTTCGGGCCCGAGTGGGCGGGCGGCGCCACGGGTGGGGTCACCGACAACGAGTACTTCTCGCTGACCTTCCCCGGCAAGGACGTCGCGGTCCTCACGGCCTACGACGACACCATCGTCACCTTCGCCAAGAGCTCCGACGGTTCCTTCAGCCCCGAGCCCGGCGCCGAGGGGCTGCTCCTGAAGGTGTCCGGCAGCAGCTATCTGCTGACCGACGACGACGGCACCATCACCACGTTCAAGAAGCAGACCGGCTCGGACGTGTACGTGGTCGAGTCCGTCTCCGGCACCGACGAGGCGTCCACCGCCCGCTACGTCTACGACACCACCGACGGCCGCGTGCTGGTCAAACGGGTGATCGCCGAGGCCGAGCCGGGCGTGGACGACAGCGCACAGTGCACGGGCAGCTCCCCGGCACGCGGCTGCGAGGTGCTGGAGTACGTCTACGCCACCGCCACCACCGCGACAGCCACCACGCCCGGTGACGTGACCGACCGGGTCAAGGCGGTGCGGATCTGGTCGTGGGACCCGGACGCCGCCGCGGAGAGCGCCGTCGACGTGGCCACCTACCGCTACGACCCGACGGGCCGCCTGGTGGAGGCGTGGGACCCCCGCAAGGCGTCCGCCACCGACACCACCACGTTCAAGACCAAGTACACCTACGACAGCGCCGGCCGCCTCACCTCCATCGACACCACCGGCGAGCTGCCGTGGTATCTCGACTACGGCAAGGCCGGTGCCGACCAGGACCCTGGCCGTCTGCTGAAGGTCCGCCGCCCCGCGCTCATGCCGGGCAGCAAGGACGTCGTCGAGGGTGAGACCGCCTCCAAGGTGGTCTACGAGGTGCCGCTCACCCGCGCCCAGGGCGGCCCGTACGACATGGACGGCGCCACCGCGGCCACCTGGGGCCAGTCGGACGCGCCCACGGACGCGACCGCCGTCTTCGACGTCGAGTCGGACCCGGGCATCCACACCGCCACCGCGACCACGCCGGGCAAGGACGGCTACCAGCAGGCTGCCGTCCACTACCTCAACGCCTCGGCGCAGGAGGTGAACTCGGCCACCTGGTCGCCGACCGGTATCGGTGACATCGACACCACGGAGTACGACCGGTTCGGCAACACCGTCCGCACGCTTGACGCCTCCGGCCGCATGCTGGCCCTGGGCAAGGGTGACGACGCCGACGACAAGGCGGCCGAACTCGGGCTGCCGGACGACCCGGCCGCCCGCGCCGGGCTCCTGGACAGCCGCAGCGTCTACAGCCGTGACGGCCTCGACCTGCTCGAAGAGCTCGGCCCTGGCTACCGGGCCCAGCTGGAGGAGGATGTCCCGGCCCAGTCCGACCCGCCGATGCCGGCGTTGAAGGCGGGGGAGTCGGCGGTGGTCCGGTCCCACACGGTCCACGTCTACGACGAGGGCAAGCCCGACGGGGCGGCCTACCACATGGAGACCACCACCCGTGAGGGCGCCCGCATCGAGGGCTACACGGCGGACGTCGAGGTCCGGGTCACCAAGACCGGCTACGACACACCCATCGGGGGCACCTCCGGCTGGACGCTGCGCGCCGAGACGTCCGTCACCACTGACGCCGTGACCGGCGGGGCGAACCTGACCTCGACGATCAGGTACGACGCGGCCGGCCGAGCGGTCGAGTCGCGCAGGCCGGGCTCCAACGGCGCGGACGCCGGCACGGTGAAGACCGTCTTCTACACGGCGGGCGCCAACCCGGACGACGCGTCCTGCGGCAACCGGCCCGAATGGGCGGGCAACCCGTGCGTCACGCAGCCCGGCGGCAAGGTCACCGGCGCGGACACCGCCCGCATGGCCGACACCCTGCCGGTCAAGCGGATCACCCGCTACTCGCGCTCGGGCGACATCGAGGAGGTCACCGAGACCAACGCGGGCAAGACCCGCAAGACGGTGACCGCCTATGACGCGGCCGACCGGATCCTTTCCACCGAGATCACCTCCGACGTCGGCAAGGCCCTGCCGAAGGTGACCACCGAGTACGACCCGGTCACCGGCAACGCCGTCAAGACCGTGGCCGGCGGCAAGACACTCACCCGCGTCTTCGATCTCCTGGACCGGCTGCTGTCCTACACGGACGCCGACGGCGGCACCACCGTCACCGAGTTCGACAAGTACGGCAAGCCGGTCAAGGTCAGCGACGACACCGGCTCGACCACCTACGCCTACGACCGCACCCAGGAACCCCGCGGCTTCGTCACCTCGGTCACCGACAGCATCGCGGGCACCTTCACCGCGAGGTACGGCCCGGACGGCCAGCCGGTGGAGCAGACCTACCCGGGCGGCTACGTCCGCAAGGACACCTACAACGCCGCCGGTGAGTCCACGGGCCGCACCTACACCCGTAGCTCCGACGGCGAGATCGTCTACGGCCAGCACATCGAGCTGACCACGCAGGGCGCCATCGCCTCCGACACCGCCTCCACCGACAGCAAGGAGTACTCCTACGACCGGCTCGGCCGGCTGACCAAGGCCGTCCAGTCCACCACCGCCCAGGGCTGTGTCACCCGCGACTACCGCTTCGACGAGACCGGGCGCAGCATCGCAGGCCGAATGAACCGCACCTCCAAGACGGTCACCCCGGCCGCCGAGGACGGCTCCTGCGCCAGCACCGGCGGCACGGTCACCACCAGCTCCTACGACAGCGCCGACCGGCTGCTGACCGCGGGCTACACCTACGACGCCTTCGGCCGCACCACGGCCACCGGCACCGGCTCGGCCAACACCTACTGGGCCAACGACCTGGTCGAGAGCCAGACCGCGAGCGACACCCGCCAGTCCTGGACGCTCGACCCCGCCCTGCGCTTCGAGGCCTTCACCACCGAGAAGAAGCAGGCGGACGGCACCTGGGCCAACGCCACCAGCAAACTCAACCACTACGGAGACGACTCCGACGAGCCCCGCTGGATCATCGAGGACACCACCCAGGGAACCCTGACCCGTAACGTTTCCGGCCCCGACGGCGACCTGACCGCCACCACGTCCGCCACCGGCGACGTGGAGCTGCAGTTCGCCAACCTGCACGGCGACGTGTCCATCACCCTCGACACGGCGATGACCACGCCGAAGGTGCTGCTCTACGACGAGTTCGGCGTCCCCACCGACGGCCAGGCACCGCAACGCTACGGCTGGCTCGGCGGCAAGCAGCGCTCCGGCGAGGCGCTGGACGGCGTGATCCTCATGGGCGCCCGCCTCTACAGCCCCGAACTGGGCCGGTTCCTGCAGACCGACCCCGACCCCGGCGGCAACGCCAACGCCTACGACTACTGCAGCGGCGACCCCGTCAACTGCGTCGACCTCGACGGGCACTGGGGCTTCAGCTGGAAGAAGGCGTTCCGAAGGGTCGCCCGGGTCGCGGAGGTCGCCTCCTACATACCCGGCCCGATCGGCAACATCGCCTCCGCCGTCGGTGCCATCTCGTACGCGGCCACCGGCAACTGGCGCAAGGCCGCCGAAATGGGCGTCGGCGTCGCCTTCGGCTCCGCCGGCCGCCTCGCGGTCAAGGGCTTCAAGGCCGCCCGCGCCCTCCGCAAGGCCAGTCGCATGAGGCGTTACGCCTCCAGAGCCCGGTCGGTATTCCGCCGCTCGAGGTGCAACTCCTTCGCGCCGGAGACCATGGTCCTGATGGCCGACGGCACCTACCTGCCCATCGGCGCCATCCAGATCGGCGACTACGTCGCCGCCACCGACCCAGAGACCGGCGAGACCTACGCCGAACCGGTTCTGGAGGTCTTCGACGGCTACGGCACCAAGCACCTGATCGAGATCGACACCGACCTCGATCCGGCGACCCCACCGCTCCAGGCAACGGCGGAGCACCCCCTGTGGGTGGTCGACAAGGGCTGGACGAAGGCCGCCGACGTGCTGACGGGCGACACGCTCACGGACCCGGACGGCACGCGGCGACGAGTCACGGCAACCCGGAATCTGGGCGAAATCCCGGATCAGTTCGTCGTCAACCTGAACGTCGGAAACGTACACACGTTCATCGTGAACAGTGGCGAGGGCGATGTCCTCGCGCACAACTCGTCGTGTGGATATCACGGCAACTCGCTCAACTGCACCTGCAAGACATACGTGTACTCCATCTACAAGAACAAGTCGGTCTGGAAGTACGGAGAAGGAAAGGGGCGCCGCGTTCACAGCCAGGTGGCGAGACTGAAGAGAAAGCATCCTCAGCACTCGTGGTCCTACCGAATCCACGGCAGCTTCAAGGGCAAGAGAGCGGCCCGCTGGATGGAGACATGGCTGATTCGCCGCTATAAGCGGAAGAACGGAGGATCGCGGCCTTACGGCAACCCCGTCGACAGGTAGCGGAACCGAATGCGGGCGTCCCTTCGGGCGCCCGCATTCGGCAGCAGACATTGCCGGAGCAATTACGGGTCGGGTAGTCTGATCCAGCCAGTGCACGGTGTTGACTAGAAAGGGCCACGAGAGATGTTGGCAGAACCTGCCTTCTGGGAGATCGTCCAGGTGAGTGCTCCCACATCGCCGGAAGAGCAATGTGCAATCATCCGGGACAGGCTCTGTCGGCTCCGCCCCCAAGAAATCAAGGACTTCGCGGACCGCCTTGCCGAGATCCTTTTCCGCCTCGACCTCAAGATACTGGCGGATATCCCCGTAGCGGGAGTCGTCTCGGGCTCCGGCAGGCCCGTAAAGCAGTCCGAGGACCGCTTCCTTTACGCCAGATGCGCCGCAGTGCTTTCCGGCCCGGACGCCGTGGCGAGAGTCCTCTCGCGCGCCGAGGAATTCTCACCCTTCACGAGCGACGAGGCAGCCGAGGCCGAAGAGCTCCTGGAAATTGCTCCGACGGCGTTCGAATCGGTCACCGGCGACTCATGGGATCACATCGAGCCGTACGACTACGAAACCGGGAGCAACTCGGAGGGGTGGCGATAACAGCGGTCGGGTCGCAATAGGCCACTTCCTCGAGCCTTACGTAGATCGCTTTCACAGGTTGAGCTTGCGATGACTCGCCAGTAGATCGTCAGACCCTGATGACTGTGACTCGTCGGCCGCACAACGCGCTGAGGTCCTCGGGATCCGAGGTGAGGATCGCAGCCCTGGATGCCTCACGGCTCGTCCCGCCTTCAGTCCTGCGGCGGAGGCGATGGCGCTCTGCCCCCTGAGTGGCGACGCGTTCCTGCCCGTACGCGAAGTGTCTCCATGCCCGACGCCGCGCAGCGTTCAGTATTGCTCCGTCTCTACGAAACCCGCGTCCGCGTCGTTGTTCCCGCCGAAGGCGTCGACGGCAGCGGCCGGGTTGAATCCGGGCGGGCTGTCCTTGAGGCCCAGGCCCATGCCGGCGAGCTTTTCCTTGACCTCGTCGATGGACTTCGCGCCGAAGTTGCGGATGTCGAGGAGGTCGGCCTCGGAACGGGCGACGAGTTCACCCACGGAGTGGACGCCCTCGCGCTTGAGGCAGTTGTACGAACGGACGGTGAGGTCGAGCTCCTCGATGGGCGTGACCAGATCGGCGGCAAGAGCGGCGTCCACCGGAGACGGGCCCATGTCGATGCCCTCGGCGTCGATGTTGAGCTCGCGGGCCAGACCGAACAGCTCGACCAGGGTCTTGCCGGCGGAGGCCATGGCGTCACGGGGACGCATGGCCTGCTTGGTCTCGACGTCGACGATCAGTTTGTCGAAGTCGGTGCGCTGCTCGACACGGGTCGCCTCGACCTTGTACGTGACCTTCAGAACCGGCGAGTAGATCGAGTCGACCGGGATGCGCCCGATCTCCTGGCCCACTTGCTTGTTCTGCACGGCGGAGACGTAACCGCGACCGCGCTCGACGGTCAGCTCCATCTCCAGCTTGCCTTTGCCGTTGAGCATGGCAAGCAGCAGATCCGGGTTGTGGACCTCGACACCGGCCGGGGGCGCGATGTCGGCGGCGGTGACGAGACCCGGGCCCTGCTTGCGCAGGTACATCACGACCGGCTCGTCCTGCTCGCTGCTCACGACGAGCTGCTTGATGTTGAGGATGAGGTCGGTGACGTCCTCCTTGACGCCCGGCACGGTGGTGAACTCGTGCAGCACGCCGTCGATGCGGATGGACGTGACCGCCGCACCCGGAATCGAGGAGAGGAGCGTACGACGCAGGGAGTTGCCGAGGGTGTAGCCGAAGCCCGGCTCCAGCGGCTCGATCACGAACCGGGAGCGGAACTCGTCGACGACCTCTTCGGTCAGGGACGGACGCTGAGCGATCAGCACGTGGTGTTGCCTCCAGTGGTTTGGCGCCCGCTGTGTGACGCCGTAGACACTACGAGGGTACGGGCGATAGGTGCGATACGGCCTCCGCAGAGGCCGAACCGCCCGGCTCCAACCCAGCGAGGAGGCTTGGCCCCCCTTCCGCCGGCAGCCCCACGGCCGTTTCTGCTTTGCCCGCGTCCAGCTCTTGGGCGTGCCGGACGGCCGGGCAGGCATGCGCGGCGTTGGCCGGGTGATGTCGTGATCAGGGCGTTGGCCGGGACCGTCGGCAGGGGTGGGGTGCACGGCTCACGGCTCTGTGCTTGGCCGATACGTCCTGCCACGGCCCGGTCGTCTCAGTCGCTCTGCACGTCGGGCGAAGACGAGTCGTGGGCCGGCCGCCGTACCCATGTCCGCGGTCAGTGCTGGGCCGGGACGTAGAGGGCGGCGGTGTAGCCCGCGGGGCCGGAGCCGATGATGATGATGATGACGTTGCGTATGTCCGCCGCGGTGCTCATGCCTGGGGCTCCGGCGCGATCTCCTTGATCAGACCCTCGACCAGCCCCTTGATCTCGTCCCGGATCGGACGGATCGCCTCGACGCCCAGGCCCGCCGGGTCCTCCAGCTGCCAGTCCAGTCTCTTCTCCCCGGCCGCGTACTCCTCGCTGCCCGGCCGCCTCATGCCGTCGCAGAGTGGCGAGACCTCCCCGACGCGCAGCACGTGGTGGAGTACCTCACCGACTACGAAAAACGCTATGAACTGCCCGTCGAGCGTCCGGTACGCGTCCTGGGCGTCCACCGGGACGGTGGGCTCCTCCGGGTGGAGACCGACTCCGGCACCTGGCACGCCCCCGCGGTGATCAGCGCGACCGGTACCTGGTGGCGGCCCTTCCTCCCCGCCGTCCCCGGCCAAGCAGCCTTCGAAGGTCGCCAGCCGCACACGGTGGAGTACCGCAGCCCCGCCGACTTCGCAGGCCAACGCGTGACCCCTCGCCCCACCTTCGTGTGGCGGCACCCAGCCGAGCACCGCTCCGCGCGCGTCCACGCCAAGCCCGGCCGTCATCGGTACGACGGTTACCGGGATGCGTCAGCCGGGGTCGGGCTGGACACGGCGGCCTTCGCCCCGGCCCTTGATCACGCTCAGGCCACAGCCGACGCGTTGGTCAGCAACTGTCCCATCGCGGCCAGCACACTCGGCTCGACCCGGTAATAGACCCAGGTGCCGCGTCGCTCGGAGGTGAGCAGCCCGGCCTCTTTGAGCTTCTTCAGGTGGTGGGAGACGGTCGGCTGGGAGACGCCGACGTCGGAGATGTCGCAGACGCACGCCTCGCCGCCCTCGTGCGAGGCGACCGCGGAGAACAGCCGCAACCGCACCGGGTCGCCGAGCGCCTTGAACATCCGCGCGGCCACCTCGGCCTCCTCCGCGCTGAACGGTCGCTCGGTCAGCGGCGGGCAGCACGGCGCCACGGCCTGGCTGTCGGCAGGCTCTATCAGCGGCAGCACCTTGGCATTCGACATACGTCTATGTTGACACACATCGAACCAAGCGGGCGAGGCCCGGCGTGATCAGCCCCGGGTGAGGCGGTGCGCCGGCCGCCGTTTGGTCGAGGGCGCCGTCGAGGCCGGTCAGGTAGGGCAGGTCGGGCCGGTAGCCGGTGGCAAGGACGATCGCGTCCACCTCCTCCCGCGTCCCGTCGGGCCAGAGGGCCTTGACGCCGTCGATGCCGGTGAACAGCTCCCGCCGGTCCGGCGCCCCCTGGGTGAGGGCGGCCCCGTAGCGGCTGTCGTCGATGACGAGCTGGGTCGGCGGGGTGCGCAGAAGCCGTCCGAGCGGGGCGATGTCCAGCCCGGTCGGCTTCAGCCAGAAGTGCAGGTCACGTCCTCCGATGTGCTGGCGGGCGAACTTCACCGGCGCGCGGCTGACCAGCGTCACCCGGGCCACCGTGACCGAGGCGCCCACGCGACTTGCCGACCTGGCATCCCAGCGACGGCGGTGGCACCGCGGGCTGACCGAGATCATGCTCAAGCACTGGCGCATGATCGGAAATCCCCGCTACGGCGTCGTTGGCACACTGGCACTGCCCTTCTACCTCTTCTTCGAACTGCTGGCACCGCTGGTGGAACTCTCGGGTCTGGTGCTGGTTCCGCTGAGCGTCCTGATCGGCGCGGTGAACGTGGACTTCCTGTGGAAGTTCCTGCTCGCCGCCTATGCCTATGCGGCGGTGGTCAGCCTCGTGTCGGTCGCGGTGGAGGAGTACGCCTTCCACCGGTTCGCTCGGTGGCGGGACGTATGGGGTGCCTTCGTCGGGGTGGTCGCCGAGAACCTGGGCTACCGCCAGCTCACGGTGTGGTGGCGGTTGCGCGGCATGTGGGACGCGCTGCACCGGACCCCCCAGGTGTGGACGCCGCTGACCCGCACGGGATTCGACTCGTCCGGCGAGGTGAAGGAAGGCGGAGGTGATCGCGTGTGAACGGCATCGCAGGCCGGGTCACCGGCTCCGTGGGGCGCCGGCTCGGGTACACGTTCGGGTTGCTGACCTTTCTGATCCCACTGTGCGGAATCGGCACGTTGGTCGGTGCGCAGCTGGTGCAGAAACAGTACGACCGGATCATCGACCGGATCCATCCCGCCGACGACGACCGCCTGCATGACCAGCGGCCGTTCGTCGCACCGCGTGTCCAGTGAGACCGAGGCGGCCTCGGCGGCCGGCCTGATCGCGTCGACGGCCGAGGTCACCAGCCGGCCCAGGTCGACCACCCGAGAAGGAGCAGGAGAAACTCTTCCAGCGGTTCTTCCGCGCCTCGAACGCCACCGACGCGGCCATCCCGGGAACCGGCCTGGGGCTGACCATCGTGCACACGATCGTGGCGAACCACGGCGGCCGGACGGAGGTGCGCTCCGAAGAGGGCCGGGGCACCACGATCACCGCCTGGCTGCCGCTCACTGGTACGGGCGTTGCGGCGGGCTCCGCCTGAACGGCGCTGCCGCAGGTTGAGGGTCGGAGGTGTCTTGTTCAGAAGGTGTCCTCCGGTGTCCTCGAAGGTCACTCTCCGCGTCCGGTAGTCATCGACGAGGCCCTGCACCTTGGGGGTGCATATGGAACTGAATGGCCGTCAGAGGTCGGCACGGGAAGTGATGGGCATGGCAGTGCCCGGTAACCGGACTATCTCTGGGCTGCCCGAATGCCGCAGCCCGACCGCAACCCCGGGTCGGCGTCCGCTCCTTCGAATTGCGATCTTCAGTGGTTCATTCTTTGCTGGAAATGTCCGACGAGCGGATCGCTTGATCTCCGTCATCGCACGCCGCACTGCCGCTGGCCGCCTTCCGCAACACGGCGAGTCCCGGCCGAAAACCGTCGCGACCGGTCTGTTCGGTGGTCCCGGCCGCGCCTTGTGGTCGTGCCTCACATGTGGAGGCGGACGATGGAACCGGAATCGACAGCCACGCCAGGGCAATATGCGGCCGACGACGAGGAGCGGTTTCGGCTGCTGCTGAAGAACTCTCCGGACATGGTCTTCCGCCGGACGATGGAGGGCGTCTACAGGGAGGTGTCCGCCGCGGGGCAGGCATTGCTGGGCCGCCCGGTCGAGGAGATCGTGGGGACGTCGGTGGAGTCCTGGGTGCATCCGGGCGATGTGGAGGAATTCGAGTGGGCGGAGCGGGATCTGCTCCGCGACGGCCGGGTGGCGGTGTGTCTGCGTCTGCGGCACGCCGACAGGCACTGGATATGGACGGAGACGACGTCCTGGGTGGTGCGGGACCCCGCAGGCGAGCCGCTCGAAGTGCGCGGGTTCATCCGTGAGGCGGAGGGTCAGCGGCGCAGGGAGGAAGCGCTGCGGCTGTTGCAGGATCAGGCACGTTCGGTCATCGAGACCGCCCGGGATGCCTTCGTCTCCATCGACGAGGACGGCCTGGTCATCGACTGGAACCTGGGCGCCGAGAGGCTGTTCGGGTTCAGCCACCGCGAGACGATGGGCCGTCCGCTGACGGAGACGATCATTCCTGAGAGGTACCACGCCGCGCACAAGGCCGGTCTGCAACGGGTGCTGGCCGGCGGGGAGGCTCATGTGCTGGGCCGTCAGATCGAGCTCACTGCCCGTCATCACGACGGCCACGAGATCCCGGTCGAACTGGCGGTGTGGCGGCTGAAGTCGGCGAAGGCGCGCTGCTTCAACGCCTTTGTCCGGGACATCAGCGAGCGCAAGCAGGCCGAAGCCGCTCTGGCGGAGGCCCGCGACCAGGCGATCGCCGCGTCCCAGGCGAAGTCGCAGTTCGTCGCCTCCATCAGCCACGAGATTCGCACTCCCATGAACGGCGTCATCGGGCTGAGCGACCTGCTGCTGGGCACCGAACTGGATGCCGAGCAGCGACGTTACACGGAGGGCATTCAGGCCGCCGGCACGGCACTGCTGTCGCTGATCAACGACATCCTGGACTTCTCCAAGCTGGAGGCGGGCAAGCTCGAACTGGACGAGGTCGCATTCAGCCCGCAGGTGCTGGTGGAGGAAGTCGTCTCGCTGGTGGTGCAGACCGCCCAGGCCCAGGGCCTGGAACTGCTCAGCGACTGCCATCCCGACCTGCCCGCGATGGTGCTCGGGGACTCCGGCCGACTGCGGCAGATACTGCTCAATCTGGCGTCCAACGCGGTGAAGTTCACCGAATCCGGCGAGGTTCTGCTCCGTGCCCGCCCGGCCCCGTCCCAGCCACCCGCGGAGCACGCGCCGTGGCTGCGCTTCGAGGTGGCCGATACAGGCATCGGCATCGCCGAGGCCGACCAGGAGCGGATGTTCGACGCCTTTTCCCAGGCCGATGCATCTACCACCCGCCGCTACGGAGGCACGGGTCTGGGCCTGGCCATCTGCCGCAGGCTCACCGAGGCCATGGGGGGCTCCATCGGTGTCACCAGCCGGCCCGGTCAGGGCAGCACCTTCTTCGTCACCGTCCCTGTGCGCGCACCCGACACCTCCGAACAGCCCCAGGCCCCTCTGCACCCCGACACTTTTCGCGGGCTGCGGGTCCTGGTCGTCGACGACAACGACACCAACCGGCTGATCCTCGACACGCAGCTACGCAGATGGCACATCCAGCCCACCATGGTCGGTGGCGGCCCCCAGGCCCTGGTGGCCCTGCACGAGGCAGCGGCCGCGGGCCGTCCCTTCGCTCTGGCCCTCCTCGACATGTACATGCCTGACATGGACGGCCTGGAACTCGCCCGCCGGATCACCACCGACCAGAACTTCGCCCGCGTACGGCTGTTGCTGCTCACCTCCGGCCCCCCACCGCCCGCTGCCGAGCTTCAGGCGGCCGGGATCGCCCACAGCCTGCCCAAGCCCGTCCACCAGTCCCAGCTCCTGGACGCCCTGGTCGAACTCGCCACCCGGACACCGCCGGTGGCCACGGCGGCTCCGGCAGTGCAGGTTCCCACCACGCCCCAGCCCGCCCAGCGGGGCCGTCTCCTGCTGGTCGAGGACAACGAGATCAACCAGATGGTCGCGCAGCGCATGCTCACCCGGCTCGGCTACAGCACGGACACCGCCGCCGACGGCGTCCAGGCCCTGCGCATGGCCGAGGAACACAGCTATCAGGCGGTGCTCATGGACTGCGAGATGCCCCGGATGGACGGCTACAGCGCCACCCGGGAACTGCGTCGTCGGGAGTGGGACGACGGCCGTCACCTGCCGGTGATCGCCATGACCGCCGGCGTCCTCGCCGAGGACCGGGAACGGTGCCTGGCCGCGGGCATGGATGACTACGTCCCCAAACCGGTCACCGCCGACGAGCTGGAGCAAGCCCTCACCCGCTGGGTCCACCCCACCCACCCACAGGCGGACGACGAGGACCTGCGCGCCTCGATCGAGCAGCGGCTGAACGAACTACGCGGCGCCGGCGCCCCGGCCGAGCACGAACTGGTGGACGGGCTGGTGGACCGCTTCCTCGTCCGGGCCCCCGAGATAACCAGCGCACTCTTCCATGCGCTCGACCGCCACGACACGCAGGAGATCGCAGACCAGGCACACAGCCTCAAAGGCGCCGCCGGCAACATAGGCGCCGAGGGCCTCGCCGCCCGTTGCCAGGAGCTGGAAGAGCACGCGCGGGCCGGAGACCCGGCCTCACTGGCCGAGACCGCTCCCCGCCTTCAGGACGAACTCGACCACACCTGTCGCACCCTCAAGAGGCTCCGCTCCCACCGTCCTGGCCATGAACCTGGCTGAGGAGCCGCCCGTATACCGCCGCCCGAGCGCGTACGGGCCGGAGGAGGGGAGGAGAACCTGGGGGCAAGGTTCACGTCCTGCTGCCCGCCCGCCGTGATACGACGGCCTGGGCGTATGCGGCAGCCGGGACCGCGGTGACCGTCATCTATCTGGTCACCTCCTCCGCAGCGCGTTACATGCTGCCCGTGCTGGTATCCGCCTCGGTCGTCTTCGCGATCGCGGTGCGAGTGACCAGGAACAGGCCGCCATCGGTCCTTCCGTGGTGCCTCTTCGCGCCGGGCATGGCACCGTACGCGGCGGCGGACACGATCTGGGGCCTGTACCAGGTCCGCGACGCCGACGTTCCGTTCCCGGGTGTGGCCGACATGCTCTACCTGGACAGCTACCTGTTGTTCGCCGCGGGCCTGGTGACGTTGGCCCGGCAGCAGTCGGGCCGCCTGCACTGGGCGGACCGCGGCGGCCTGTCCGGCCCGAGCATGTCCCTTTTCGTATGGGCTCCGCAGCAGCGGAACGCGGTCCTTGAGGGTGCCGGAGCGGTACGACTCCGAGGCGCCGGCCGTCCCGGTCCAGCAGCCGCCCCATGTACTTGACCAGCACATCGGACAGCGCCCGGCTGGTCTCCTCCACCTACTGGCCCGGTACGGAGGCGAAGCACACGGCGGACAGCGGCCATCCCGACAGCGGCTGGGCCGGGCCGGGCTGGGCCGGATCGCGGCGCTGGTTCAGCCGTGAGGTGAGCACCGACTGCAGTCTGCGCCGCACCGTGGTGAGGCACGCGTCCGTCGCCGCCGACAGGGCCCGCAGAGACATGCGGCCGTCCATGCTCAGCAGTTCGAGCAGTTGTGCGTCCAGCCGGGCTCGACCGCGAGCCCGGGGCGGCGGGGTGGGGGAAACGCCGCCTCGATAGGGGCGCTCTGGACGGCGTCCCGGCTGCGCAGCCGCCACCGGCAGACCCGCGTCCATGCTGATGGGCATGAGCGGCGCTCACTCAGGCGGCGTTCCGCATCGGAGACTCGGCGACCGGCGTCATCACCCGAGTGCGACTGCTGCGACTGACCCGTCGGCAGCCGCCGAGGTCAGAAAGGTGTCGACCCCACGGAGGTAGCGGAACGCGCCGGCAACAGTGCTCACGCAGGGATGCTGCTTCGGCGCTGGTGAGGCCGTAGGCGGCGAATTGCTTGTCGGTATAACGCTGGATGCGAGCGAGTGAGTCGGCGAACATCCGCGGGTTGAAGCCGTCGTCGTTCTGCCTGGCCAGTTCCATCAGGCGTTCGCGAGTGTATCCGGCCCTGAGGAGGCCGTCGACGTCGATGGCGTCGCGGACCTCGGCTCAGCCGTCGAGGGCGGTGGTCTTGCCGGCGGCGACGTCGTCGGGGTGCAGGACCGGGCCGAGCTCGGAAGGCACGGGTGGGTGGTTGAGGAACTCGGCGACGAGTTCCACTTTGTTCTGGGTGCCGCTGGCGGGTTCGGTGACGTTCAGCCGCGTGTAGGTGTGCTCGGGGTTCTGGTGGGCCAGTTCCACGGCGAAGCCTGCGGCTTCGTAGGCGGCGATGACGCGCTCGGTGGCCGCGGGCATCTCCGTGGTCGCCCGGTTGATCGGAGCAAAGAGGTCGACGTCGTCGCTGACTCGGTTGACGATCTGGTGGGCCTGGACGGCGTACCCGCCTGCCAAGGCGTAGCCGAAGTCGTCGGCAAGTGCGTCGAGCCCGATGCGGATCAGTCGGCGGTGCAGCTCGTCCACTACGCCGCAGCCGCCGCAGGTGCGAGCTCGGGGAAGCGGGCCTGCCACGCCGCACGGGCCGGAGTGGGCAGAAATAGGCCCGTCCAGTGCCTGGGCAAGAGATCGGTGCTCAGGTACGCCGACAGGTCGGCGGTGGACTGGGCCTCGCGGATGACCCGCTCGTACATGAGGAACAGGTCGGCCTCGTCCGCGAGATCGTATTCATAGTGCGGGCCCCAGTCGATGTGACGGGGCAGGGTCACGGTTCCGGAGGTCGTCCCGACCAACTCGTCGAGTGACTCCGGCAACTGGCACATGCTTGGCAGTCACGCCCACGGGCAGGTGGACGACGCAGACAGCACCGACGAGAGGTCTACTTCGGCTCGCTACTCACGGGCATCTCCGTGGAACTGAGCGGCGTATGTCTCGGCGCGGACGGCGTCCAATGCTGCACGGTAGGAAGACTCGGCTTGAGCCAAACCCGCCTCACTGGTGGCCTCTGCCGTGCGCAATGCGGCTTTCATCTGCCATCGGCCTATGAGCACTGTGGCGGGTATCCCGATCAGCGCCACTCCGGCTGCGGAGAGCGCGCCTATCCCGTCAAGATCCATGCCCGTCATGGTGCCGCAACCCAGAGACGCGGCCGACCACGAGACCTAGCCACGCAAGCCGCAGTCGTGTCCCCACACGCCCCTCACACGAGATCAGCGCGCAACAACGACAAAGAGCGGGACCCAGTGAGACTGGGTCCCGCTCTTTCATGTCGGCATCCGCCCTGGTCAGACCATGATTTCCGCTGACTGTAGGCGAGTGCCCCCGGCAGGATTCGAACCTGCGCACACGGCTCCGGAGGCCGTCCTGTTCCTGGGCGGCTTCGCAGGTCAGGGATCTATTTGACGGGCTGTCAGGCTTGTCGTCCCGTGCATGTCCCGCGAAAATGAAATGCCATGTCTGTCCGTATTGTTTTAATTGCTGCCTGGTACTTGTCAGCCACGTCAGTTGCGGAGGTCACGACTTCCTCGGGTAAGCGTAGGGGGGTATATGGTGCCCCTTCAATCGAACAGGGAGACGTTCCGGAGCGCGCGGACAGATGCAGATGAGGAGTGCGCCGGGTGCGTTGGCGCGCTGTCTCCGGACGGGTGCCCCCCTCTTTGGGTGACTGTCGCACCGTCCCTCAGATGCCGGGGCGGTGCTGTGGTCTACGGGCGGAATCGGCGAGGTGCTCGACACGGACGGCGGCGGAGAGCACGTCCGTGGTGCCGGCCCTTCTTGTCGTTCCGGTCGTTCCGGGCGGTGTCAGTGGCCGGTTCGTGCGAGGACGTCGTCGATGGTCTCAGCCTGTCGGAGGGGACTGAAGTGGACGTGGCCGTCGGGGGCGACGCGTACTCCGTGGACGGCGGGGTCGGGCAGGCTGTTGTAGTGGAAGGGGGTGGACGAGTAGTACGCGCCGGTGTCCAGGAGGGCGACGATGTCGCCCGGGGCGAGCAGGGGCAGCGGGCGGGCCTCGGCGAGCAGGTCGCCGGCGAAGCAGCAGGGGCCCGCGATGTCCTGGGGCACGGGTTCGCCTTGCTTGAGGGTCCCGTCGGGGCCGTGGGCGGTGAGGCGCAGGGGCCAGGCAGTCGGCATGAACACGGTCCGGGTGGCGACCTGGGCACCGGCGTGGGTGATCGCGATCGGGCGTCCGCCGGAGATCTTGGTGTATTCCACGCAGGCGGCGGTGAAGCCGTTCTTGGCCAGCAGGGATCGTCCGAACTCGGTGACGATCCGGTATTCGCCGGTGAACAGGGCCGGGGCATGAGTCCGGAGAGTGGCGACGTAGTCGTCGAAGCCGGGGGTCGTCTCGTCGTCGGCGAAGTTGACGGGGAGTCCGCCGCCGATGTCGATGCCGGTCACTTGGCGTCGGCCACAGGTTGAGTTGACCTCGTCGGCGAAGGCCACGGCCTTCGCGATGCCCTGGGCGATCAGTTCGAGCGGGCAGCCCTGTGATCCGACGTGCGCGTGGACCCATGTCAGCCATGGCCGGTCACGGTAGGCGGCAAGGAGCCGCTGCCGATTTCCGTCGTCTTCCAGCGCGATGCCGAACTTCGAGGTCGCGGTGGCCGTGCTCATCTCTGCGATTCCGCCGCCACCGACCTGGGGATTGAGGCGGACGCCGAGCTGAGAGGCAGGGGCGGAGGCGGAGGCGGGGGCCACCGCGAGGATCTCGTCGATGCGGGCGAGTTCCTGGAAATTGTCCGCGTTGACCGCGACGCCCAGTTCAAGGGCCTGGCGAAGGTCGGAGCGGGTCTTCGCGGGGGAGTCGTAGACGATCTGCTCCGGCGCGAAGCCGGCGGCCAGCGCCTGCGCGAGCTCTCCCGGACTGGCCACCTCGCAGCCCATGCCGAGGTTGCGCAACTCCGCCAGTACCGGCACCAGACAGTTCGCCTTCGCCGCGAAGGTGTGCAGGACGTTCACCGAGTCCGGAAACGCCTTGTGCAGCGCCGCGACACTCGCCGCGACCCCGTCGAGGTCGACGAAGGCGGCCAGGGCGGCGCTGTCGGGTTCGACGAGACGATCCCGCACGGCCGCACGCAGGATGCGTTCGCGCCGCTCGCCTGCTGGGGAGTTCGTCATGCGGAAACGGTCCTTTCCTGGTCGCGATCAGCCGCGTACCGGGCGGAGCACGAGATGAAATCCTCGAAGAGTCGGCGGTGGGCAGGCTGGCTGGTCAGCTCCTCCGGGTGGTACTGGACGCCGGTGATCCACCGGTCGGGGTCGGCCGACTCGACGGCTTCCACGACGCCGTCCTCGGCCCTGCCGACCACTCGGAGGGCCGGTGCGGGCCTGGCGATGGCTTGATGGTGCAGGCTGTTGACCCGGAGCAGTCGTGCTCCGGACAGTCTCGCGAGGCGTGAGCCGTCTTCGAGCCGGAGTTCATGCGCTTCCGCGTCCAGGGGAAGGCCCGGCAGGTGGGAGACGTCGCCCGGCTCCAGGTGCTGGATCAGGCTGCCCCCCAGGGCGACGTTGAGGATCTGGCAACCGCGGCAGATGCCGAGTACGGGCATTCCCAGGCGGACTGCACGGTGAATGGCGGCGATCTCCAGCGCGTCGAGGTCCGCGTCGATGACTGTCTCGGGCCGCGGGTCCTCGCCGAATCGGCGGGGGTGGGGGTCGGGCGCGCCGATTCCGCCGGGCAGCAGCAGGCCGTCGACGCGTTCCATCACGTACTGGACGGCGGCGGTGTCGATTCCGGGCACGACGACGATGGGTATGGCGCCCGCAGTGGTCAGCACCCGTACGTAGTTCTCCGTCAGTCTCAGGACGGATGGACGGTCGGGCAGGTCCCGGCCGACCGTCACCGCGATCAGGGGCCGGTGGACAGTGTCAGACACGGAGTCGTTGCCTCTCGTAGGGGCGTAGGGGCGTAGGGGCGTAGGGGCGTAGGGGCGGCACACGTGATCGATCTACAGGACGCTGTCGAGGAATGCCCTCGTGCGCTCGTGCCGCGGATCGTCGATGACACGGGACGGCGCGCCGGACTCGACGACGATGCCGTCGTCCATGAAGACGACCTGGTCCGCCACCTCGCGGGCGAAGCCGATCTCATGGGTGACGACGATCATCGTCATTCCGCTCCTCGCGAGGTCGCGCATCACACTCAGCACGTCACCGACGAGTTCGGGGTCCAGCGCGGAGGTCGGCTCGTCGAAGAGCATCAGCTTCGGTTCCATGGCAAGCGCGCGTGCGATGGCGACCCTTTGCTGCTGGCCTCCTGACAGATGGGCCGGATAGGCGTCGGCGTGGTCGGTGAGGCCGACCCGTCGCAGCAGTTCCATGCCGCGCGACCGGGCGTCCGCGCGGCTGTGGTGGGCCACTCCGATCGGGGCCTCGGTGATGTTTCCCAGGGCCGTGAGGTGGGGGAACAGGTTGAACCGCTGGAAGACCATGCCGATGCTGCGGCGCTGAGCCGCGATCTGCTTCGGCTTCATCTCCCTGGCACGCCCCTTGCGGGAGGCGTGTTCCTCGTAGCCCATCAACTCGCCGTCGACATGGATACGGCCGCCGTCGACCTTCTCCAGGTGGTTGATGCAGCGCAGGAAGGTCGACTTGCCCGAACCCGACGGCCCGAGCAGACACATCACCTCCCCGCGCCGGACTTCGAGGTCGATGCCCTTGAGCACGTGGTGGGCGCCGAAGTGTTTGCGTACGTTCCTGGCCTCGACCAACGGGCTCGGGGTCATGAGTCCGCCTCCGTCCTGGCGTTCCGGGGATTGGTGTGAGCGACCTGTGCGACGCGGGTCCGGATCCGCGTGGCCGTGTGCCGGGCCTGCTGCCAAGGCGTGGTGGGCATGCTGCGGCCCGCGCCGCGGCCGTAACGGCGTTCGAGGTAGTACTGAGGTACGGACAGCACCGAGGTGAGGACCAGGTACCAGGCGCTCGCGACGATCAGCAGCTCGACCTGGCTGAGGTTCTGCGCGGAGATCCAGCTCGCTCGCGTGTAGAGCTCCGGCACCGCGATCAGCTGGAGCAGGGCGGTGTTCTTGAGCATCGAGATCGTCTCGTTGCCCATCGGCGGGATGATCACCCGCATCGCCTGGGGCACGATGATGCGCCGCAGGGTGTACGCGGGTGACATGCCCAGCGAGTGGGCTGCTTCGACCTGACCGTGGTCGACGGAGAGCAGACCCGCGCGGACGATCTCGGAGGCGTAGGCGGCTTCGTTCATCCCGAGCGCCAGCAGGCCGGCGACGAACGGGGTCACGATCGTATTGGTGTTCGCGGAGAAGAAGTGGATCGAGGTGAACGGGACACCGAGGCTGATTTTTTCGTACAGCAGGCCGAGGTAGCCCCAGAAGACGATCTGGACGAGCAGCGGGGTGCCCCTGAAGAACCACGTGTAGCCCCAGGAGACCACGCGCAGCACCGGGTTCGCGGAGAGCCGCATCACGGCGAGCGCGACGGCGAAGGCTGTCGCCAGCAGCATCGAGCAGACGGTGAGGCCCACCGTGAGCAGGACGCCTTGGAGGATCCGCCCGTCGAAGAGGAAGTCGGCGATGGTGGCGTGGTCGATGTTCTGGTTGCTCCACAGGGAGAGCACCCACCCCGCGCACAGGGCGACCAGTGCGGCTGCGGCGATCCAGCGCCCCGGGTGGCTCCGGGGCGCGGCGGCCACGTCGTGTGTCCCGGCGGTGGACTTCACCGTCATGTCCGTAGCGGTCATCCGGCGTTGATCTTCGCAGCGGTGACGCCGTACGACGACAGGCCGTACTTCGTCAGGATCTTGCCGTACGTGCCGTCCTTGATGACCGAGGTCAGCGCCGCATGGAGGGCCAGGGCGAGGTCGTGGTCCTTGCGGAGAACTCCGATGCCGGTGAAGACCGGCGCGTAGCCGGTGGGGTGCGCGGCGTCGTGGACGACCTCGAACTGTTTGCCGTTGCCGGCCGTCCGGGCGGTGTACTCGGCGACCGCCGCGTCGAGGACGTCGGCGGCGCCCTTGCCCGCGCGGACGGCGACCAGGGAGTCACCCTCGGTGGGCAGTTCGACCACGGTGATCGGCTTCTTGCCGGCGGCCTTGCAGCTCGGGGCCTGCGCCCTCATGAGGTCGGCTTGCGTGGTGGCCTTGGCGACTGTGACCGACTTGCCACAGAGGTCCAGCACACTGCGGATCTTCTCGGGGTTGCCCTTCTTGACGATGATGTCCATGCCGGCGTGGAAGTAGTCGACGAAGTACAGGCTCTTCTGCCGTGCCGGGGTGTCGTTCATCCCGTACATGATGATCTGGTGCTTGCCGGACTGGAGCGACGGGATGATGCTGTCGAACGCCTGGTTGGTGAAGGTGAAGGGGACGCCGAGCTTGGCTCCGAGCGCCTGCCCCAGGTCGTAATCGAATCCGGTGAACTTCTGCTGCGAGTCGAGCATTTCCATCGGCGCGTAGACGCCGCTGGCCACGTTGATCCCGTTCTTGAAGCGTGCGGGCAGCAGCTTCGCGACCGCCGCATCGGCGGCGACCGGCGCGGTGGCCGCCTTGCCCCCGTCCGTCGCGGAGCCGTCGGTCGCGCCCCCGCCGCCACAGGCGGTGAGGAGCATTGCCATGGTCGTCGCGGCAACGGCAGTGACGAGATGAGTTCTGGCCATGTGCGTCTCCATTCGGTCGGTCGGACGTGTGGTCCGGTGCGGGGTGTTGCGGCGATTCTGTATTCCGCCCGTGCCGGGGGTCCTAGTCCGAATGGTTTAGGATCTGGCCATGTCGTTGTCCGATCGACCAAGCGGCAGGACCTTTACCGTCCGTCACCTCGTCGACAGCATCGGAGCGCCGATCCTCAACGCGCTGACCGCGCTGACGGCGCAGGGCGCGCTGGAACAGCCGGTGCGGGGCACCGTTCTCCACGACCCCGCCGACCCGCTGCCCCCCGGGCGTGACCAGGTACTGCTGATGCCGGGGCTGCTGGCCGATCAGCCCGCGGCAGCCGAACTCGTACGGGAAGCGGCCCGCCTCGGGTACAGCGCCATGGTCGTCAAGCTGAGGGGGGCGAACGGCACCGGGCTGGTCACCGAGGCGGAGGGCAGCGGCCTCACCCTGCTGGCGGCGGCGGACGAGGTCTCCTGGCGCCACCTCGACGCGTTGCTGCTCTCCGTCCTGGGCTCGCAAGGCGTCGGCGGCGGGTCGGCGGCAGACAGCGGGGACGGTCTTTTCGCTCTGGCGAACGCAGTCAGCGCCGTCATCGGCGGGTCCGTGGCGATCGAGGACCTGGACCGACGGGTGATGGCCTACTCGTCATCTCCCGATCAGCGCATCGACTCCCTGCGCCGCGAAGGAATCCTCAGCCGCCGAGTCCCGGAGATCGACCACAACCTGGAGCGCTACCGCGTCCTGCTCGGCTCCGAAGGCGTGGTCCGCTTCCCCGAGGCCCTTGGCGCCCTGCCGCGAGCGGCCATCACCATCAGGGCCGGCACCCAGCCTCTCGGCACGATCTGGGCGATCGAAAGCCCCGACGGCATCGGCGCCGAGGGAGAACGAGCTCTGATCGACTGCGCACGACTGGCCGCACTGCACATTCTCCGCAACCGCAACGCGAGCGAACTCGAACTCCAAAAGCGCGAGAGCGCGCTCCTGGGCGCGTTGGAGGGCCTGTGGCCCACCCACGAGACCAGCTTCCGTCTGTCCATCCCGTCAGGAGCCGAACTCGGCCTTCTCGGATTCGCGGCCTCCGCCGACGCCAGGGGTCTCCTCGCCCTGACAGCCCACCTGGGGCACGCCCTGACCCGCTACGTCGTGCCCGTCCGCCCCGACGCGAGCATCGCCACGACATCCCGCGCCGT
Organism: Streptomyces sp. NPDC006602; assembly: GCF_042870385.1. Lineage (NCBI taxonomy): Bacteria > Bacillati > Actinomycetota > Actinomycetes > Kitasatosporales > Streptomycetaceae > Streptomyces > Streptomyces sp. NPDC006602. Next base: position 114,040 of record NZ_JBIAHG010000003.1, on the reverse strand, counting down.
CTACGTCCTGCTGCCCGGAGGCGGCTCCGCGGCCGCGACCCGCCTCGCCAAAGGCGCGCTCACCTCGATCCGCAGCTCGTTCGGCGACTTCGTACGCGCGGCGATCGCCCCTGCTGACACGGATCCGGCAAGTCTGCCCGCGATGCGCCGCGAGACAGACGACATTCTCAGGGTGACCACCGCCCACCCGGACGCACCGCCCGTCGCCACCCTCGACGACGTGCGCGCACGGCTCCTGCTGGCCCGCGTCGGCGACGAACTCAGCCACGAACCACGCCTGAGACACCCCGGTGTCGCCGCGATGGTCGCTCATGACACCGAGAAAGGAACGGACTTCGTCGTCTCGGTCCTCGCCTGGCTGGAAGCGGTGGGCAACGTCGCCGAAGCCGCGGCACGCCTGGGCGTGCACACGAACACCCTCCGCTACCGCCTGCGACGCACCGCCGAACTCTTCGGCCTGCCCCTGGAACAGCCCGACGACCGACTCGCGGTGTGGCTCCAACTGCGCCTTCTCCAGCGCTGAGCCGCCATCACCCCACGACGCGTGGCGCACTGGGCGGATGTCGAAAGCCCCGAACGACAGCGCGTGATCGGTCCAAGGCTATTGGACTGGTGCCCGCGGCAGGATCGCAAGCTGGGACACCCTCCGCCTGGTTGACCGGGTCAGGCATCGTGTACGGGCTGCTGCTGACGGGAGGGGGATGCGGTCGCTGCTGCGGCGGCTCACTTTCCGGCGGGATTCTCGTTCTCCGGCGCGGTCAGTTGGTGTTGCCAGTCGGCGAACCGCTCGCGCAGGGCTGCGGCTGCGGCGGCAGTAAGGCCGTAGGCGGCGAACTGCTTGTCGGTGTATCGCTGGATGCGGGCGAGTGAGTCGGCGAACATGCGCGGGTCGAAGCCGTCGTCGTTCTGCCTGGCCAGCTCCATCAGGCGTTCGCGGGTGTATCCGGCCTTGAGGAGGCCTTCGACGTCGATGGCGTCGCGGACCTCGGCCCGGCCGTCCAGAGCGGTGGTCTTCCCGGCGGCGACGTCGTCGGGGTGCAGGACCGGGCCTAGCTCGGAGGGCACGGGCGGGTGGTTGAGGAACTCGGCGACGAGTTCCACCTTGTTCTGGATGCCGCTGGTGGGGTCGGTGACGTTCAGTCGAGTGTAGGTGTGCTCCGGGTTCTGATGGGCCAGTTCCACGGTGAAGCCCGCGGCTTCGTAGGCGGCGATGACGCGCTCGGTGGCTGCGGGCATCTCGGTGGTGGCCCGGTTGATCGGGGCGAAAAGGTCGACGTCGTCGCTGACCCGGTTGACGATCTGGTGGGCCTGGACGGCGTAGCCGCCAGCCAGGGCGTAGCCGAAGTCGTCGGCGAGCGCGTCGAGCCCGATGCGGATCAGTCGGCGGTGCAGCTCGTCCACTACGCCGCAGCCACCGCGGGTGCGAGCTCGGGGAAGCGGGCCTGCCAGGCCGCACGGGCCGGAGCGGGCAGGAACAGGGCCGTCCAACGTTGGCGCAACAGATCGACATTCACGTACGCCCGCAGGTCGGCTGCGGTCTGGGCTTCCCGGATGACCCGCTCGTACATGAGGAGCAGGTCAGCCTCATCGGCGAGGTCGTACTCGTAGTGCGGGCCCCAGTCGATGTGCCGGGGCAGGGTCACGGTGCCGGAAGTCGGCCCGACCAGGTCGTCGAGTGACTCCGGGAGCGCGTAGATCCTGGCTGCGGCGTACCTGCTCATACGCACAGCATGCCGCAACCCCTCGTGTCGTGGTACCGAGGCTCGCAACCGCTGCAGCGACGGGCTCCTCACGTCCGAGCCGAGCACTGGCCCGGGAAAATGAAACGGCGTGTTTCTCCGTCTGTTTTGAGGCCGTCCTTGTCGGCAAACACGCAGATCAGAGGGTGGACCTTTCGACAAGGGCACCACCTTGCGGCTCTCTCGTCCCGCATATGTCCCGCACGAAGCGAATCTGCGGGATCGGACATACAGGATTTCGTTCGCCTGGTGCCGTAAAAGTCGCAGGTCGAAGCCCTGCTGGATCGGGTCGTCATGGCCATGTGGGCCGTGTGCGTTTTGGCATGCACAAGAAAGGCCCTGACCGGCGTTCCCGCTGGTCAGGGCCTAAGTTTCCGGTGCCCCCGGCAGGATTCGAACCTGCGCACACGGCTCCGGAGGCCGTTGCTCTATCCCCTGAGCTACGGGGGCGTGTCGGTCGCGGTGTTCGCGGCGACGGGTAGAACCCTACCAGTTCCGTCGGGGTGTTCATGAACGGTTTCTCGGGGTCAGGGGGGTCGGGGCCGGCCCGTACCGAGGGGTCGGGGCGTCGCCGCGGAGGGTGAGGTACCCCGCACGGGGTGGAAGTGGGGAAAACCCGGACGCGGTGGCCGGTCCGGACCTACTCTCGAGTTGTGCCAGGCGCGTCGGGCCGGGTGCTTGTTGTGGACGACAACAAGGTCATCCGGCAGCTGATCAGGGTCAATCTCGAGCTGGAGGGCATCGAGGTCGTGACCGCGGCCGATGGTGCCGAGTGTCTGGATGTCGTTCATCAGGTGCAGCCCGACGTGGTCACCCTTGATGTCGTTATGCCTCGGCTTGATGGGCTTCGGACTGCCGCGATGTTGCGTGCGGACGACCGCACCCGCGATCTTCCCCTGGCCATCGTCAGCGCCTGTACTCAGCACGAGGTCGAGGCCGGGCTCGATGTCGGTGTCGATGCGTTCCTCGCCAAGCCCTTCGAGCCCGCGGAACTTGTTCGGCTCGTACGGGAGTTGATCGAGCGGGAGCGGAACGGGGTGCCCGGGGGAACTGACGGGGTGGCCCTCGGGAGTGTCCTCGGGGGCGGGGAAGCCGAGCGGGCCGGCCGCGCCGGCGGCTGAGCACACCCGCCGACCCGCCCTGCGGCGTCCATCGCCGCCGGCGCCCACCACCCGCCGTCCATATCCCGGACCCCACCGAAACCGACTCGCCTACCCGCCCCCCTCCTCCCCTACGCTTGTCCCGTGACCCCCGTCGAGCTCTCCCGTACCGTGCTGCGCGCGGTGCGTCGTGCTGTCGACGAGGGGGAGCTGAGCGTCACCGTGCCGGGACGGGCTGTCGTCACGCCTCCTGGTCCTGGTGGCTGTGGTGATTACGCCACCAACATCGCCCTCCAGCTCGCCCGCCCGGCCGGGCAGCCGCCCCTGCGCGTCGCCGAGATCCTCCGCTCCCGCCTGGCAGACGCGGACGGCGTCACCGGCGTCGTCGTCACCGGGCCCGGGTTCCTCAACATCAGCTTGCGGAGCGAGTCCTCCGCCGCCCTTGTCGAAGAGATCCTGAGGCGTGGGCAGAGGTACGGATACGCCGACGGGCCCAGCGGACAGGTCGTCCAGCTCCACGCCCCCCACGAGGTCCGTGCCGTCGTCGTCATGGATGTCGTCGCCCGGCTGCTCCGCTCGCAGGGAGCACTCGTACGCACCAGCTGCGAGGCCCGTCCCGAGCCGGCCTGGGTGGACGTCCTCGGTGTCCGGGTCGACGCCTACGGCAGGCCCGGCGCACCCGCCCCCCTCGACGTCAACGTACGACCAGTGCCCGCGGCCCCGGCCGATCCCGTCCCCCTCGGCCGCGACGCCACCCGCTGGGCCCTCCTCCGCCCCGCGCTCCACGACCACGCCCGCCTCACCGACGACCACCTCGTCCAGCGCGAGAGCAACCCCCTCTTCCGCGTCCGTTACGCCTACGCCCGCACCCGGGCCCTGAGCCGCAACGCCGCCGACCTGGGCTTCACCCCCGATCCCGGCGCCCTCCCGGAGGAAGCCCCCCTCCTGACCGCCCTCGCCGACCACCCCCGCGCCCTCGCCCAAGCCGCAACCCACCGCACGCCCGACCGCCTGGCCCGGCACGTCGTCACCGTCGCCGATGCCGTCGTCCCGCTCCTGCCCAGCGTCCTCCCGCGCGGCGACGAGAAACCCTCGGCCGCCCACCGTGCCCGGCTCGCGCTCGCCGAAGCCGCCGGGGCGGTGCTGGCCGGTGGCCTGTTCCTGCTCGGCATCGACGCACCCCAACACCTCTGAGAGAGCCACCCGAGACATGAGCCGTTCCGCACACCCCGCCGGGCCCCGTCACGCCGATGTGCTTCCCGAGGGCCACTACTCGGCCCCGCCGGCCGACCTCAACACCCTCGACCCGAAGGTCTGGGCCCAGACGGTCACCCGCGACTCCCACGGCGTCGTCACCGTCGGCGGCATCGACGTCAGGGCCCTCGCCGAAGAGCACGGCACCCCCGCCTACGTCATCGACGAGACCGACTTCCGCGCCCGCGCCCGTGCCTGGCGCACCGCCTTCGGGCACGACGCCGACGTCTTCTACGCCGGCAAGGCCTTCCTCTCCCGCGCCATTGTCCGCTGGCTGCACGAGGAAGGGCTCAACCTGGATGTGTGCTCCGGTGGTGAGCTCGCCACCGCGCTGTCCGCCGGAATGCCCGCCGACCGCATCGCCTTCCACGGCAACAACAAGTCGACGGAAGAGATCCACCGGGCCATCGCGGCAGGCGTCGGCCGGATCGTCCTCGACTCCTTCCAGGAGATCGTCCGCGTCGCCCACATCGCCGAGTCCCTCGGGAAGCGGCAGCGCGTCCAGATCCGTATCACCGTCGGTGTCGAGGCACACACCCACGAGTTCATCGCCACCGCCCACGAGGACCAGAAGTTCGGCATCCCGCTGGCCGGCGGCCAGGCCGCCGAGGCCGTACGCCGGGCCCTGAAGCTCGACGGGCTCGAACTCATCGGGATCCACAGCCACATCGGATCGCAGATCTTCGACATGTCCGGCTTCGAGGTCGCCGCCCACCGGGTGGTCGGGCTGCTGAAGGACGTGCGCGACGAGCACGGTGTCGAGCTTCCCGAGATCGACCTCGGTGGTGGCCTCGGCATCGCCTACACCAGCGACGACGACCCGCGCGAGCCGCACGAGATCGCCAAGGCGCTGACGGAGATCGTCAGCCGTGAGTGCGACTCCGCGAAGCTCCGCACCCCCCGCATCTCCGTCGAGCCGGGGCGCGCCATCGTCGGTCCGACCGCCTTCACGCTGTACGAGGTCGGCACCATCAAGCCCCTCGACGGGCTGCGTACGTACGTCTCCGTCGACGGTGGCATGTCCGACAACATCCGTACCGCGCTCTACGACGCCGAGTACAGCGTCGCTCTCGTGTCCCGGACGAGCGACGCCCAGCCCATGCTCGCCCGGGTCGTCGGCAAGCACTGTGAGAGCGGCGACATCGTGGTGAAGGATGCGTTCCTGCCGGCCGACCTGGCACCGGGTGACTTGATCGCCGTACCGGCGACGGGTGCGTACTGCCGTTCCATGGCCAGCAACTACAACCATGTGCTGCGCCCGCCGGTCGTCGCGGTCAACGACGGCGAGTCCCGGGTCATCGTCCGCCGCGAGACGGAGGAGGACCTCCTGCGCCTCGACGTCGGGTGAGCCCCGTCAAGAGGACATGAAACGACATGAAACAGGAAGCGGAAGATCTCCTGTCTTCCGCCCCTGGACAAATGAAATCGATGTCTCACGATCCGGACATGGGATAGAAAGTCCCGTCCGGTGAGTGAGACTGGTCCAACCGTGACGGTATGAGGAAACGAGGTCGGATGATGCGTACGCGTCCGCTGAAGGTGGCGCTGCTGGGCTGTGGAGTGGTCGGCTCAGAGGTGGCGCGCATCATGACGACGCACGCCGACGACCTCGCCGCGCGGATCGGTGCCCCCGTGGAGCTCGCCGGTGTGGCCGTACGACGGCCGTCCAAGGTGCGCGAAGGCATCGACCCCGCCCTCGTCACCACCGATGCCACCGCCCTCGTCAAACGCGGTGACATCGACGTGGTCGTCGAGGTCATCGGCGGTATCGAGCCGGCCCGTACGCTGATCACCACCGCGTTCGAGCACGGCGCCTCGGTCGTCTCCGCGAACAAGGCCCTCCTCGCGCAGGACGGAGCCGACCTCCATGCGGCGGCGGAGGCGAACAACAAGGACCTCTACTACGAGGCCGCCGTCGCCGGTGCCATCCCGCTGATCCGGCCGCTGCGCGAGTCCCTCGCCGGCGACAAGGTCAACCGAGTGCTCGGGATCGTCAACGGGACGACCAACTTCATCCTCGACAAGATGGACAACACGGGCGCGGGTTATCAGGAGGCCCTCGACGAGGCCACCGCCCTCGGGTACGCCGAGGCCGACCCCACCGCCGACGTCGAGGGGTTCGACGCCGCCGCCAAGGCCGCCATTCTCGCCGGGATCGCCTTCCACACGCGCGTGCGGCTCGACGACGTCTACCGCGAGGGCATGACCGAGGTCACCTCCGCCGACTTCGCCTCCGCGAGGGAGATGGGCTGCACCATCAAGTTGCTGGCCATCTGCGAGCGGGCGGAGGACGGCGGGTCCGTCACCGCGCGCGTGCATCCCGCGATGATTCCGCTGACCCACCCGCTCGCCTCCGTGCGCGGCGCGTACAACGCCGTGTTCGTCGAGTCCGACGCCTCCGGGCAGCTGATGTTCTACGGCCCCGGCGCCGGCGGCGCCCCCACCGCCTCCGCCGTGCTCGGCGACCTCGTGGCGGTCTGCCGCAACCGGCTCAACGGCGCCACCGGGCCGGGCGAGTCGTCGTACGCCGCGCTGCCCGTCTCGGGCATGGGCGCGGTCGTCACGCGCTACCACATCAGCCTCGACGTGGCGGACAAACCGGGTGTTCTCGCCCAGGTCGCCACCGTGTTCGCCGAGCACGGTGTCTCGATCGATACGGTTCGCCAGCAGGGGAAGGACGGCGAGGCCTCTCTCGTCGTCGTCACGCACCGAGCGTCCGACGCCGCCCTGGGCGGCACCGTCGAGGCGTTGCGCAAGCTCGACACCGTGCGTGGTGTCGCCAGCATCATGCGGGTTGAAGGAGAGTAACCAGCAATGACCCACCAGTGGCGCGGAATCATCGAGGAGTACCGGGACCGGCTGCCGGTGTCCGACACCACGCCGGTCGTGACGCTCCGTGAGGGCGGCACGCCCCTCGTGCCCGCGCAGGTGCTCTCCGAGCGCACCGGCTGCGAGGTCCACCTCAAGGTGGAGGGCGCCAACCCCACCGGGTCCTTCAAGGACCGCGGCATGACCATGGCCATCACGCGGGCCAAGGAGGAGGGCGCGAAGGCTGTGATCTGCGCCTCCACCGGCAACACCTCCGCCTCCGCGGCCGCGTACGCGGTACGGGCCGGAATGGTCTGCGCCGTTCTCGTCCCGCGGGGTAAGATCGCGCTCGGCAAGATGGGGCAGGCGCTGGTGCACGGCGCCAAGATCCTCCAGGTCGACGGCAACTTCGACGACTGCCTCACGCTCGCCCGCGCCCTGAGCGACAACTATCCCGTCTCGCTGGTCAATTCGGTCAACCCGGTGCGCATCGAGGGCCAGAAGACAGCCGCGTTCGAGATCGTGGACATGCTCGGCGACGCCCCCGACATCCACGTCCTGCCGGTCGGCAACGCGGGCAACATCACGGCGTACTGGAAGGGCTACAAGGAGTACGCCGCCGACGGCATCGCCGCCAGGACGCCCCGCATGTGGGGTTTCCAGGCCTCCGGCAGTGCCCCGATCGTGCGCGGCGAGATCGTCAAGGACCCGTCGACCATCGCGACCGCGATCCGGATCGGCAACCCCGCGTCCTGGAAGTTCGCACTGGCGGCGCGGGACGAGTCCGGCGGCCTCATCGACGAGGTGACGGACCGTGAAATCCTGCGCGCCTACCGGCTGTTGGCCGCTCAGGAGGGTGTCTTCGTCGAGCCGGCGTCCGCCGCGTCCGTGGCCGGTCTGCTGAAGGCCGCCGAGCAGGGCAAGGTCGACCCGGGGCAGCAGATCGTGTGCACGGTCACCGGCAACGGCCTCAAGGACCCCGACTGGGCGGTCGCGGGTGCCCCGCAGCCGGTCACCGTCCCGGTCGACGCGGCGACGGCGGCCGAGCGCCTCGGGCTCGTCTGACCTTCGCGAGGGGGCATCCCGCTGACCTCCGCGAAGGGTTAACCCGCAGGGGGTGGCACAGGGGGCTTACGACACGCATCGTGCGCCTCCTGTGCGCCCTATGTCGCCACAGAACCTTCCTTCGATAGGCTGTACCGAACCCGCCCGCCGCATATGCCTCCGCATATGGCCGGGTGCCGCGTCGTCTCCGCGGCCCGGAAGCGGTTCCCAGGGTCCTGACGCACCGGGGAACCTCCGTACGTATCGAATGTCTTCGACAGTCCCGCAGCTCAAGGAGAGTCATCGAGAGATGGCCGGTCCAGCATTCCGCGCCGCCGCCGTCCGGGTGCGCGTCCCCGCCACCAGCGCCAACCTCGGCCCGGGCTTCGACGCCCTCGGCCTCTCGCTGGGGCTGTACGACGACGTCGTCGTCCGGGTGGCCGACTCGGGGCTGCACGTCGACATCGCGGGTGAGGGCAGCGAGACGCTCCCGCGCGACGAGAGCCACCTCCTCGTACGGTCCCTGCGCACCGCCTTCGACCTGCTCGGCGGACAGCCGCGCGGTCTGGAGATCGTCTGCGCGAACCGCATCCCGCACGGCCGGGGCCTCGGCTCGTCCTCGGCCGCCATCTGCGCCGGCATCGTCGCCGCGCGCGCCGTGACCATAGGCGGCGAGGCCAGGCTGGACGACACCGCGCTGCTCGAGCTCGCCACCGAGATCGAGGGCCACCCCGACAACGTGGCGGCCTGTCTGCTCGGCGGATTCACGCTCTCCTGGATGGAGGCCGGCGCCGCCCGGGCGATCAGGATGGATCCGGCCGATTCCATCGTTCCGGTGGTTTTCGTGCCCGGTAAGCCGCTCCTGACGGAGACCGCGCGCGGACTGCTCCCGCGCACCGTGCCGCACGTCGACGCGGCCACCAACGCGGGCCGAGCGGCCCTGCTCGTCGAGGCCCTGACCAGGCGTCCCGAGCTGCTGCTGCCCGCCACCGAGGACCGTCTCCACCAGGAATATCGCGCGCCGGCCATGCCGGAGAGCGCGGCGCTGGTGGAGCGGCTGCGGGCCGATGGAGTCCCGGCAGTGATCTCCGGCGCGGGCCCCACGGTGCTCGCGCTGGTGGACGGCGAGAGCGCCGACAAGGTCGCCCATCTGGCGGGCGGGGGCTGGGCCGCGAACCGGCTCGAACTCGACGCCCAGGGGGCGAGCGTGCTGCCGCTCGCGCCCACCAGTGACATCTGAGATCCGGCGCATGCCGGATTTCGAGAGGGGGAATGTTTGTTGGATCCGGTAGTGTTAACCTCAAGTCTGCACCCGACCCCACCATGGCGAGGTGCTTCACGTCCCCGTCCGGGACGGACACTCTTCCGGGAGCCTCCCAAGCCGCACTGTGTTTCATACGACGTACGCGGGCAGTACGTCGTATGCGGGCACTGAGCGACTTGCCGGGCACGCTCCGGAACCGGTGCGACCAAGCCACGTGACACAGACAGTCAGTGCCACTGCTTCGGGAAGCGCCGTCATCACATTCCTCCGCCGTCTAGGCGGACCACCGCCCCGGCACGGTCCACACAGCAAGGACCGAAGCCGGACAGCACAACCGGTCGCCGAGCCAGACAGGCCGACGTCCGCTCCAGGGAAGGACCCTTCGTGAGCGACACCACCGATCTGATGGGCGCACGTGTCGAGGAGACAGCTGCCGCGCCCGCCACGGACGCCTCCGCGCCTGCCACCGGTGCCGGCTCCCGGCGGCGCCGCGGTACCGGCCTCGAGGGCATGGTGCTGGCCGAACTGCAGCAGGTCGCCTCGGGCCTCGGCATCAGGGGCACCGCGCGGATGCGCAAGAGCCAGCTGATCGAGGTCATCAAGGAAGCGCAGGCCGGGGGAGGTGCCGCGGCTCCCAAGGCCGCAGCTCCCGCCGGTGACGCAGCCGAGACCAAGCCCAAGCGCCGGGCCACCTCCAAGGCCCGTACGGGCGACGATGCCGCTCCCGCCGCCGCGAAGAAGGCGGCCGTGAAGGCCGAGGCCCCCGCCGATAAGGCCGTGGCCCAGCAGCAGATCGAGATCCCCGGCCAGCCGGCCGGCGACCCCTCCCGCGATGGGGGCACCTCCCGCGCGAGCGCCGCCGAGCGTGGGGGAGCCGCCGAGCGTGGGGGAGACGAGGCTCCCGTGGAGCGCCGTCGTCGCCGTGCCACGGCCGAGGCCGGCAGCCCCGAGACGGTCACCGCCGAGGCGAAGAACGAGCCCAAGGCCGAGACGCCCGCCCCGCAGGCGCAGGCCGACGCCGACGGCGCCGAGGGCCGTCGGCGCGACCGTCGTGAGCGAGGCCGCGACCGCAGCGACCGCGGTGACCGCGGTGACCGCCGCAAGGTCGACGACCAACAGGGCGGACAGGGCGGCGGCCAGCAGCAGCGCCAGGACCGCCCGGACAGGCAGGACCGTCAGGACCGCCCGGACAGGCAGGACCGTCAGGACCGCCCGGACAGGCAGGACCGTCAGCAGCAGGGTGGCGGCGGTCGTCAGGACCGCCAGGACCGCCAGCGCGACACCGGCCCGCAGGACGACGACGACTTCGACGGCGGCCGCCGTGGCCGTCGCGGCCGCTACCGCGACCGCCGTGGCCGTCGCGGTCGTGACGAGATGGGCGGCCCCGAGCCGCAGCTCGCCGACGACGATGTCCTGATCCCGGTCGCGGGCATCCTCGACATCCTCGACAACTACGCCTTCATCCGTACGTCGGGCTACCTGCCCGGTCCCAACGACGTCTACGTCTCCCTCGCCCAGGTCCGCAAGAACGGCCTGCGCAAGGGCGACCACGTCACCGGTGCCGTGCGTCAGCCCAAGGAAGGCGAGCGCCGCGAGAAGTTCAACGCGCTGGTCCGCCTGGACTCCCAGAACGGCATGGCGCCCGAATCCGGACGCGGACGGCCGGAGTTCAACAAGCTGACCCCGCTCTACCCGCAGGACCGCCTCCGTCTGGAGACGGACCCGGGCGTCCTCACCACCCGCATCATCGACCTCGTCGCGCCGATCGGTAAGGGCCAGCGCGGTCTGATCGTGGCCCCGCCGAAGACCGGCAAGACCATGATCATGCAGGCGATCGCCAACGCGATCACGCACAACAACCCCGAGTGCCACCTGATGGTCGTCCTGGTCGACGAGCGTCCGGAAGAGGTCACCGACATGCAGCGGTCGGTCAAGGGCGAGGTCATCTCCTCGACCTTCGACCGCCCGGCCGAGGACCACACCACGGTCGCCGAGCTCGCCATCGAGCGCGCCAAGCGTCTGGTGGAGCTGGGCCACGACGTGGTCGTGCTGCTCGACTCGATCACGCGTCTCGGCCGTGCCTACAACCTGGCCGCGCCCGCTTCCGGCCGCATCCTGTCCGGTGGTGTCGACTCGACCGCGCTGTACCCGCCGAAGCGCTTCTTCGGTGCCGCGCGCAACATCGAGGACGGTGGCTCGCTCACCATCCTGGCGACGGCTCTCGTCGACACCGGGTCCCGCATGGACGAGGTGATCTTCGAGGAGTTCAAGGGCACGGGCAACGCCGAGCTCAAGCTCGACCGGAAGCTCGCCGACAAGCGGGTCTTCCCGGCGGTGGACGTCGACGCGTCCGGCACCCGTAAGGAAGAGCTCCTGCTCGGCAGCGACGAGCTCGCCATCACCTGGAAGCTGCGCCGGGTGCTGCACGCGCTCGACCAGCAGCAGGCGATCGAGCTGCTTCTCGACAAGATGAGGCAGACGAAGTCGAACGCGGAGTTCCTGCTGCAGATCCAGAAGACGACGCCGACGCCCGGTAACGGTGACTAGTCGCCGTTGAGCCCGTTGTTGGTTGTCGGCCGCGGATTCGTTGTGGCTTGTCGCGCAGTTCCTCGCGCCCCTTAGGGCGTTGGGCCGCCCCCTGTTCATAGGGGGCGGCCCTTTCTGCTGGTTGGGGGCGGGTTAAGATCGCGCCTTCGGTCGGATTCACGACCTTGAACTCATGATCCTTGGGGGGGACTTACGTGGGTACACCCATGTCCGGGGGCGGTGGCCGACACAGACGGCGGATACGGATCGCCCTGCCGGTCGGCGCGGCCGGTGTGGTCGCCGCCGTGGCTGCCGCGCTGTTGACGTCGTCCGCGGGCGCCGCCACCGGCGTCGCGCCGAAACCGCCGGTCAAGGCCGCGGTCGCGCAGCCGTCGCTCGCCGAGCTGGAGCAGCGGATCGCCGACGCCATGGCGGGTGACGACACCCCGGGCGGCACGACGGCCAAGACCTCGCTCAGCGCGAGCACCGACACCGGCACCGGCACCGGCACGTCCACCGTCGACCCGAAGGTCATCGGCGGTACGACGACCACCATCACCACCGCCCCGTGGATGGCGCAGCTCTGGTACACCGACGACCAGGGCACCACCGACGAGGGCGACGACACCGGCTTCTTCTGCGGTGGTGCCGTCATCGCGCCGACGAAGATCCTCACCGCCGCGCACTGCGTGAAGGGCTACGACTGGCACGCGGGCGGCGCCGTCGTGACCGGCACCTCCCAACTGCCCTCGGAGGGCGACCTGCACGGCGGCACCGTCAGCGGGGTCCTGCGGCAGTGGAACCACCCGTCGTACAACGCGCGGACCATCGACAACGACCTCGCGGTGCTCACCCTGGCGCGCCCCGTCAAGGCCGCGCCGATCCGCATGACGACGTCCGGTGACACCGCCTCGTACGCCTCCGGCACCAGTGCGAAGCTCTACGGCTGGGGCCGTACCACCTCCACCACGCAGGACATCTCCGAGACGCTGAAGACGGCGACGCTGCCGATCAAGTCCGACGCCACCTGCGCCGGCTACTACGGCTCCGACTTCGTCAAGGGCCACATGGTCTGCGCGGGCACCCCCGCCACCGGCAGCGACTCCGGTACGACGTCCGCCTGCAACGGCGACTCCGGCGGCCCGCTGGTCGTGAACAACCGGATCGTGGGCGTCGTCTCCTGGGGCGTGCCCAACTGCGTGACCAAGGGCGCGTACAGCGTCTTCACCAAGGTGAGCACGTACGTCGGCGCCGCCTATCCGCGCGTCGACGACACCAACCTCAGCTTCGACCACAAGGCCGACCTGTGGGTGCGCAACGCCTCCACCAAGACCGGCTACGAGAAGGACTCCACGGGCAGTTCCTTCGGCGCCCGTCAGTCCTGGGGCAACTGGAGCGGCGTCAACGTCGTCCTGCAGACCGACCTCAACCGGGACGGCTACCAGGACTTCGTGTACCGCGAGAGCACGACCGGTGACGTCTACTGGTGGCGCTACGTCCCGGCCACCGAGAGCTGGGCCGACCCCCAGCAGATCTTCGACAACTGGAAGACCCGCACCCGCGTCCTCACCCCCGGCGACGTCACCGGCGACTACCTGCCCGACATGCTCTCGGTCGACTCCGCGGGCGTCCTTTGGATCTACCCCGGCAAGGGCAACGGCACCTTCGCGGCCCGCGTGCAGTTCGGCTCCGGCTGGAACCAGTACGACTCCCTGCGCGGCCACGGCGACTTCACCGGCGACGGCAAGACCGACCTGATCGCCCGCGGCAAGAGCAACGGCTACGTCTACCTGTACAAGGGCACCGGCAAGTCCGGCAGCGCAGCCTTCTCCGCGCGGGTCAAGGTGCGCACCTGGAGCAGCACGACGTACAACGCCTTCGACGCGGTCGGTGACGTCAACGGCGACGGCAAGGCCGACTTCCTGGCCCGTACGCCCGGCGGCACGCTCTATCTGTACAAGGGCACCGGCAAGGCCACGAGCGAGATCTTTGCCACAAGGGTCTCCGTGGGGACCGATTTCAAGCAGTACGACATCTTCGGCTGAAACCGCTGGTGAGCTGCGTTCATCCCGGATAGTCCGTTACGCGCTGTGGCCACCGCTGCACAGGGTGGCCACAGCGCGTCGTGCAACCCTTTTCCGAGTTTCGCCGTCTGACCAGGCGGAGCGACAGTGGTGCGGTACGAGTCCCTGACGACCACGCCTGACCCTGAAAGCAGGGGGTAACCGACCGGACGAGATTCGAGGAGCACATGTCAGCCGAGAGCACGCCGGAGCCCGGCACAGCGGGTGATGCCGGCATCAAGGGCCGCCATCGAGCCAAGGGCAGCCGACGCAAGCCCCGAGGCAAGCGCCGCAAGGGCGTCCTCATCACGGCCTGGACCGCGGCGGGCATCGTCATCCTCGGCGGCACCGGCGCCGGCTACGTGTACTTCAAACTCAACGGCAACATCAAGAGCGTCGACATCGATTCGGCCCTCGGCACCGACCGGCCGACCAAGGTCGACAACGGCTCCGAGAACATCCTCGTCCTCGGCTCGGACACACGCTCCGGCAGCAACAAGAAGCTCGGCGGCGGCACCGACGACGGCAGCGCCCGCTCCGACACCGCGATGGTCGTGCACGTCTACGAAGGCCACAAGAAGGCCAGCGTGGTCTCCATACCGCGCGACACCATCATCGACCGCCCCGAGTGCACCGACACCAAGGGCGAAACGCACGACGCCGCGTCCGGAGTGATGTTCAACTCCGCGTACTCGACCGGGGGCGCCGCCTGTGCGGTGAAGACCGTCGAGACCATCAGCGGCATCCGCATGGACCACTACCTCGAGGTCGACTTCAGCGGCTTCGAGAAGATCATCGACGAGCTCGGCGGAGTCAAGGTCACCACGACCAAGGACATCAAGGACCCCGACAGCCACCTCGACCTGAAGGCCGGCACGCACACGCTCACCGGCGAGCAGTCCCTCGGCCTGGTCCGCACCCGGCACGGCGTCGGAGACGGCTCAGACCTCGGCCGCATCCAGCTTCAACAGGCCTTCATCAAGGCGCTGATCGACCAGGTCAAGAGCATCGACCTGTTCGGCGGTGGCACCAAGCTGTACGACCTCGCCAACACCGCCACCAAGGCCGTCACGACCGACTCCGACCTGGGCTCGATCAACTCGCTCATGTCTTTCGCCAAGGGCCTGAAGGGCATCAGTTCCGCCCACATGAACATGGTCACGATGCCGGTGAAGTACGACCCGGCGAACCCGAACCGGGTCATCGTCGAGGAGGCCAAGGCCAAGCAGGTGTGGACGGCCCTGGAGAACGACAGGGCGATCCCGAAGTCGGCCACGACCGGCACGGCCACCGGTGACGCCAAGGGCGTGGTGAGCGCCGCCTCGTAGGGGTGCGGGCTGTATCGATGTGCGGCTCCACCGCGTGGGCGCGAGCAGCCCCCCACCGGCCCGCGGGGAATACCCGACGCCCGCCCCCCGTTTTGGGGGATGGCCCCAGTCCTGGCAGACTGGTACGTCGGCCCCGGTTCACGCCTCCGCATCCCGCGGCTGCGACCCGGCGCCCTCCCGAAACTAGGAGACACCTTGAAGCGCGACATCCACCCCGAGTACGTCGAGACGCAGGTCAGCTGCACCTGTGGCGCCTCGTTCACCACTCGTAGCACCATCAGCTCCGGCACCGTCCGTGCCGAGGTCTGCTCCGAGTGCCACCCGTTCTACACGGGCAAGCAGAAGATCCTCGACACCGGTGGCCGTGTGGCCCGCTTCGAGGCCCGCTTCGGCAAGGCTGCCGGCTCCAAGAAGTAGCGAGCCCCATTTCGCCGGTCCACGGTCGCGCCCCCTTCCCGGGCGCACCGGGACCGGCGTTTTTGGTCGTCCGCCTTCCCCCCTTTTCTCAGCAGTACAGGAGCCGAAAGATGTTCGAGGCCGTCGAGGACCTCGTTGGTGAGCACGCCGACCTGGAGAAGAGGCTGGCCGATCCGTCGGTCCACTCCGACCAGGCCAACGCGCGCAAGCTGAACAAGCGGTACGCCGAGCTCACCCCGATCGTCGCCACGTACCGCGCATGGAAGCAGACCGGCGACGACATCGAGACCGGGCGCGAGTACGCCGCCGTCGACCCCGACTTCGCGGCCGAGGTCAAGGAGCTGGAGAAGCAGCGCGAGGAACTGACGGAGAAGCTGCGCCTTCTCCTCGTCCCGCGCGACCCCAGCGACGAGAAGGACGTCATCCTGGAGATCAAGGCGGGCGCGGGCGGCGACGAGTCGGCCCTGTTCGCCGGCGATCTGCTGCGCATGTACCTGCGGTACGCCGAGCGGGTCGGCTGGAAGACCGAGATCATCGACGCCACCGAGTCCGAGCTGGGCGGCTACAAGGACGTCCAGGTCGCCGTGAAGACCAAGGGCGGCCAGGGGGCGACCGAGCCCGGGCAGGGCGTGTGGGCCCGCATGAAGTACGAGGGCGGCGTGCACCGCGTGCAGCGCGTGCCGGCGACCGAGTCGCAGGGCCGTATCCACACCTCCGCGGCAGGTGTCCTGGTGACGCCCGAGGCGGAGGAGGTGGAGGTGGAGATCAACCCCAACGACCTCCGTATCGACGTCTACCGGTCCTCCGGTCCCGGCGGTCAGTCCGTCAACACCACCGACTCCGCGGTGCGCATCACGCACATGCCCACCGGAGTCGTCGCCTCCTGCCAGAACGAGAAGAGCCAGCTGCAGAACAAGGAGCAGGCGATGCGTATCCTGCGCTCCAGGCTGCTTGCCGCGGCGCAGGAGGAGGCGGAGCGTGAGGCCGCCGACGCCCGCCGCAGCCAGGTCCGCACCGTCGACCGCTCCGAGAAGATCCGTACGTACAACTTCCCGGAGAACCGCATCTCGGACCACCGCGTCGGCTTCAAGTCGTACAACCTGGACCAGGTCCTGGACGGCGACCTCGACGCGGTGATCCAGGCCTGCGTCGACGCGGACTCGGCAGCGAAGCTGGCGGCCGCGTAAGCGCAAGGACGTACCCACGCACGAGGACGACACGGAGGACTTTGCGTGAACCTGCTGCTCGCAGAGGTGGCCCAGGCCACCCAGCGGCTGGCCGACGCCGGCGTTCCCTCGCCGCGCAACGACGCGGAGGAGCTCGCCGCGTTCGTGCACGGCGTGAAGCGGGGCGAGCTGCACTCCGTGAAGGACTCGGACTTCGACGCCCGCTACTGGGAGGTCATCGCCCGGCGTGAACAGCGCGAGCCGCTGCAGCACATCACCGGGCGGGCCTTCTTCCGGTACCTGGAACTCCAGGTCGGGCCAGGGGTGTTCGTCCCGCGTCCCGAGACGGAGTCCGTGGTCGGCTGGGCCATAGACGCCGTACGCGCGATGGACGTGGTCGAGCCGCTCATCGTCGACCTGTGCACCGGGTCCGGCGCGATCGCCCTCGCCCTCGCCCAGGAGGTCCCGCGCTCCCGTGTGCACGCCGTGGAGCTGTCCGAGGACGCCCTGACGTGGACGCGCAAGAACATGGCGGGGTCCAGGGTCGACCTGCGTCAGGGCAACGCCCTGGACGCCTTCCCGGACCTCGACGGCCAGGTCGACCTGGTCATCTCCAACCCGCCGTACATCCCGCTGACCGAATGGGAGTACGTCGCACCCGAGGCACGCGACTACGACCCCGAACTCGCCCTGTTCTCGGGCGAGGACGGCCTCGACCTGATCCGCGGCATCGAACGCACCGCACACCGGCTCCTGCGCCCGGGCGGTGTCGTCGTCATCGAGCACGCCGACACCCAGGGCGGCCAGGTGCCGTGGATCTTCACCGAGGAGCGGGGCTGGGCCGACGCGGCCGACCACCCCGACCTCAACAACCGCCCCCGCTTCGCGACCGCCCGCAGGGCGACGCCGTGAGCGCCCCGCAGAGTCTTTTCCAGAAGTACGTGTACGAGGAGGCCCGCTAGATATGGCACGGCGATACGACACCAACGACGCGACCGACCGCACGACCGGTCTGCGCGAAGCCGCGTCCGCCGTCCGCCGTGGCGAGCTCGTGGTGCTGCCGACCGACACGGTGTACGGCATCGGCGCCGACGCGTTCTCCTCGGAAGCGGTGTCCGACCTCCTCGAGGCCAAGGGCCGGGGCCGCAACATGCCCACCCCCGTCCTCATCGGCTCCCCGAACACCCTGCACGGCCTGGTCACGGACTTCTCCGAGCTGGCCTGGGAGCTCGTCGACGCGTTCTGGCCGGGCGCGCTCACGCTCGTCGCCAAGCACCAGCCGTCCCTCCAGTGGGACCTGGGGGACACCCGTGGCACGGTCGCCGTCCGCATGCCGCTGCACCCGGTCGCCATCGAGCTGCTGACCGAGGTCGGCCCGATGGCCGTCTCCTCCGCGAACCTGACGGGCCACCCGGCGCCGGAGGACTGTGACGCGGCGCAGGAGATGCTCGGCGACTCGGTCTCCGTGTACCTGGACGGCGGCCCGACCCCCGGCAACGTCCCGTCCTCGATCGTCGACGTCACGCGTGAGGTGCCGCTGCTGCTGCGTGAGGGTGCCATCTCCGCGGACGAGCTCCGCAAGGTCGTACCCGACCTCGAGGTGGCGAATTGACGGCCCCTGACGCGGGGCGTGGCATAGGCAACGGGGAAGGGGCGGGGAGCCTGTTCGAACAGGGCCTCCCGCTCGACAGCTTCCGCATCCTCCACGTCAGCACCGGCAACGTGTGCCGCTCGCCGATCACCGAGCGGCTGACCCGTCATGCCCTGGCGGACCGGCTCGGCGACCCCCTGTGGGGCGGGCTGATCGTGGAGAGCGCCGGCACCTGGGGCCACGAGGGCGCGCCCATGGAGGCCAACGCGGAGACCGTGCTGGCCGACTTCGGTGCGGACGCCTCCGGCTTCACCGGCCGCGAACTGCTCGACGAACACGTCATCAGGGCCGACCTGGTCCTGACGGCGACCCGCGACCACCGCGCCCAGGTCATCTCCATGGGGCACTCCGCGGGCCTGCGCACCTTCACCCTGAAGGAGTTCACCCGCCTGGTGAAGGCGATCGACCCGGCGACCCTGCCTCCCCTGGAGGACGGAATGGTCGCGCGCGCCCGCGCCCTGGTCCGCGCTGCAGCGGCTCTACGCGGGTGGCTCCTGGCCCCGACGGCCGAGGCGGACGAGGTGTACGACCCGTACGGCGCCCCGCTGACCTTCTTCCGCTCGATCGGGGACGAGATAAACGAGGCGCTGGATCCGGTGGTGACGGCGTTGACCGGGGTGCCTGCGCGTACGTGACGTCGGGTTTCGCCCCCGCCGCCCCTTCCCGTCCCGTCCCTGGGGGCTGCCGCCCCCAGACCTCGCATTCGGCCCGACGGGCCTCGTCCTCAAACTCCCCCAGAGGGGGGACCCCCAGACGGGCTGAAAGGGCATGCACCTGTACGGACGCAACGACCGCGCGCCCCATGTCTCCCGGGCCTACATTGGACGTACGTCACCGTCGACGCCCGGAGCCCACCATGTCGGTCACCCATGCCCCCGAGTCCGCCGCCGACGTCCTGCGGCGGCAGGACCCCGAGTTGGCCGAGATCCTGCTAGGGGAGTCCGACCGGCAGTCGACGACGCTGCAGTTGATCGCCGCCGAGAACTTCTCCTCACCGGCCGTGCTGGCCGCCCTCGGCTCGCCCCTCGCCAACAAGTACGCGGAGGGGTACCCGGGGGCCCGGCACCACGGAGGCTGCGAGATCGTCGACGTCGCCGAGCGGATCGCCGTGGAGCGGGCGAAGGCGCTGTTCGGCGCCGAACACGCCAACGTGCAGGCCCATTCGGGGTCCTCGGCCGTGCTGGCCGCGTATGCCGCCCTGCTGCGCCCCGGCGACACCGTGCTCGCCCTCGGGCTGCCCTACGGCGGTCACCTCACGCACGGCTCGCCCGCGAACTTCTCCGGCCGCTGGTTCGACTTCGTGGGCTACGGCGTGGACGCGGAGACCGGCCTCATCGACTACGACCAGGTGCGCACGCTCGCCCGCACGCACCGGCCCAAGGCCATCGTGTGCGGCTCCATCGCCTACCCCCGGCACATCGACTACGCCTACTTCCGGGAGGTCGCCGACGAGGTGGGCGCGTACCTGATCGCGGACGCCGCGCACCCCATCGGGCTCGTCGCCGGGGGAGCGGCGCCGAATCCGGTGCCGTACGCCGATGTGGTGTGCGCCACCACCCACAAGGTGCTGCGCGGTCCGCGCGGCGGCATGATCCTGTGCGGCGCCGACCTCGCCGAGCGGGTCGACCGGGCGGTGTTCCCCTTCACCCAGGGCGGCGCCCAGATGCACACCATCGCCGCCAAGGCCGTCGCGTTCGGCGAGGCGGCAACACCGGCGTTCACGGCGTACGCCCATCAGGTGGTCGCCAACGCACGCGTGCTGGCGGACGGGCTCGCCGTCGAGGGGCTCGTCGTCACCACCGGCGGGACCGACACCCACCTCGTGACCGCCGATCCGGCGCCGCTCGGCGTCGACGGACGCACCGCTCGCGGCCGGCTCGCGGCGGCCGGGATGGTGCTCGACTGCTGTGCGCTGCCGCACGCCGACGTCCGTGGCCTGCGCTTCGGTACCGCGGCCGTGACCACGCAGGGCATGGGGGAGGTGGAGATGGCACGGATCGCCGTACTGTTCGCGCAGGTCCTCAGGGGTGAGGTGGAGAGCCAGAAGGCCCGTGAAGAAGTGCGGGAGCTGGCCGGGGGATTTCCGCCGTATCCCGCCTGAACCTGGGTAGACGCTGATCCGTACACAGCCACACGTGCAACCATCGTCGCTACCCGGAAGTCCCCAACCGTATGCGTGCGTCGCTAGTGTGTGGGGCTGTGATGGCCAGCGAGACCTGTGGGGAAGCCCGTGCGTGAATACCTGCTGACGCTCTGCGTCACGGCCGCCGTGACGTATCTGCTGACAGGGCCGGTACGGAAGTTCGCGATCGTGGCCGGAGCGATGCCGGAGATCCGGGCCCGTGACGTGCACCGGGAACCGACTCCGCGGCTCGGCGGGATCGCGATGTTCTTCGGCCTGTGCGCGGGGCTGCTGGTCGCCGACCACCTCGCCAACCTCAACGAGGTCTTCTCCAAGTCCAACGAGCCCCGGGCGCTGCTCTCCGGAGCCGCCCTGATCTGGCTGATCGGCGTCCTGGACGACAAGTTCGAGATCGACGCCCTGATCAAGCTGGGCGGCCAGATGATCGCTGCGGGTGTGATGGTCATGCAGGGTCTGACGATCCTGTGGCTGCCCATCCCCAGCGTCGGCTCGGTCGCGCTGACCCAGTGGCAGGGCACCCTGCTGACGGTCGCGCTCGTCGTCATCACCATCAACGCGGTCAACTTCGTCGACGGCCTCGACGGCCTCGCCGCCGGCATGGTGTGCATCGCCGCGGCCGCGTTCTTCCTCTACGCCTACCGCGTCTGGGTCTCGTACGGCATCGAGGCCGCCGCCCCCGCCACGCTGTTCGCGGCGATCCTGATGGGCATGTGCCTGGGCTTCCTGCCGCACAACATGCACCCCGCGCGGATCTTCATGGGCGACTCCGGCTCGATGCTCATCGGCCTGGTGCTGGCGGCCGGCGCCATCTCCATCACCGGGCAGGTCGACCCGGACGCGCTGAAGCTGTTCGCCGGGTCCGAGAAGGCGGCCGTGCACCAGACGGTGCCCGTCTACATCCCGCTGCTGCTGCCGCTGACCATCATCGCGATCCCGGCCGCCGACCTGATCCTCGCCATCGTGCGCCGCACCTGGCGCGGCCAGTCGCCGTTCGCCGCGGACCGGGGTCACCTGCACCACCGCCTGCTGGAGGTCGGCCACTCGCACAGCCGGGCCGTGTTGATCATGTACTTCTGGTCGGCGCTGATCGCCTTCGGCGCGCTCGCCTACTCGGTGAACTCGGCGTCCATGTGGATCGTGCTCGGTGTCGTCTTCCTGAGCGCGATCGGCCTCCTGCTGCTCCTGCTGCCCCGCTTCACCCCGCGCACCCCGCGCTGGGCCCAGCACTTCGTGCCGCCGCGCTACCGGCGCCGGGCGGCCGTCGAGGAGCCCGCGCCGGCGGCCGCGGTGGAGGAGAGCCGCGCTCCCGTGGCCGCGGGGGTGGCCGGCGTCAATGGGGCCACCGCCCTCGGCGCCCGTTCGCGTCTCCCGGAGAGGCGGAAAGCCGGGACGTCGCGCTGACGGGGCCTTGCGCTGACGGACCTCGCGCTGACGGACCTCGCGCTGACGGACCTCGCGCTGACGGGACAAGGTAAGAATCTGACTAGAGCATTGCCAACTCGTGGGGAAGCAAAGCTCCCCAATATCAGACAAGTCACCCTTGAGCCTGCACAGGCGCGCACTGTCACTCTCATGTGTGACGGCGAGCACGGCACTTGGTAAAGACCGCATCAAATAGTTTGTGATACGGTTCACGAGAACCCCGGATAGAGCTGAAGGGCCGCAGTGCGACGGCCCCTTGGTGTGAGGTCCGCCCTCAGCCCGGGACTACGCTCGTCCATGACGACACCCTGCCCCCTGTGAAAGCGGAGTTGCCGCCATGCCGTCCAACGACGTCCGGATCCTGCTCCAGGCCGCTGTGCCCACAGCTGCCGCCGGCGCTGTAGCCGCCGTCGTCAGTGGCGTGGTCGCCGGTGGCAAGGGAGCGGTCGGGGCGGGCGTCGCGACGCTGATCGTGATCCTCTTCATGGGGATCGGTCTCTACGTTCTGCAGCGCACTGCCAAATCGCTTCCGCACCTCTTCCAGGCGATGGGTCTGATGCTCTACGCGGCACAGATCCTGCTGCTGTTCATCTTCCTCGCGGCCTTCAAGAACACGACGTTGTTCAACGCCCGGGCCTTCGCGATCACGCTCGTCGTCGGCACCCTCGTGTGGACCGCCGCACAGACGCGCGCCCACATGAAGGCCAAGATCCTCTACGTCGAACCCGAGTCGTCGGGCGACAAGCCCGAAAAGACGGGGCACTCGTCGTGAGGGGTAGGGCCGGGATAAGGGCGCTACAGAGATGCTGCTATCGTCCGATGCCAACTGCGGCATCGCGGGCGCGGGCATCTGAGCTGACGCCTGCTCAATCGCGAGGCGAGATGCCCCCCAGCCGCCCCCACATCCGAAACACCAGTCCCGTGCCGAACCGCGGCTGCGCGCCGCGCCGACACAACGAGGTTGCCGTACCTATGCGCCACGCTGAAGGAGCCCGCGGTGAGTGCTGACCCGACGCAGACGCTCGCCTTCGAGACCGACTGCCACCTGTTCGACGGTTGTGGCTTCCCGGCTCCGGGCCTGCACTCGTTCCTGTTCGAGCCGCTCTTGGGCGACGCCGACGGCAACGGCCTCTACTTCAACAAGCCGATGCTGCTGGCGCTTCTGGGCTCCATCATCGTCGTGGGCTTCTTCTGGGCCGCGTTCGCCAGGCCCAAGTTGGTCCCCGGCAAACTGCAGATGGTCGCCGAGGCCGGCTACGACTTCGTACGCCGCGGCATCGTCTACGAGACGATCGGCAAGAAGGAGGGCGAGAAGTACGTCCCGCTCGCCGTCTCGCTGTTCTTCTTCATCTGGATGATGAACCTCTGGTCGATCGTCCCGGTCGCCGCCTTCCCGGTGACCTCGATCATCGCCTACCCGGCGGTGCTCGCGGCCATCGTCTACATCACCTGGGTCTCGCTGACCTTCAAGCGGCACGGCTTCGTGGGCGCCTTCAAGAACTTCACGGGCTACGACAAGTCGCTGGGCCCGGTGCTCCCGCTGGCCATGACCATCGAGTTCTTCTCGAACCTGCTGGTCCGTCCGTTCACGCACGCGGTGCGACTGTTTGCGAACATGTTCGCCGGGCACACGCTGCTGCTGCTGTTCACCATTGCCAGCTGGTACATGCTGAACGGCATCGGCATCGCCTACTCCGCCGTCTCGTTCGTGATGGTCCTCGTGATGACGGCCTTCGAGCTCTTCATCCAGGCTGTTCAGGCGTATGTCTTCGTCCTCCTGACCTGCACCTTCATCCAGGGCGCGCTCGCCGAGCACCACTGAGCACCGCCGCTTTTCGAACACCCCAGAGTCGTCCGGTGGCCAACCCCCACCGGTCCGTAAAGAGAAGGAAGAACTGGCATGTCCCAGACCCTCGCTGCTGTCACCGGTGACCTTGGCTCCGTCGGTTACGGTCTTGCGGCCATCGGCCCCGGCGTCGGCGTCGGCATCATCTTCGGTAACGGCACGCAGGCACTCGCCCGCCAGCCCGAGGCGGCCGGCCTGATCCGCGCCAACCAGATCCTGGGCTTCGCGTTCTGTGAGGCGCTGGCCCTCATCGGCCTCGTCATGCCGTTCGTCTACTAAGACGAACGACGACGACAGCCCCATTCGACGAAAGGCACTGATGTGAACCACGCACTGGTTCAGCTGGCGGCCGAGGCGGAGAAGGAGAATCCCCTCATTCCGCCGTGGCCGGAGCTCGTCATCGGCCTGATCGCCTTCGTCATCGTCTTCGGCTTCCTCGCCAAGAAGCTCCTCCCGACCATCAACAAGGTTCTGGAAGAGCGCCGCGAGGCCATCGAGGGCGGTATCGAGAAGGCCGAGGCCGCACAGACCGAGGCCCAGAGCGTCCTTGAGCAGTACAAGGCACAGCTCGCCGAGGCACGCCACGAGGCCGCGCGGCTGCGCCAGGAGGCGCAGGAGCAGGGCGCCACGCTCATCGCCGAGATGCGCGCGGAAGGCCAGCGGCAGCGCGAGGAGATCGTGGCCGCCGGTCACGCCCAGCTGGCGGCCGACCGCAAGGCCGCCGCGTCCGCGCTGCGCCAGGACGTCGGTACGCTCGCCACCGAACTGGCCGGCAAGCTCGTCGGTGAGTCCCTCGAGGACCACGCCCGGCAGAGCCGTGTCATCGACCGCTTCCTCGACGAGCTCGAGGAGAAGGCCGAGGCCACCCGATGAACGGAGCGAGCCGCGGGGCCCTGGCAGCCGCCCGCGAGCGTCTCGACGCGCTGACGGACTCCACTTCCGTGGACGCCGGCTCGCTCGCCGACGAGCTGGCCGCCGTCACCGCGCTGCTCCACCGCGAGGTGTCACTGCGTCGGGTCCTGACCGACCCGGCGCAGCCCGGCGAGGCCAAGGCCGAACTGGCCCAGCGCCTGCTCGGCACCCAGGTCGGCGGCCAGACCGTCGACCTGATGTCCGGCCTGGTGCGTTCTCGCTGGTCACAGTCGCGCGACCTGGTGGACGCGCTGGAGCAGCTGGCCGCCCTCGCCGACCTCACGGCCGCGCAGCGGGCGGGCACGCTCGACAACGTCGAGGACGAGTTGTTCCGGTTCGGCCGGATCGTCTCCTCGAGCACCGAGCTGCGCGCCGCGCTGACCGACCGCAAGGCCCCGGCCTCGGCCAAGGGCGAGCTGCTGCGCAGCCTGCTCGGCAGCCGGACCGCCGCGACCACCGAGCGTCTGGTGACGCGCCTTGTGACCGCGCCGCGGGGACGTAGCCTGGAAGCGGGACTGGAGTCCCTGTCCAAGCTCGCCGCCGAGCGCCGGGACCGCATGGTGGCCGTCGTCACCTCGGCGGTACCGCTGAGCGACCCGCAGAAGCAGCGCCTGGGTGCCGCCCTCGCGAAGCTCTACGGCCGCAGGATGCACCTCAACCTCGACGTGGACCCCGGGGTCCTCGGAGGGATCCGGGTGCAGGTCGGCGACGAGGTCATCAACGGCTCGATCGCGGACCGTATCGAGGACGTCGGCCGCCGCATGGCGAGCTAGCAGCAACTGGCTAGCAGCAACTCAAGAGCAGTACGAACTTATTACGGCCCGTGTTGGGCCGTGCAGAAGAATCCTGGGGGTCGCCCCCAGACCCCAAAGTGAAACTTCGGGCCCAACAAGGAGAGCAGGGAACCCAGATGGCGGAGCTCACGATCCGGCCGGAGGAGATCCGGGACGCGCTGGAGAACTTCGTCCAGTCGTACAAGCCGGACGCGGCCTCGCGCGAGGAGGTCGGTACGGTCACCCTGGCCGGCGACGGCATCGCGAAGGTCGAGGGCCTGCCCTCGGCCATGGCCAACGAACTGCTGAAGTTCGAGGACGGCACCCTCGGCCTCGCGCTCAACCTGGAAGAGCGCGAGATCGGCGCCATCGTCCTCGGTGAGTTCAGCGGCATCGAGGAGGGCCAGCCGGTCACCCGTACCGGCGAGGTCCTGTCCGTGGCCGTCGGCGAGGGCTACCTCGGCCGCGTTGTCGACCCGCTCGGCAACCCGATCGACGGCCTCGGCGAGATCGAGACCAGCGGCCGGCGCGCTCTGGAGCTGCAGGCCCCGGGCGTCATGGCCCGTAAGTCGGTCCACGAGCCGATGGAGACCGGCTACAAGGCCGTCGACGCGATGACCCCGATCGGCCGCGGTCAGCGTCAGCTGATCATCGGTGACCGCCAGACCGGCAAGACCGCCCTGGCCGTCGACACGATCATCAACCAGCGCGACAACTGGCGCTCCGGCGACCCGAAGAAGCAGGTCCGCTGCGTCTACGTCGCCATCGGTCAGAAGGGTTCGACCATCGCCTCCGTGCGTGGTGCCCTCGAAGAGGCCGGCGCCCTGGAATACACGACCATCGTCGCCGCCCCGGCGTCCGACCCGGCCGGCTTCAAGTACCTGGCGCCGTACACCGGCTCGGCCATCGGCCAGCAGTGGATGTACGACGGCAAGCACGTCCTCATCATCTTCGACGACCTCTCGAAGCAGGCCGACGCCTACCGCGCTGTGTCCCTGCTGCTGCGCCGCCCGCCGGGCCGTGAGGCCTACCCGGGTGACGTCTTCTACCTGCACTCCCGTCTGCTGGAGCGCTGCGCGAAGCTCTCCGACGAGATGGGCGCCGGCTCGATGACCGGTCTGCCGATCGTCGAGACGAAGGCCAACGACGTCTCGGCGTTCATCCCGACCAACGTCATCTCGATCACCGACGGCCAGTGCTTCCTGGAGTCGGACCTCTTCAACGCCGGTCAGCGCCCCGCGCTGAACGTCGGTATCTCCGTCTCCCGAGTCGGCGGTTCCGCGCAGCACAAGGCGATGAAGCAGGTTTCCGGTCGTCTGCGCGTCGACCTCGCCCAGTTCCGCGAGCTGGAGGCGTTCGCCGCCTTCGGTTCCGACCTGGACGCCGCGTCGAAGGCGCAGCTGGAGCGCGGTCAGCGCATGGTCGAGCTGCTGAAGCAGCCTCAGTACCAGCCGATGTCGACCGAGGACCAGGTCGTCTCCGTGTGGGCCGGTACCACCGGCAAGATGGACGACGTCCCGGTCGCCGACATCCGCCGCTTCGAGAAGGAGCTCCTCGAGTACCTGCACCGCAAGGAGCAGGGCCTCATGACCTCCATCAAGGAGGGCGGCAAGCTGTCGGACGACACGCTGCAGGCCATCGCCGACGCGATCACGGACTTCAAGAAGCAGTTCGAGACGTCGGACGGCAAGCTGCTCGGCGAGGACACCCCTGCCGCTGCGGGCAAGTGACGACGGAAGGGACCTGACTCATGGGAGCCCAGCTCCGGGTCTACAAGCGTCGCATCAAATCCGTCACCGCGACCAAGAAGATCACCAAGGCGATGGAGATGATCGCCGCCTCGCGCGTCGTCAAGGCGCAGCGCAAGGTGGCGGCCTCCACCCCGTACGCGACCGAGCTCACCCGCGCGGTCACGGCGGTCGGAACGGGTTCGAACACCAAGCACCCGCTGACCACCGAGGCGGAGTCGGCGACCCGTTCCGCGGTGCTGCTCCTCACGAGCGACCGCGGACTGGCCGGCGCCTTCAACTCCAACGCCATCAAGGCCGCGGAGCAGCTGACCGCGCGTCTCGAGGCGGAGGGCAAGGAGGTCGACACGTACATCGTCGGCCGCCGCGGCCTCGCCCACTACAACTTCCGTGAGCGCAAGGTCGCGGAGTCGTGGTCGGGCTTCACCGATCAGCCCTCGTACGCGGACGCGAAGAAGGTCGCCGTTCCGCTGATCGAGGCCATCGAGAAGGCGACGGCGGACGGCGGTGTGGACGAACTCCACCTCGTCTACACCGAGTTCGTCTCGATGATGACGCAGACGGCGGTCGACAGCCGTCTGCTGCCGCTTCGCCTCGAAGAGGTCGCGGAGGAGTCGCACGCCAAGGGTGAGATCCTTCCGCTGTACGACTTCGAGCCGTCGGCGGAGGACGTCCTCGACGCCCTCCTGCCGCGGTACGTCGAGAGCCGTATCTACAACGCGCTGCTCCAGTCGGCCGCCTCCAAGCACGCCGCCACGCGCCGTGCGATGAAGTCGGCCACCGACAACGCGGGAGACCTGATCACCAGCCTCTCCCGACTTGCCAACGCGGCCCGCCAGGCCGAAATCACCCAGGAAATCAGCGAGATCGTCGGTGGCTCCGCAGCCCTGGCCGACGCGACCGCGGGGAGTGACAGGTAATGACGACGACAGTTGAGACGGCCGTTGCCACGGGCCGCGTCGCCCGGGTCATCGGCCCGGTCGTCGACGTGGAATTCCCCGTCGACGCCATGCCGGAGATCTACAACGCCCTTCACGTCGAGGTGGCCGACCCGGCCAACGCCGGCGAGAAGAAGACGCTGACCCTCGAGGTCGCCCAGCACCTGGGTGACGGTCTGGTCCGCACCATCTCGATGCAGCCCACCGACGGTCTGGTCCGCCAGGCCACGGTGACCGACACGGGTTCGGGCATCAGCGTCCCGGTCGGCGACTTCACCAAGGGCAAGGTGTTCAACACCCTCGGTGAGGTGCTGAACGTCGACGAGCAGTACGAGGGCGAGCGCTGGTCCATCCACCGCAAGGCCCCGGCGTTCGACCAGCTCGAGTCCAAGACCGAGATGTTCGAGACCGGCCTGAAGGTCGTCGACCTGCTCACCCCGTACGTCAAGGGTGGAAAGATCGGTCTGTTCGGTGGTGCCGGTGTCGGCAAGACCGTGCTGATCCAGGAAATGATCATGCGTGTCGCCAACCTCCACGAGGGCGTCTCCGTCTTCGCGGGCGTCGGTGAGCGCACCCGTGAGGGCAACGACCTCATCGGGGAGATGGAAGAGTCCGGCGTTCTGGAGAAGACCGCGCTGGTCTTCGGTCAGATGGACGAGCCCCCGGGCACCCGTCTGCGCGTCGCCCTGGCCGGTCTGACCATGGCGGAGTACTTCCGCGATGTGCAGAAGCAGGACGTGCTGTTCTTCATCGACAACATCTTCCGCTTCACCCAGGCCGGTTCCGAGGTGTCCACGCTGCTCGGCCGTATGCCGTCCGCGGTGGGTTACCAGCCGAACCTGGCCGACGAGATGGGCCAGCTCCAGGAGCGGATCACCTCGACGCGTGGTCACTCGATCACCTCGATGCAGGCGATCTACGTCCCCGCGGACGACCTGACCGACCCGGCCCCGGCCACCACCTTCGCCCACCTCGACGCGACGACGGTGCTCTCCCGTCCGATCTCCGAGAAGGGCATCTACCCGGCCGTGGACCCGCTGGACTCCACGTCCCGCATCCTGGACCCGCGGTACATCGCGCAGGACCACTACGACGCCGCCATGCGCGTCAAGACTATCCTGCAGAAGTACAAGGACCTCCAGGACATCATCGCGATCCTCGGTATCGACGAGCTCGGCGAGGAGGACAAGCTCGTCGTCCACCGTGCCCGTCGTGTGGAGCGCTTCCTGTCCCAGAACACCCACGCCGCCAAGCAGTTCACCGGCGTCGACGGGTCGGACGTGCCGCTGGAAGAGTCGATCAGGGCCTTCAACGCGATCTGCGACGGCGAGTACGACCACTTCCCCGAGCAGGCGTTCTTCATGTGCGGTGGCCTCGAGGACCTCAAGGCCAACGCCAAGGAGCTTGGCGTCTCCTGAACTCGGACCTGAAGAGTTCTGAGCTCTGAGTTACGTGTGAGGGGGCGGGAGCGTCCCGCCCCCTCATCCACGCCTACTAGACTTGTAACCAACACCCGGCAGACCCGCCGGGTGGTGACCCGAGGAGCCACCTTGGCTGCTGAGCTGCACGTCGCGCTGGTCGCGGCCGACCGAGAGGTCTGGTCCGGCGAGGCCACCCTGGTCGTCGCGCGCACCACGTCCGGCGACATCGGCGTCATGCCCGGTCACCAGCCGCTGCTCGGTGTGCTGGAGTCGGGCCCCGTGACCATCCGTACGAGTGACGGTGGAACGGTCGTCGCCGCGGTGCACGGCGGTTTCATCTCGTTCGCCGACAACAAGCTGTCGCTGCTGGCCGAGATCGCCGAGCTTTCGGACGAGATCGACGTCCAGAGCGCGGAGCGCGAACTCGAGCGCGCGAAGGCGGAGGGTGACGCCCACGCCTTGCGTCGCGCGGACGTTCGACTGCGTGCGGCGGCGGCGCGCTGACCCCAGCGCGGATGCGATGACGTCACTCAGCCGCGGCCGGCACCGGAGCAATCCGGAGCCGACCGCGGCTGAGGCAGATATGGATGTTTTTTCCGTTCCGTTACCTGTTTCGGGTACCTAGGAGACGAGGAGGTCGGTGTCGATGGTCCTCGCTCTGACTGTGTGCGGAATCGTCGTGGCCCTGGTGGCACTGGGGCTGTTCGTCTTCGGCCTGCGCCGCAGACTCATCCAGCGCTCCGGCGGCACCTTCGACTGTTCCCTGCGCTGGGACGTCTCCGAGAAACCGGACACCAGCGGCAAGGGCTGGAGCTACGGGGTCGCCCGCTACAACGGCGACCGTGTCGAGTGGTACCGCGTCTTCTCCTACGCCTACCGCCCGCGCCGCGTCCTGGAACGCTCCTCGATCGAGGTGGCCGGCCGCCGCCTGCCCGAGGGCGAGGAGGAGCTGGCGCTGCTCTCCGACGCGATCATCCTGACCTGTCTGCACCGGGGCACGCGTCTCGAGCTCGCCATGAGCGAAGACGCGCTGACCGGTTTCCTCGCGTGGCTGGAGGCAGCCCCGCCCGGACAGCGAGTGAATGTGGCGTAGCCACATTCACTCGCTGGGTGGGGGTCCCCCCCCGGACGAAGTCCGGGGGAGCGTCAACGTCGCCCGGTGGCTCTTTACGACAGCCCGTTGTTGATGGCGCTCACCAGCTCACCGCCCGCGGTGTCACCGCTGAACTCCCAGAAGAACGCGCCGCCCAGGCCCTGGTTCTTCGCCCAGGTCATCTTCCCGGCGATCGTCGCGGGAGTGTCGTAGGACCACCAGTTGGTGCCGCAGTGCGCGTACGCCGTGCCCGCGACGGTGCCGGTGGCCGGGCAGGACGTCTTGAGCACCTTGTAGTCCTCGATGCCGGCCTCGTAGGTGCCGGGGGCGGCTCCGGTGGCCGTGCCGCCGGGGGCGGACTGGGTGACGCCGGTCCAGCCGCGGCCGTAGAAGCCGATGCCGAGCAGGAGCTTGGCGGACGGGACGCCCTTCGACTTCAGCTTGGCGATCGCGTCGGCGGAGTTGAAGCCCGCGGTCGGTATGCCGGAGTACGAGGTGAGCGGCGAGTGCGGGGCGGTCGGGCCGTCCGCGTCGAACGCGCCGAAGTAGTCGTACGTCATCACGTTGTACCAGTCGAGGTACGAGGAGGCGCCGCCGTAGTCGGCCGCGTCGATCTTGCCGCCGGAGGAACCGTCGGCGGTGATGGCGGCGGTGACCAGGTAGTTGGAGCCGAATGCCGAGCGCAGGCCCTGCATCAGGTTCTTGAAGGCCGCGGGTCCTGAGGTGTCGCAGGTCAGACCGCAGGCGTTCGGGTACTCCCAGTCGATGTCGATGCCGTCGAAGACGTCGGCCCAGCGCGGGTCCTCGACGACGGCCTTGCAGGAGGCGGCGAAGGCGGCCGGGTTGGCGGCGGCCTGCGCGAAGCCGCCGGAGTAGGTCCAGCCGCCGAAGGAGTACAGCACCTTGATGTGCGGGTACTTGGCCTTGAGCTGGCGGAGCTGGTTGAAGTTGCCGCGCAGCGGCTGGTCCCAGGTGTCGGCGGTGCCGCTGACGGACTGGTCGGCGGTGTAGGCCTTGTCGTAGGCGGCGTAGGTGTCGTCGACGACGCACTTGCCGTCCTTGACGTTGCCGAAGGCGTAGTTGATGTGTGTGATCTTCGCGGCCGAGCCGGAGGTCACCAGGTTCTTGACGTGGTAGTTGCGGCCGTAGACGCCCCACTCGGTGAAGTAGCCGAGCTTGACCTTGGAGCCGGTGGGCGGCGGGTCGGTGGTGCCGCCGGTGGTGCGCACGGCGACCGCGCCACTGGCCGGGCCGGTCTGGTCGGCGGTGTCGCGGGCCTGGACGGAGTAGGAGTAGTCGGTGCCGGCGGTGAGGCCGGTGTTGGTGTACGAGGTCGTCGTCACGGTGGCGATCTTCGCACCGTCGCGCAGGACGTCGTAGTTCTTGACGCCCTTGTCGTCGGTGGCCGCGCTCCAGGTCAGTTTCACCGAGGTGTTGGTGATGTCGGAGGCGGTGGGGGTGCCGGGGGCGGAGGGCGGTGTGTCGCCGGGGACGGTGGTGCCGTCACAGCTGCCGCCGTTGAGCTTGCAGCCCGCGGGGGATCCGGAGCCGGTGCCGTTGAAGCCGAAGGAGACGGAGGCGCCGGGGGCGAGGGTGCCGTTCCAGGACTTGTTCTTGGCGGTCCAGTGGGTGCCGGACGACGTGACGTCGGCGTCCCATGCGGAGGTGACGGACGTACCGGAGGGGAAGTCCCACTCGACGGTCCAGGAGCTGAGGGAGGTGGTGCCGGTGTTCTTCACCGTCCACTTGCCTTCGAAACCGGTGCCCCAGTCGGAGGCCTTGGTGTAGTTGGCGGTGGCGGACGTCGCGGCCTGGGCGGGGCTGGCGAGGCCGATCAGGCCGGCGAAGGGGAGCATCAGTGTCGCGAAACCTGCCGCGGCTCTGTGCCTGAGTCTGAAGCGCATGCTGCGCCTCCTCGGGGGTTGGGGGCGCGACTGAGCCTTCGCACCCACGGTGCCGCGAGGATAGAAAGGTCTGGACCATCGGTCAATGGGTCTGGACCACTGGGCCTACCGGTGGGTCAGATCCCCAACTCCTGCGCCAGCACCGCTGCTTGGACCCGGCTGCGCAGTTCCAGCTTCGCCAGCAGTCGGCTGACGTGCGTCTTCACCGTCGCCTCGGCCATGTCGAGGCGGGCGCGATGCCGGCGTTGGACAGGCATGCCGCTCCACCGGCGCCTGTGGCTCTCCGCGTCAGCGCTCCCCGCCCGGCACCCACAGCACGTCCCCGACGTCCTTGTTCGCCGTGCGGGCGAGGATGAACAGCAGGTCCGACAGGCGGTTGAGATAGGTCGCGGTGAGCGGGTTCATCACCTCGCCGTGCACCTCCATCGCCGCCCAGGTGGACCGCTCGGCCCGCCGTACGACCGTGCAGGCCTGGTGGAGGAGGGCCGCGCCCGGGGTTCCCCCGGGGAGGATGAAGGACCGGAGCTTCTCGAGCTGCTCGTTGAAGCGGTCGCAGTCCGCCTCCAGTTTGTCGACGTAGAACTGCTCGACCCGCAGTGGCGGGAACTCCGGCTTCTCCACCACCGGCGTCGACAGGTCCGCGCCCACGTCGAACAGGTCGTTCTGCACCCGGGTGAGGACCTTGACGATCTCCTCGTCCAGGTTGCCCAGCGCGATCGCCGTGCCGATCACCGCGTTCGCCTCGTTCGTGTCGGCGTACGCGGAGATCCGCGGGTCGGTCTTGGCGACTCGGCTCATGTCGCCGAGGGCGGTGGTGCCCTGGTCGCCGGTCCTGGTGTAGATGCGCGTCAGATTGACCATGAGGTCAGAGTAGTTACGCGCCGGACGTCCGGAAGACCCGTGTGCCCACTGTCACGGACAGCGTGGCGAAGCCGACGGCCACCAGGACGCCGTACAGCATGGGCGCCGTCGTGTACGAGCCGACGTACGCCTCCCGCACCGCGTCCACCAGATAGCGGAACGGCATGAGGTGCGAGAGGACGTCCAGCCAGCCCGGCGCCAGCGCCATCGGCAGCATCAGGCCGGACAGCAGCATGGACGGCATGCTCACGGCGTTGATCAAGGGACCGAACTCCCCTGGGCTGCGGACCTTCATCGCCAGCGCGTACGACAGCGAGCCCAGGGAGACCGTCAGCAACGCGACGAACGCGAAGCCGATCAGCACGCCCGCCAGGGGTGCGCGCAGGCCCATCACCACCGCGGCCAGCACCAGCAGCACCGCCTGGAAGACGAACACCGTGGCGTCCCGCAGGACCCGGCCGAGGAGGAGTGCCAGGCGGCTGACGGGCGTGACCCGCATGCGTTCGACCACGCCCTGGCTGTTCTCGACGATGACCGAGAAGCCGGCGAACGACGCCCCGAACAGGCCGAGTTGGAGCAGCAGCCCGGGGACCAGTATCTGCCAGGAGCTGCCCCGCCCGCCGAGCGGCAGCCCGGTCAGCAGGGGGCCGAAGAACACCAGGTACAGCAGCGGCATCAGCACGCCGAAGAGCAGGGCGAAGCGGGAGCGGAGGGACTGGCGGAGGTAGCGGCCGTAGATGAGGGCCGTGTCGTGGAGCAGCATCTCTTCGGGATTCCTATACGGCTACGGGGGTGGTGGCGGCCGGGGCGGGACCGCGGCCGGTGATCGCGAGGAACGTGTCCTGGAGGGGCGCGTCGATCGAGCCGCCGTACTTCAGCTTCAGCGCGCTCGGGGTGCCTTCCGCCGCGACCACGCCCTGGTCGACGACGACCAGGCGGTCGGAGAGGGCGTCGGCCTCGTCGAGGTAGTGGGTGGTCAGGAAGACGGTCGTGCCGTGCTCGTCGCGCAGTCGGCGGACCAGGTCCCACAGGTCGGCGCGGCTGCCGGGGTCGAGGCCGGTCGTCGGCTCGTCGAGGAAGAGGACCTTCGGGCGGTGGGTGAGCGCCATCGCGATGTCCAGGCGCCGCCGCTGGCCGCCGGAGAGGGCGCCCGCCTTGCGGTCGAGGAGATCGGTGAGGTCCAGGTCGCGGGCCAGCTCCTCGGCACGCTCGGTCGCCCGGGCCTTCGTCAGGCGGTACAGGCGGCCCTGGGTGACCAGCTCCTCCCGCACGCCGATCTGCGGGTCGACCCCGCCCGACTGCGCCACATAGCCACAGGCCCGCCGCACCCCGGCCGGGTCGGCGGCCAGGTCGCAGCCGGCGACGGTGGCGGTGCCGCCGGTCGGGGTCAACAACGTGGTCAGCATGCGCAGGGTCGTGGTCTTCCCGGCGCCGTTCGGGCCCAGGAAGCCGAGGATCTCCCCTTCGCGGACCGACAGGTCCACACCGCGCACGGCCTCGACGGGGCCGAACTTCGTCTGGAAGGTACGGGCCAGACCGGCCGTACTGATGATTGCCATGACCCCAGAAAAACAGAGTCTCTTAAATTTTGCAACGCCCCCAAAATTTCAGGGAGACCAAGAACGGTTAGGATCTCCGGCATGGCAGAGGGACTCAGGGAGCGGAAGAAGCGCGAGACCAGGCAGCGCATCTCGGACATCGCGACGGGGCTGTTCCTGGAGCACGGCTTCATGGCGGTGACCATCGCGGACGTGGCCGAGGCCGCCGACGTCTCCGTGAACACCGTCTACAACTACTTCCCGACCAAGGAGGACCTCTTCCTCGACCGCAGCAAGGGGGTCATCGACCGGCTTTCGCGCTGGGTACGCGCCCGTGACGTGGGTGAGTCGGCGGCCGCGGCCGTGCTGAGGGAGCTGCGCGACGAGGTCGAGGCGGTCTCGCCCCGGGTCGGCCTGATGGAGGGCTGCGAACGGTTCATGCGGGTCATCCACGACTCGCCCCCGCTCCGCTCCCGGCTCTGGAGTATCCAGCAGGAGGTCCAGGAGAACCTGGAGGCGACCCTGCGCGAGGAGACGGGCGCCGCAACCGACGACCCGATCCCCACCCTGATGGCCGGTCAGGTCAACTGGGTCCATCAGACGGTCATGGGTGTCATCGGCCGTGAGATGGTCGCCGGGCGCAATCCGGACGAAGTGTCACGAGAGGTGCTCGTGCTTCTCGACCACATGGAGGAGCTGTTGAGCGAGAAGGTGCTCAACTACGCCGTACGAGGAGAGCGCTGAGCCGTGCCGGTGTGATGTCCGTCAGATGAGACGTGACGCGCATTACTTACCGGTCACACAGCCCCTCACCTTCGCTAGGGTCCGCCGGAGAGGCAGATATGAACAGCGTGTGAGCGCGCGTGTGCAGTCATCAAAGGGGAGTCGCACAGTGGCACGGAAGCTTGCCGTCATCGGCGCCGGCCTGATGGGTTCCGGGATCGCCCAGGTCTCCGCGCAGGCGGGGTGGGACGTCGTCCTGCGCGACGTCACCGACGAGGCACTCAAACGTGGCACCGACGGCATCAAGGCCTCGTACGACAGGTTCGTGAGCAAGGGCAGGCTGGAGGCGCACGACGCCGATGCCGCCCTCGCCCGGATCACCGCGACCACCGACCTGGACGCCGCCTCCGACGCGGACATCGTCGTCGAGGCCGTTTTCGAGAAGCTGGAAGTCAAGCACGAGATCTTCCGGGCCCTCGACAAGATCGTGAAGTCCGACGCCGTGCTCGCCTCCAACACCTCCGCCATCCCGATCACCAAGATCGCGGCCGTGACGGAGCGCCCGGAGCGGGTCGTCGGCACGCACTTCTTCTCGCCGGTGCCGATGATGCAGTTGTGCGAGCTGGTGCGCGGCTACAAGACGAGCGACGAAGCCCTCGCCACCGCGCGGGAGTTCGCCGAGTCCGTCGGCAAGACCTGCATCGTCGTCAACCGTGACGTGGCCGGCTTCGTGACGACCCGTCTGATCTCGGCGCTCGTCGTCGAGGCGGCGAAGCTGTACGAGTCGGGCGTGGCCACCGCCGAGGACATCGACCTCGCCTGCAAGCTGGGCTTCGGCCACGCCATGGGCCCGCTCGCCACGGCGGACCTCACCGGCGTCGACATCCTCCTGCACGCCACCAGCAACATCTACACCGAATCCCAGGACGAGAAGTTCGCCCCACCTGAACTGATGCGCCGGATGGTTGACGCCGGTGACATCGGGCGCAAGAGCGGGCAGGGCTTCTACAAGCACTGAAACCGCACATGCCCCTGGGGCATCACACCCATGGGTGAATTCGGTATCGGTTCGCTTACGGACGGCAACCTCTGACCGCCCAACACAGTCAGAGGTTGCATCACCGGCCTTTCACTTCCGCGGAGCACGAGACGACGCACGGGGAGCGCATATGTACATCAGGGGCGACCACGCCGAGCTGGTCGTCGGGGGCCGCCTCGACGTCCGCAGCGCGGCGGACGCCCGTACGGTCCTGCACACGGCCGTCGACGACGGAGTCGGCGACCTCGTGCTGGACCTGTCCGAGCTGGACTCCTGGGACGCCACCGGCCTCGGGGTGATCATGGGGGCACACCGTCGCGCCGGCCGCTGCGGCCGGCGGCTCGTGCTGCGCGGCGTGCCGCCGCAGATGCAGCGCCTGCTGGTCGCCACCAGGCTGCACCGGATCCTCGCGATTGAGGGCGGCATCGGCGTGGAGTCACTGCCCCGGGTGTGACACCCGGTACGGAGTGGGGCAGGGCGGTCGGACGTTACGGCTGCGAAGCACACGTCGCGCGCAATCCTCATGAGACTGTGACGTCTCGGACGGCGCGGGACCCCGGACTGTCGTAGATACTGTGCGAAGGTTTAGGGTTCGGTCGCCCGCGCTGATTTCCCTCGAGCGGGCCCGGACCAGAAGCGACAGCGCGGTGTGCAACAGGCCGGGAGGGGCCGGAGCTGGCACACGACGCTTTTGGGGGGCTTGAAACCTATGGACCCGAACAACCGGGAGCCCGAGGAGTACGGCCACGACGATGGGGGCACCTCCCGGTCGAGTGCATTCGAGACCGGCGGAGCCCAGGCGTCGAGCCGGCGTCCGACGAGGGATCCCCTCGCATCCGACTTCGCGCAGCACTCGCCCGCACTCGCCCGCACCGCGCAGCTCGTGGTGGGCGACTACCTGCTCACCGTCAATCCCGTCGACGGCAGCGAGATAGTGGCCTGCCCGCCGGGCGAGCGCCCCGGCCGTCCCGAGAAGCTCGGCGCGGCCGAACGCGCCGAGGTGGCGCGCGCGGCCAAGCCGCCGGTTCCGCCTGGTCCCGCACAGCCCGAGCTGCCGCTCCTGGCCCGCCAGGAGGAGCGCGAGCGGCTGGTACGGCTGCTCGCCCGCGGCCGTTCCGTACGCCTCACCGGCCCGGCCGGCTCCGGCCGCACCAGCCTCCTCGACGTCGTCGCCGAGGACTGCGCGGACCTCGCCCCCGACGGCGTCGTCCGCCTCAGCGGCTTCCACCGCACGTCGAGCGACCTGCTCCACGACCTCTTCTACGCTGTCCACAACGCGCCCCTGCACCGCCCGGACCGGGACGAACTGCTCTCCTACGTCCGTGAGATCGGCGCGGTCGTCGTCCTCGACGACGTCGAGTTCGGCGGCGCCGCCCTCGACGAACTGCTGGACGCCACCCCGGAGTGCGCCTTCCTGGTCGCGGCCACGCCCGATGTGCCCGCACCGTCCGCGGACTCCGCGCTCGAGGAGGTCTTCCTCGGCGGCCTGGAGCGCGCCGACGGCGTGGAACTCCTGGAGCGTGCCGTCGGCCGTGTCCTCACGGAGGAGGAGGCCAACTGGGCCGGAGACCTCTGGTTCGAGTCCGAGGGCCTGCCGTTGCGGTTCGTGCAGGCCGGGGCGTTGCTGCGGCAGCGTGAACGACAGCGGGCCGGAGCCAGTGCCGTCGACGAGCTCGGCGTCTTCGCGGACGCGGCGCCGGTGGCCGCGCCGTTCGACGCGCCGTTCGACGCGCCCTTCGACAGGTCCGACGCTTCGGACGACGGTGAGAACCCGCCGTTGCCCGCGCTCGGCGAGGCCGCCGCGCCCGCCCCGCTGCTCGCCGCACGGCTCAGCGACTCGGCCCGCG
This sequence comes from Streptomyces sp. NPDC006602, assembly GCF_042870385.1. Lineage (NCBI taxonomy): Bacteria > Bacillati > Actinomycetota > Actinomycetes > Kitasatosporales > Streptomycetaceae > Streptomyces > Streptomyces sp. NPDC006602. Next base: position 75,472 of record NZ_JBIAHG010000003.1, on the reverse strand, counting down.
CCACCCTGCGGTTCGCCGTCGCGCTCGGCGGCGAGGTGCCGCACCAGGCGCACCTGCCCGCCCTCGTCGGTGACACCCACGCGGACGCCGCCCTCGGCGAGCTGGCCTCCTGCGGCCTGGTCTCCCCGGTCGGTTCCCGCTACCGCCTCGCCGGCGGGGTCCAGACCCAGCTGGAGGCCGCCGGCTACGGCGACGACATCGAGGCCCAGGCCCACACCGCCGCCCGGCACTACGCATGGTGGGCCGGGCACCCCTCGGTCACCCCGGAGCGGGTGTGCGCCGAGGCGGACGCCGTGCTCGCCGCCCTCGGACTGCTCGTGCCGGGTACGACACCGCCCTCCGAGGGTGAGGAGAGCGCCACCGTGCAGCTGGCCCGCACGGCGGCGCCGGCATTCGCCGCGGGCGGGCACTGGAGGGCCTGGGAGCAGGCGCTGCGTTCCGGCGCGGAGGCCGCCCGGCTCGCCGGGGACGTGTCGGAACAGGCCTATTTCCATCACGAGTTGGGCGTCCTCGCGCTCTGCGCCGGGCAGCTCGACCGGGCCCGCGCCGAGCTGGAGGCCTCCATAGGCATGCGCGGGGCGCTCGCCGACAAGCGGGGCACCGTCGCCGGCCGCCGCGCCCTCGCCCTGGTCGCCGACCGCTCCGGCACCGTGCCCGGCCTCGCCGCGATGGCGGGGGAGGAGGTGCCGGACGCACGGTACGAGGAGTCGCAGTCGCCTCCTGGCGGCGTCCCGGCGGCGTTCCCGCAGCTTCAGCGGCCCGCGGACAGCTCCACACTGGTCACCTACCAGGCCTCGTCCCCGTCGTCCCTCGGGCCCGGGTCCTCCGGGTCGTCCCCGTCGTCGCACAAGGCCCTGGGTGGCCTCAGGGGCCTCGCCCGGCGCAACCTCGTGGCGGCCGGCGCGGGCGCGCTGCTCGTGGCGGTGCTCGGCACGGTGGTGACGCTGGGCGCGACCTCCGAGAACGACGCCAACAACCCGTCCGACCAGGTCGGCGTCAACCCGTCGGCCAGCCAGGGCCTGAACGACGGCAGCCTGGGCGCGGACGTGCCGAAGAACGACGACGGCTCCCCGGACACCGGCGCGGCGACCAGCCGCCCGACGGACCCGGGCCCCGACGGCACGTACGGCACCTCCGACGACCCGACGCCCACCGAGAGCGCCGAGCCCTCCGACTCGCCGAGCGGGACGCGGGGGACGAGCAGTGGCCCGTCGACGACGCCGCCCAAGCCGTCGACGACCAAGCCGCCGTCCTCGCCCAAGCCGCCTACGTCGCCGACGAAGCCGCCGAGCACTCCGGCGTCCCCGTCAACGTCGCCGAGCACTTCGACGTCCCCGTCAACGCCGCCGACCTCGGAATCGCCGACGACCACCCCGGAGACCTCCGACTCGGCCAGCGGCCCGGCCTCCTCACCGGTGGAGAGCAGCAGCTCCGCCGACGCTCCGCAGTCCAGCGAGGCCGGCTCTCCGAGCAGCTCGGAACCGGTGATCTGACGCCCGTACAGGCACAGCGCGGAAGGGCCCGGTCCGAGGAAATGGACCGAGCCCTTCACGTCGTAGCGGAATGACCGTCAGAACAACCGCAGTTTGTCGTCCTCGATTCCCCGCAGGGCGTTGTAATCGAGGATCGTGCAGCCGATGCCGCGATCCGTGGCGAGGACGCGGGCCTGCGGCTTGATCTCCTGGGCGGCGAAGACGCCGCGGACCGGGGCGAGATGGGGATCGCGGTTCAACAGCTCGAGATAGCGGGTGAGTTGCTCGACTCCGTCGATCTCGCCGCGCCGCTTGATCTCCACCGCGACGGTCCGGCCGTCCGCGTCCCGGCACAGGATGTCGACCGGGCCGATGGCCGTCATGTACTCGCGGCGGATGAGCGTGTAGCCCTCGCCGAGGGTCTCGATGCGGTCGGCGAGGAGCTCCTGGAGGTGTGCTTCCACGCCGTCCTTGATCAGGCCGGGATCCACACCCAGTTCGTGCGAGGAGTCGTGGAGAACCTCCTCCATCGTGATGATGAGCTTCTCGCCCGCCTTGTTGATGACGGTCCAGACGCCTTCCTCGTCGCCGGAACCCTCCTTCAGCGTGCAGGGCGGCGACATCCAGTTCAGGGGCTTGTAGGCCCGGTCGTCCGCGTGAATCGAGACGCTGCCGTCCGCCTTCACCAGGATGAGACGGGGGGCGGAGGGGAGGTGGGCGGTGAGCCGGCCGGCGTAGTCGACGGAGCACCGGGCGATGACGAGACGCATGGTCGGCAACGCTACTCGACGGGCACAGGTGCACGCGATTCGCCCTCCCGTCGCCCACCACCACCCTCAACCGATGCCCTGCGGACCGCCCCTCTTGCTATGGAACATCCCTGATCGGTTGTGGCCGATTGTGTGCCTAATGGGGCCTGGCTATGTACGCATTCTCCTGGTGCCGTCACCGTCCGTTGCTTACGGTAGTAAACGGGAGGTCGCGAGTTGTGTACGCAGCGTGTTCGATATCGCGAACTCCCTTTATCTGTCCGGCAACCCCCGTTGACCGGGGGTGCGAGAGGAGTACCCATGTCGCTCGACGTCTCACCGGCCCTACTCGAACAGGCCGAGCGAGGCGAGGTCGACGAAGCTGCCTTCGTCGACTGCGTCCGGACCTCCCTGCCCTACGCATGGGAGATGATCAGCTCCCTGGTGGCCCAGCTGAAGGTCGACGGCGGAGCGTTCGCCGACAACCAGACGCCCCCGCCGGACGAGCAGGCACGCGGTCAGCTGCTGCGTGCGCTTGCGAGTGACGCGATACGCGGCGCGCTGCAACGGCACTTCGGTGTACGACTGGCGTTCCAGAACTGCCACCGGGTGGCGGTGTTCCCGTTGGACTCCTCCGTCGACGAGACGCTGGCCCGGTTCACCTCGGCGCGCAACCAGCTGCTGAACCAGTCCCCGGAACTGCGGGACTGCTGATGCGGTGAGCCGCTTGCTTGTCGCTCCGTACGCGGGAGGTGCATTCGTACCGGGGCGGCAAGCTCCCGGCCGGACAGGCCGGTTGACGACGGTGCGGTTCAGCCGAGCTGTGGGATGACTTCGGCACCCAGCCGCCGGATGTTCTCCTCGGTGGCCGCAAGGTCTCCCGAGCCCTCTGTGAGAAGGGCGAAGCGGGCGACGCCGGTCCGCTCGCCGGTCGCCGCGAGCCGGTCGGCGCACAGTCGCGGAGTGCCCACCGGGTGCAGTCCGCAGAGCAGTTCGGTGTAGGCCAGCGGGTCGCGCATCGAACGCTCGCGGCCGTCCACCGTGACATGGGCGCCGAGCCCCTGTTTCAGCCAGCCCGGCATCGCCTTCGTCAGCGCCTCCACCGCGTCCGTACGCCGGTCCGCGATCTGGCAGACGCCGGCCGACACATGGGCCGCGCCGTGGACCTCCTCCGGTGAACGCCCCGCCGCCCGCGCGATCCTGCGCCACAGGGCGACCATCTCGGCCTTCTCCTCGTCCCCCACGTGCATCCCGAGCAGCATCGGCAGCCCGCGCTCGGCGGCCAGCCGCACGCTCGCCGGGGAGGTGCACGCGACGACGACCTCGGGCCCCGAGACGTCCGTCAGCCCCTCCGACGGCTTTGGCACGACGGGGACTTCACGGAAGGTGAACCGCTCGCCGGCGGCCGCGACCGAGGGTTCGCGCAGCCAGCGCACCAGCAGATCGAGTGATTCCGGGAACCCCGACTCGTACGCCTCGAGGCCCGAGCCGAACACCTCGAGATCGACCCATGGTCCGCCGCGCCCCACGCCCAGCGAGAAGCGCCCGCCGCTCGTCACGTGCAGAAGCGCGGCCTGCTCGCCGAGCGCCACGGGATGGGTGGTGGGCAGCACGCTGACGGCGGTGCCCACCCGGATGCGGCGGGTGCGGCCGAGCAGTAACGCCGCCAGCGTGACCGCGGACGGACAGGTGCCGTACGGCACGAAGTGGTGCTCGGCCAGCCAGACCGCGTCAAGGCCGGCCTCCTCGGCGACCTCGGCCGAGCGGACCGCGCGGTGCAGCGCCTCCCCCTGGCCCTGCCCCGGGAACTGGGCCGCCAACACGAAACTTCCTACGTGCATCGCATTTCCTGCTTCCTTGGCTCCGACGCGGAGCTCCCCCACCCGGCATAACCGTCTGACACGTGCCGAGGACACGGCCTGGCGAAGAGATTTGCCGATTGTCTGCAGAATGGGGCGCGGTGGAGGGGGACTTGTGGGGGTTGGTCCCCTACAGGTACCCCCGCCCACGCCGCGTAGGCTGGACACAGCCCGTGCTTCCTGTATAGCCCCGTGAGGTGTCCCGTGTCCCCGCGTCGCAACCGACCCAAGGGAGCTGGTTCGTCAGGCTCGTCCGGCCGGAGCGCCGAGGACGACCGATCCGGTCGCTACGGCGGCTTCCAGTCCGCCGAGGCCTGGCAGGGCGAGCAGTGGAGCGTGCGGCACGTGGCCGGGGCGAGCGCCCAGGGCAAGGCGTACCGCTGCCCGGGCTGCGAGCAGCTGATCCCGGACGGCGTCCCGCACGTCGTGGCCTGGCCCGCGCACTCGGGCGTCGACGAGCGCCGCCACTGGCACAAGGCGTGCTGGAACGCGAAGGACCGCCGCACCACGCGGGTGCAGCGGTCCCGTAACGCGCCGAGGTTCTAGGAAACCCCCGTGACTCAGACGTCTCGCTTCTCCAGCAGCGCGAAAGCGCCGGCGAACGCGGCGGCCGTCACACCGAGGGCGATCCACAGCGGGTCCCAGCCGGACGGGCCCGTCTCGGTGAGGGAGTTGGAGTAGAAGACGCTGAGCTGGTTCGGGATGGAGTACTCGAACAGGGCCTGGCGCAGGTCCTCCAGCGACTCCGAGAACATGAACAGCGCGATGACCAGCGGTGCCAGCACCACGCCGATCATGATGGTGATCGCGCCCGCCGAGTGCCGGATGATCGAGCCGACCACCAGCGAGAGCAGGCCGAGCAGCGCGATGTAGAGCGAGATGCCGAGCGTGCCCTTCAGCCACTCCTGGCCGGACGGCTCCTTGGCGCCTTCCAGCATGGCGACGTCCGCCAGGGCGACGAGCAGGACCGACACCAGCGTCACCACGAACGCGACCGAGAAGAAAACGATCGCCTTGGCGGCGAGGACCCGGCCGCGCGAGGGACACGCCACCATGGTGGTCCGGATCATGCCGGTGCCGTACTCCGAGGCCGTGGTCAGCACGCCGAGCGTGATGACGCACATGCTGCCGAGGAGGACCCCGAAGAAGCCGAACGACAGGGGGTTCTCGCCCGCCAGGCTCTCCTGGGCCGAGTTGGCGGCGACCAGCGCGCCGGCCGCGAGTCCGATGCCGATGACGAGCAGTACGAAGACGCCGAGCGTCCACATCGTGGAGCGCACCGACCGGATCTTGGTCCACTCGGAGGCGATCGCGTTCCCGAGGTGCGTGCGCACCACCGGGATCGGCGAGTTGTACGTGGGGTACGACGGTCCGGGCGCCGCCTGCCAGGTGGGTGCGGCCTGCGGCATCTGGGGCTGCGGGGTGCTCATCGGGCGTCCTCGGGCTTGTTCAGGTCGGCGGCAGGGGCGGAGGAGGCGGGCGCGGCGGCCGGTGGCTGGCCCTGCGGCGCCTGGGGGGCGTACGGGGCCTGGGGTGCCTGCGGGGCGTAAGGGTTCGGCGCACCGGCGCCGGGCGCCGGAGCGGCGCCCGGCGCGCCGTACGGACCCCCGGGCGGCGGGCCCTGAGGCTGTCCCTGCGGCATCGCGAACGGCTGTCCGCCCTGCTGGGGCGGCGGCGGGGCGTACCAGCCCGGCTGACCCTGCCCCGGCACCGGCATCGGTGGCTGCGCACCCGGCGGCAGCGGCTGCTGCAGCCCGGCCTTCTGGTCGATGGTGGAGCGGTAGTCGACGGCGCCCTGCGTCATCCGCATGTACGCCTCCTCCAGCGAGGCCTGGTGCGGCGACAGCTCCCACAGGCGTACGTCGGTGTCGTGCGCGATGTCGCTGATGCGCGGCAGCGGCAGCCCCGTCACACGCAGCGCGCCGTCCTGCTCCGGCATCACGTGCGCGCCCGCCTCGGTGAGCGCGGACGACAGCTTCTCGCGCAGTTGCGGGTCGGTCTCGGGCGTACGGACGCGCGCGAAGTCGGCCGAGTTGGCCGAGATGAAGTCCTTGATGTTCATGTCGGCGAGCAGCTGCCCGCGTCCGATCACGATCAGGTGGTCGGCGGTCACCGCCATCTCGCTCATCAGGTGCGAGGAGACGAAGACGGTGCGGCCCTCCGCGGCGAGCGCCTTCATCAGGTTCCGCACCCACAGGATGCCCTCGGGGTCGAGACCGTTGACCGGCTCGTCGAACAGCAGCACCTGAGGGTCGCCGAGCAGCGCGGCGGCGATGCCCAGCCGCTGGCCCATGCCGAGGGAGAAGCCCTTGGAGCGCTTTCTCGCCACGTCCTGGAGACCGACGACGCCGAGCACCTCGTCGACCCGTCGGGCCGGGATGCCGGACAGCTGGGCCAGGCACAGCAGGTGGTTGCGGGCGGCCCGGCCGCCGTGCACGGCCTTGGCGTCGAGCAGCGCGCCGACCTGGCGGGGCGCGTTGGGCAGCTTGCGGTACGGATAGCCGCCGATCGTCACCTGCCCCGAGGTGGGATTGTCCAGGCCGAGGACCATGCGCATCGTCGTCGACTTGCCCGAGCCGTTGGGCCCGAGGAAGCCGGTGACGGCGCCGGGCCGCACCTGGAAGGAAAGGTTGTACACAGCGGTCTTGTCGCCGTAGCGCTTGGTCAGGCCGACTGCCTCGATCATGCTCCGCACCCATCGCAAGGATTCAGGACAGCGGGGCACACGCCCCCCGTAAGGGTTAGGAGCTTATCGGGGCGCTGACGGTTCCGCTCAAATGAAAGCAAAGCCCAGAGCTTCCGGTGTCCCCCTTCGGCGTCAGGCGTCCCTCTTCTTGAGCAGGACGTACCCGCCGAGCAGCGCGGCGGCCACCCACAGCGCCATGATCCCGAGGCCGCCCCAGGGGCCGTACGGAGTGTCGTCGTCGATCGGCGTGACCACCTGCATGATCCTGCTGCCGGCCTGGTCGGGCAGATAGCGGCCGATCTTCTTCGTCGCGTCGACGTTGCCCAGGATGTTGGAGATCAGGAAGAAGAACGGCATCAGGATGCCCAGCGCCAGCATCGGGGAGCGCAGCATCGCGGCGACGCCCATCGAGAACATCGCGATGAGGGTCATGTAGAGGCCGCCGCCGATGACCGCGCGCAGCACGCCGGAGTCACCGATCTCCGCCTTGTGGGTGCCCAGCATCGCCTGCCCCAGGAAGAAGGCGACGAAGCTGGTGGCCATGCCGACGACCAGCGACAGACCGGTCGCGACCGCGATCTTGCTGAAGAGGAAGGTGCCGCGCTGCGGAACGGCGGCCAGCGAGGTGCGGATCATGCCGGTGCTGTACTCGTTCGACACGACGAGCACCCCGAACACGATCATCGCGAGCTGACCGAGGCTCATGCCGGCGAAACTGATGAATGTCGGATCGAAGGAGAGCCGGTCACCCCGGCTCATGCTGTCGAACTCGTTCTTCGACAGCGCCGAGATCAGCATGCCGAGGGCGATGGTGACGACCACCGCCAGCGAGAGCGTCCACACGGTGGAGGCCACCGACCGGATCTTGGTCCACTCGGACCGGACGACCTGGATCGCCGCCATGGTCAGTTCCCCTTCCAGCCGTCGCCCCACGGTTGCCCGGCCAAGGGCGTGTCGGCGTGTGCGTGGTACTCGACCGACTCCGCGGTCAGCTGCATGAACGCCTCCTCCAGGGAAGCCTGCTGAGGGCTCAGCTCGTGCAGCGCGATCTGGTACTGGGCCGCCAGTTCACCGATGTACTCGGGCTTGCAGCCGTCGACCTCCAGCGAGCCGTTGCCGGTCTCCACGGCGGTGACCCCGGCCCCTTGCAGCACGTCGAGCAGCCGTTCGCGCTGCGGAGTGCGGATACGGACGTAGGACCGCGAGTTCTGCGCGATGAAGTCGGCCATGGAGGTGTCGGCGAGCAGCCGCCCCTGCCCGATGACCACCAGGTGGTCGGCGGTCAGCGCCATCTCGCTCATGAGATGGGAGGAGACGAAGATCGTACGGCCCTGTGCGGCGAGCGACTTCATCAGAGTGCGGATCCAGTGGATGCCCTCGGGGTCGAGGCCGTTGACCGGCTCGTCGAACATCAGGATCCGCGGATCGCCGAGCAGCGCGCCCGCGATGCCGAGCCGCTGGCCCATACCGAGCGAGAAGCCCTTGGCCTTCTTCTTCGCCACAGCCGTGAGACCGACCGTGTCCAGCACCTCGTGCACGCGGCTCCTGGGGATGCCGTTGCTCTGCGCCAGGCACAGCAGGTGGTTGAAGGCGCTGCGCCCGCCGTGCATGGCCTTCGCGTCCAGCAGGGCGCCGATGTACGTGAACGGGTCCTTGAGCCGGTCGTAGTGCTTGCCGTCGATACGGACGTCCCCGGCGGTCGGCCGGTCGAGCCCCAGCATCATCCGCATGGTCGTCGACTTGCCGGCGCCGTTGGGCCCGAGGAAGCCCGTCACGATGCCCGGTCTGACGGTGAAGGTCAGGTTGTTGACCGCCACCTTCTCGCCGTACCGCTTGGTCAGTCCCTCGAGCTCGATCATGCGACCACGCTAGGGGCGAGGTTCGGCGGACGCCAATCGTGTGGGCAAACGGAGACCGACGAGCGCGGCAAGAAAGGCGAAAGCCCGCATCCCCTTCGCAGAGGATGCGGGCCCCACTCGTAACCCGTACTACGTCACACCCTTACCGGGACTGCTGAGCCGGGACACCCCGGGAGATCGGCTCGTCGTCGGCCGGCGTGGCGGCGGCCACCGCGGCGCCCGTGAGCGTGGCGAGCATCTCGCGCACGTTCGTCAGCTGGGCGTTGATGGAGTCGCGGCGGTTGGTGAGAGCCGCCAGCTCCCGCTCGGATTCCGAACGGATCCGGTCCGCCTTGGCGTTGGCGTCGGCCACGATGTCCTCGGCCTGGCGCTGCGCCGTCTCGACGGTCTGGCGGGCGCGGCGCTCGGCGTCCGTGCGCAGCTTCTCCGCCTCCAGGCGCAGCTGCTCCGCGCGGTGCTCGATCTCCGCGAGACGCTTCTCGGCCTTCTGCTGACGGGACGCGAGGTCGCGCTCCGACTGCTCGCGGCGCTTGGCGAGGTTCGTCTCGAAGTCGGCGGCGGCCTGCGCGGCCTTGGCGCGGGTCTCCTCGAAGAGGGCGTCGGCCTCCTCGCGCTTCTGCTGCGCGTCCTTCTGGGCCTCTGCGCGCAACTGCGAAGCGTCACTCTTCGCCTTCTCGATGACCCGGACGCCCTCGTCCTCGGCCTTGGCCTTGCGCTCCGCAGCGAACGATTCTGCGTCGTTGCGAACCTGCTGGGCCGCCGACTCGGCGAGCTCGCGGTGCTGCTCGGCAGCGCGCCGGGCCTCCTCGCGCAGATCCTTGGCCTCTTCCTCGGCGAGGCGGAGGATCTTCTCGACACGCGCGCCGAGACCGGCGTACGACGGCTCGGCGTCGGTGACCTGAGCCTGGGCGTTCTGCGTCTCGAGGTGGAGTTCCTCGATGCGCTTTTCCAGAGCAGTGATACGGGCCAGAGCGCTGTCACGGTCGGAGACGAGCTTCGAGATGCGTTCGTCCACCTGAGCGCGGTCGTATCCACGCCGCACAAGCTCGAAGCCGTAGGGGGAAGTGTCGCTCATGGGGTTCCTGTCGAATGAGACCGGTGAGGTGATAGGGGGAATCCTAGGGGCCGAAGCGGTGTGTCATCGAGCGGATGCGTGTTTGATCTGGAGAATGACACCCCTTTTGGGTGGCTAACTCGCGGACCACTTGCCAAAGACTTGGTCAAAGGCCCCAGAAGAGACCAGAATCCGCACTTTGTTCCAGCCGTGCTCTAGCCGTCCGACGACTTGGCACCCGATCGAGGTGCGCCGACCGTGGCGCCCGCCTTGAGGCCGTCCTTGCCTCCCACGGGGGCCTCGAAGGACTCCAACGCCTCCAGGACGTCCTGGACACGGGAGATCTCGGCGTTGATGTCCTCGCGACGGCGCACCAGGATCTCCAGCTCGCGCCTGCCCTCCTCGACCGTGCGCTTCGCCTCGCGGATCGCCTCGGCCTTGAGCTCCTCGGCCTCCCGCACGAGCGTCGCCTTCTTCTGCTCGGCCTCCTTCAGAAGCCCCTCGGCCTTCTTGACGGCGGCGATGCGCACCTTGCCGGCCTCGGAGTTGGCCTCCGACACCAGTTCCTTGGCCTTCGCCTGCGCCTTGACGAGCTGCTCCTCGGAGGCCTTGATGAGCGCGTCGCAGCGGTCGCCGGTCGACCTCATCGTCTCGGCGGCCTCGCGGCGGGCCCGCTCGTGCAGGTTCTCGATCTCGGACGTGAGGCGGTCGCGCAGCTCCTCGGCCCGCTCCCTTATCGCGGTGGCGTCCCGGCGGGCGCCGACGAGCAGTTCGTCCGCGTCCGTACGGGCCTTCTCCACCCGCGCGTTGCCCTCGACCGTCGCCTCGGACACCAGCCGGTCGGCCTCGGTACGGGCCGCGCCGACCATGCTGTCGGCCTGGGCCTCCGCCTCCGCGGTGGTCTTCTGCGCCTGCTGCTGTGCCTCGGTGAGCAGCTTGTCGGCCTCCGCGGCGGTCTCCGAGATGAGTTTGTCGACCTGCTCGGCCGCCTCGGAGCGCCGCTTGTTGGCTTCCTTGCGGGCCTCGTCGAGGGTGCGCTCGGCCTCCTCGCGCGCGGCCGTGGTGACCCGCTCGGCCTCCGACAGCGCCTCGTCCTTGACCCGCTCCGATTCGCTCCGGATCCGCTCGGCGTGCTGCTGGGCCGCGCCGACCGTGTCGGCGGCCTCGGCGCGCAGCCGCTCGGCCTCGCCGGTGGCCTCCCCGAGCAGCTGTTCGGCCTGGGCGAGCGCCTCGGACCGTACCCGCTCGGCCTCCGCGACCGTCTCCGACCGCAGCCGCTCCGCTTCGGCGACCGTCTCCTGGCGCAGCCGGTCGGTGTCCGTGATCGTCTCGGTGGTGAGCCGCTCGGCCTCGTTGCGCGCCTCGGTGATGAGGGTGTCGGCCTGCGTCGCCGCGTCCGACCGGATGCGGTTGGCGTCCTCACGGGCGTCCGCCCGGGTACGCGCCGCGGCCTGGTCGGCCTCGGCGATGGCCTCCGACGCCTCCGTGCGCACCTGCTGGGCGTGCTCGGACGCGTCCGACCTGAGGCGCTCCGCCTCGGCGATCGCCTCCGAAACCGTGCGCTCGGCGAGCGCCTTGGCGGCGTCCGTCTCCTCGGCCGCCTCGCGCCGGATCCGGGTGGCGTCCTCGCTGGCCCGCTCCCGCTCGGCGTAGGCGTCGGCCCGGACCCGGTCCGACTCCTCCTGGGCCTCCCGGCGCGTACGGTCCGCCGCGTGCTCGGCGGCCGAACGCAGCCCGGTGATCTCCTCCTGGGCCTGCTCGTGCAGCCCGGAGACCGACTCCCGTACCTGCTGGGCGTGCTGCTCGGCGGCCGACACCATCTCGTTGGCCCGCCGGTCCGCCTCCTCGACCAGTCGTACGGCCTCGGTCTGCGCCTCCTCGACGCGCTTGCGCGCCGAGGCCAGCAGTTCCTCGCTCTGCTCGCGGGCTCGCTCCCGCTCCTGGCCGGCCTCCTCGCGGGCCGCGCCGAGGGTCTCCTCGGCCTCTCGGCGACGCCGGGCGGCCTCCTCCTGCGCGGCGGCCAGCGCCTGAGACGCCTCCGTGGCCAGCCGCTCGGCGGCGGCCTGCGCCTCCGCCCGCACCCGGTCGGCGCTGTCCTGCGCCTCCGACTTCAGCCGCTCGGCCTCCGTCGCCGCCTCCGACCGCAGGCGTACGGCGATGGCCTCGCCCTCCGCGCGGGAGGCGGACGCGTCCGCGGCGGCCTCGGTGCGCAGCCGCTCGGCCTCCGCCTCGGCCTGCCCCTGCAGCGTGCGGATCCGCTCGGCGGCCTCGGCGCGCAGCCGGTCGGTCTCCTCGGCGGCCTCGCGGCGGATCCGCGCGGCCTCCTCACGGGCGTCGGTGAGTGCCTGCTCGGCGGCGGCGAGGCGGTCCTCGGCCTCGGTGTGCAGCCGGGTCAGTTCCTCGGCGGCCTCCGCGCGGCGGGCCTCTATGGCCCGCTCGGTCTCCTCGTGCAGTTCGAGCGCGGCCCGCTCGGCGTCCGCCTTGATGCCCTCGGACTGCTCGACGGCCTCGGCGCGGTGCCGCTCGGCCTCCTTGCGGGTGCGCTCGAGGGTCTCCTCGGCCTGCCGGCGCAGGGTCGTCGCCCGCTCGATGGCCTCGGTGCGGACCTTCTCGCTGTCCGTGGTGGCCTTCTGGCGCAGCTCGTCCGCGTCCTGCTTGGCCTTCGCCAGCAGCTCCTCGGCGGTCCTGGCCGCCTCCTCGATCTGCTGGACGGCCTCCTTGCGGGCCTCCGCGCGGATCTTCTCGCCCTCGGCGACCGCCTCGGAGCGCAGCTGCTCGGCCTCGCCGCGCAGCCGGCGGGCCTCCTCCTGCAGCTCGACCGTCTTGGCGCGGTACTCCTTGGTGTCGTCCTTTGCCGCGCCCTTGAGCTGCTCGGCGATGTCGTGCGCCTCGGCACGCAGCCGGTCCGCCTCGGCCTCGGCCTCGGTGCGGATCCGCTCGGCCTCCTCGGCGGCGGCCTTGGTGGTGCCCCGCGCCTCCTCCTGCGCCTTGATGAGGACGTCTTCCGCCGTCTTGGCCGCCTTGGACAGCTGGGTGGCGCTCTCCTCGGCCGTCAGCGTGCGGGCCTTCTCGGCCGCCTCGTCGAGCAGCTTCTCGGCCTCGGCGCGGGCGTCCGCGACGAGCTGCTCGGCATCCGACCTGGCGGCCTCGGCCTCCTTGGTGGCCTCGGTGACCAGCCGGGCGACCTGCTCCTTCGCCGTACGCGTGCGCTGCTCGTTGGTCGACTCCGCGCTCGACAGCGCCTTCTCGGCCGCCGCCTTGGCCTCGGCGACCAGCTTCTCCGCCTCGGCGCGCGCCTCGCGCAGGGCCGTCTCGGCCGCCGACATGCGCTGCTCGGCGGTCCGGCTCAGCTCCTGCGCCTCACGGCGGGCCGCGTCCGACTCGGTGAAGGTGGACGTACGCAGCTGCTCGGCGTGCTCGGTGGCCTCCTGGGCCTGCGTCGAGGCGGCGTTCAGCAGCCGCTCGGCGTCCGCGCGGGCGCGGCGCAGCAGCTGCTCGGCCTCCGCACGGGCCGACTCGGCCTCGCTCTGCAGCCGCTGCCGGGCCTCGGAGGTCACCCGCTCGGCCTCCGCGCGGGCCGCCGCCATGGCCTGCTCGGCCTCGGCACGGGACTCGTCCAGGAGCCGGCGGGCCTGCTGCTCGGTGCGGGCGCGCAGCTGCTCCGCCCAGGCCACGTTCTCGTTGACGTGCGACTCGACGGTCTGCCGGCGCTCGGCCAGTTCCTGGTCGAGTTGCTGGCGGCGGGTGACCGCCTCCTGGTGCAGCTCCGCCTGGAGCCGGGCGGCCTGCTCGGCGTGCTCCTGGAGGATGCGCTGGGTCTGCGACCGGGCCTGGCTCAGCTCGCGCTCGGCCTCCTGGCGCAGCTGGTCGGCCTGGACCTGCGCGTTGCGCAGCAACTGTTCGGCCTGGTAGCCGATGTCCCCGCCGTCGAAGGCGGGCCGGGACATGATGGTGCGCCGCGCCTCGTGCAACTTGGCGCGCAGCACCTCGACCTGGTAGCCGAGGTCCTCGGCATGCTGGATCGCCTTTTCCCGCTCGGTCTTCAGCCGCTTCATCTCGGCTTCGAAACGAGTGAGGTGATCGACGTCAGCCGCCGGTTCCCGCTCCTGGCTCTCGTAGCCCCGCACTGCGCGGTCCCATCCGTCCCCTGGTCGAAAGTCTCTCCGTACCAGCTCCGTCCGTACGCCGAACGGGGCTCCCGGGGAATGGTGTCAGATCAACGGCGGAGCACGGGCTGCTGCCCCGACGCTCGTCCCCCGAAACCCGGACCCCGGCCAGGTCCCGCCGTCATGGCAGGACCCTGGTCGCCCTGGGTGGAGCGGCGACCGCCCCCAACCCTACCGGCCCATATGTACGAGGGTCAGTGCTCAGGTGACTCAACAGACGCCGAAGTGACCAGTTCTGTCAGTACGCCGTGGCAATCCTTTGGGTGCAGGAAGGTGATCCGTGACCCCATGGAACCGATTCGCGGCTCTTCGTACAGAACGCGTACGCCCTTACCGCGGATGTCCGCGGCGTCCGCGTCGACGTCCGCCGTACCGAAGGCGATGTGATGCACGCCCTCCCCGTTCTTCGCGAGCCACTTGCCCACGGCCGAATCCTCCCGGGTCGGCTCCAGGAGCTGCAGGTACGAAGCCCCGCCGTCGGACGTATCGTTGATCTTGAGCATGGCCTCGCGCACGCCCTGCTCCTCGTTGACCTCGGAGTGGAACACCTCGAAGCCGTACGTGGCCCGATAGAACTCGACGGTCTTGTCGAGGTCGAAACAGGCGATCCCGATGTGGTCGATTCGCGTCAGCATGGTTTCAGTGCAGCGCGACCGAGGTGGTTACGCAACGTGCGCGCGATCACACCGACAGCCGGATGACGGCGTGGACTACCGCTCAGTACATTCGAAGTAAACCCTCGTTCACTCCTCGGCCTGTGCAGGCCGGTAAGGGGATCGCAGCTCATGACTGGATCGAACAGCACGACCTCGGTGATCGTCGCGGGCGCCCGCACGCCGATGGGACGATTGCTGGGCTCCCTGAAGTCCTTCTCCGGAGCCGACCTCGGCGGCTTCGCGATCAAGGCCGCCCTCGACCGTGCGGGGATCGGCGGCGACCAGGTGCAGTACGTGATCATGGGCCAGGTGCTCCAGGCCGGGGCGGGGCAGATCCCGGCACGCCAGGCCGCGGTCAAGGCCGGCATCCCGATGAGCGTCCCGGCGCTCACCGTGAACAAGGTGTGTCTGTCCGGCCTCGACGCCATCGCGCTCGCCGACCAGCTCATCCGCGCCGGCGAGTTCGAGATCGTCGTCGCCGGCGGCCAGGAGTCCATGACCAACGCCCCCCACCTGCTGCCGAAGTCCCGCGAGGGCTTCAAGTACGGGGCGATCGAGATGCTCGACGCCATGGCGTACGACGGTCTCACCGACGCCTTCGAGAACATCGCCATGGGCGAGTCGACGGAGAAGCACAACACCCGCCTCGGCATCCAGCGCCCCGAGCAGGACGAGTTCTCCGCCCTGTCCCACCAGCGCGCCGCCGCCGCCCAGAAGAACGGCCTGTTCGAGGCCGAGATCACTCCGGTCGAGATCCCGCAGCGCAAGGGCGAGCCGGTCGTCTTCAGCAAGGACGAGGGCATCCGCGCCGAGACCACGGCGGAGTCCCTCGGCAAGCTGCGCCCGGCGTTCACGAAGGACGGCACGATCACCGCGGGTTCGGCCTCGCAGATCTCCGACGGCGCCGCCGCGGTCGTGGTGATGAGCAAGGCGAAGGCGCAGGAGCTGGGTCTCGAGTGGATCGCGGAGATCGGCGCCCACGGCAATGTGGCGGGTCCGGACAACTCCCTGCAGTCGCAGCCGTCGAACGCCATCCTGCACGCCCTCAAGAAGGACGGCCTGGAGGTCTCCGACCTCGACCTCATCGAGATCAACGAGGCCTTCGCGGCGGTCGCGGTCCAGTCAATGAAGGACCTCGGGGTGTCCCCGGAAAAGGTGAACGTCAACGGCGGTGCCATCGCCCTCGGCCACCCGATCGGCATGTCCGGTGCCCGCCTCGTCCTGCACCTCGCGCTGGAGCTGAAGCGGCGCGGCGGCGGCGTGGGCGCGGCCGCGCTGTGCGGTGGCGGCGGCCAGGGTGACGCGCTGGTCGTGCGGGTACCGAAGGCCTGAGCCCTTCTTGTTCGTTTCACCGATCGAACTGATCTGAACGGAGCTGTGATGCAGGACGTCTCCTCACTGGTCGCCCAGGCCAGGGAAGGCCGGCCGCGGGCCGTGGCCCGGCTGATCTCCCTCGTGGAGGGGGCGTCCCCGCAGCTCAGGGAGGTCATGGCGGCACTGGCCCCGCTGACCGGCGGGGCGTACGTGGTGGGCCTGACGGGCTCGCCGGGCGTCGGCAAGTCGACGTCCACCTCCGCCTTGGTGACCGCGTACCGCAAGCAGGGCAGGAGGGTCGGCGTCCTGGCCGTCGACCCGTCGTCCCCGTTCTCCGGCGGCGCGCTGCTCGGCGACCGGGTCCGGATGTCGGAGCACGCCTCGGACCCGGGCGTCTACATCCGGTCGATGGCCACGCGCGGCCACCTGGGCGGCCTTGCCTGGGCGGCACCGCAGGCGATCCGCGTCCTGGACGCGGCGGGCTGCGAGGTGATCCTGGTCGAGACGGTCGGGGTCGGCCAGTCGGAGGTCGAGATCGCCTCGCAGGCGGACACGTCGGTGGTGCTCCTGGCGCCGGGGATGGGCGACGGCATCCAGGCGGCGAAGGCCGGAATCCTGGAGATCGGCGACGTGTACGTCGTCAACAAGGCCGACCGCGACGGCGCCGACGCGACCGCCCGCGAACTCAACCACATGCTCGGCCTCGGCGAGTCCCGCGGCCCCGGCGACTGGCGCCCGCCCATCGTCAAGACGGTCGCCGCCCGCGCCGAGGGCATCGACGAGGTCGTCGAGGCGCTGGAGAAGCACCGCGCCTGGATGGAGGAGCGGGGCGTACTCGCCGAACGCCGGCGCGCCCGGGCCGCCCGCGAGGTGGAGACCATCGCCGTCACGGCCCTGCGTGAACGCATCGGCGACCTGCACGGCGACCGCCGGCTGAGCACCCTGGCGGAGAAGATCGTCGCCGGGGAGCTGGACCCGTACCGGGCGGCGGACGAGCTGGTGGCGGGGCTGACGGAGAGTCCCGCCTAGAGGGGACGCGCCCGGCGGTCGGTGACCGGGGTATGACCGGACGCGTGGTGGTCGACTCCGGGACCCCGCTGGTACGTTGACCGGCATGTTCCTCCTCTTGGCGTAAGGGCCGTCCAGGCCCGCGACGGACAGGCGGCAGTGGGCCGCGGTCGTCGCGGGGATCCGGCGTCCCCTCGTTGCCTCCCGTTGAGGAACTTCTCGCATGTCCGCGCCCTCTTCGCGGCCCCTCGGTGCCGCGCGGCCCTCGTATGCCGCTGTTCTCCGTGTCCCGTACGCCCGCCGCACCTTCGCGGCCGCCCTCGTCGGACGGCTGTCGTACGGCATGGTCTCCCTGGCCGTGATGCTCGCCGTGACCCGGGCGACCGGGTCGTACGCCGTCGCCGGTACCGTCATGGCGCTGTTCGGGGCCATGACGGTCTTCCTGTCGCCCCTGCGAGCCGCCCTGGTCGACCGGTACGGGCCCCGGCGGGCCCTGATCCCCATGGCCTCGCTGTACGCGGGGCTGCTCTGCGTGCTCGCGGCGGCCGTCTGGCGCCCGGGGACACCCCCGGTGGTGCTCGGCACCATCGCCGCGCTCACGGGCTGCTGCGCGCCCCCGCTGGGCCCCACCACGCGCGCGGTGTGGAGTGAACTCCTCGAAGACCGTCGGCTGTTGCAGCGGGCGTACAGCCTGGACGGCGTCGCGGAGGAGCTGTTGTTCGTCTCCGGTCCGCTGGTGGTGGGCGTGCTGGTGCGGTTCGCGCCCCCGGCGGCCGGGGTGGCGCTGAGCGCGCTGCTGGTGGCGACGGGGACGGCGGCCTTCGTCATGTCACCGGCGGTGCGTGACGTACGGGGCGTTGGCGCGCGGTCAGCGCGGCCTGTGCGGTCCGTACGGGTGAAGCGCCGGTTGGCCGGTGGGCGGGGCCTGCTGCAGCCGGTGGTCGTGGCGGCGGGCGTGGGGCTCGCGCTGAGCGCCGTCGATCTGCTGGTCATCGCCTACGCCGAGCAGCGCCACCACGGGGACGACGTGGTCGCCTGGGTGCTTGCCGCCCTGTCGGCGGGCAGTGCGGTGGGCGGCCTGCTCAACGGCGCGGTCAACTGGCGGACGCCCGCACGGGTCCGGCTGCCGCTGCTGACGGCGGGCCTGGGCCTGACCCTCGCCGCCGCCGGCCTGGCACCGGGACTCGGCGTCCTCACCGTGACCGTCGCCTGCGCGGGCCTGTTCGTGTCCCCGGCGCTGACGACGGCGTACCTGATCGCTGACGAGAGGGCACTGCCGGATTTCCGTACGCGGGCCGGGGCCTGGGTCAACACGGCCGTGAACGCGGGGTCTTCGGGCGGGACGGCGGCGATGGGGCTGCTGGTGGGGCGGCTGCCGGTGAGCGTGTGTTTCCTGGCCGCGGGCGGTGTGGCGGTGGCGGCCGCGGCCGGCTCCGGGTGGGGCGTCCGGCGTGCGGCGGCCGTGACACGTCGAACGCCGGAGGCGCTGACCAGGTCAGCGCCTCCGGCGGGCGGGCACTAGGCCGCTCAGGCGGCTCGGGAGCCGTCAGTCGTCGTCCGAGTGGTCGGCGGTGACCTTGCCGGTCTTCAGGTTGATCAGCCAGTCCTGCTCCGCACCGTTGGACGCGCGGGTCTCGGCCTCCCAGGCCTTGGACGCGCCGTCCTCGTCCAGGTCCACCGACGTCACCCTGCCCTTGGCGGCGGCGGCCTTCGCGGCCTCCGTCGCCGACGTGGACGCGCCCTTCAGGGCGGCCCGCACCTGGGCGGTGTCGTCCTCGTGCTCGGCGTGGGAGGAGAGGACCTTTCCGGTGCCGGGGTCGATCCGGACGCTGTGCCAGGCGTTGTTCCTGGCGAGGACGTCGACCTCCCACGCCACGGACCCGTCGTCATCGTCGTCGAGCTCGGCGGAGACCGCGGTGCCCGGCGTGTGCCGCACGGCCGCGGAGAGGGCGTCGGCGGCCGTCACCTTGGCGGACGCCGACTGCCGGGCGTCGTCGTCCTGTCCGTTGTCGTCCCCGTCGTCCTGTCCGTCGTCGTCCTGTACGCCGCTGTCCTGCGCGTCGTCGTCCGCCACCCGCACGTTCGACGCCTGCGCGGTGGACGCCCCGTCGTCGCCGGAGCCCGCCAGGGCCGTTGTCGTACCGCCTCCGACCAGGGCCGCGGCGGTGACGGTGGCGATGACGATGTTGCGCTTCATGGGGAGTTCCTCCCGGGTTGGTCGTCTTTGCTGTGTTCCGACGAGAACCAACCTCTCTGATGGGCCCTGAAGCCCACCTGAAGCCCCCTGAAGAGATCTTCAGCTTCGCTTTGCGAACCTTTAGGACATGCGCCCACCCGTCGCCCACCACCACCCTGCTCGAGACGCTTCGCGTCACCCCTTTCGATTCTTGATCGTGGAGGACGAAAAGCGGCTCGCCCTGTCGCTCGCCAGGGGGCTGACCGCCGAGGGGTACGCCGTGGACGTCGTCCATGACGGCCGGGAGGGTCTGCACCGGGCCACCGAGGGGACGTACGACCTCGTGATCCTGGACATCATGCTGCCCGGCCTCAACGGCTACCGCGTCTGCGCCGCCCTGCGCGCCGCGGGCCACGACGTGCCGATCCTGATGCTCACCGCCAAGGACGGCGAGTACGACGAGGCGGAGGGCCTCGACACGGGCGCCGACGACTACCTGACCAAGCCGTTCTCCTACGTCGTCCTCGTCGCCCGGATCAACGCCCTGCTGCGGCGCCGCGCACAGGGTCCCGGCGCCTCGCCCGTGCACGTCCACGGCGATCTGAAGGTCGACACCGCCGCCCGCCGCGTCTTCCTGGCGGACGACGAGATCGCGCTCACCGCCAAGGAGTTCGCCGTCCTGGAGCAGCTCGTGGTGCGGGCCGGCGAGGTGGTGTCCAAGTCCCAGATGCTGGAGCAGGTCTGGGACTTCGCGTACGACGGCGATCCGAACATCGTCGAGGTGTACATCAGCACCCTGCGCCGCAAGTTGCGCGCCGAGCTCATCCGGACGGTGCGCGGCGCCGGCTACCGGCTGGAGACGGAGCAACGTTGAGCCGTCTCCTCGGTTCCGTACGGTCCCGGGCCACCCTCGCCGCCACCCTCGTCGTCGCGGTGGCACTCGTCGCGGCCGGGACCGCCGTACTGCTGTCCCTGCGCTCCAACCTGATCGACCAGGCCGGGACGGCGGCGGACCGCTCCGCGCGGACGGTGGCGACCCACCTCGCCGGGGGGAAGACCTACGGGCAGCTGTCCCTGGACGACGACGACCAGCCCGTTCAGGTCGTCGACGAGCACGGCAGGCTCGTCGCCGCGAGCGAGGACCTGGAGCTAATCAGCGGCACGGGCACCGACGCCGTGCGCCCGCGGGCGGCCACGCCCACGCCCACCCCCACGGACGGCAGCGGCGACGAGGACGCCGACGAGGACACGGACGACGACTCCTCCCCCGAATCCCTCGAACCCGGCGAGATCCACGAGAAGACCGTCTTCACCGACGGCTCCGCGACGATCGACCACCACAGTGCCGACTACCGCTTCGCCGCCGTCCGGGTGGAGACCGAGAAACAGGGCCTGCTCACCGTCTACGCCGGCGCCCCCCTGTCCGCCGAGCAGAGCGCCGTGGACACCGCGCTGACCGTCATGCTGATCGGCTTCCCGCTGCTGCTCGCCGTCGTCGCGGGCGTGACCTGGCTGGTCACCCGGCGCGCGCTGCGCCCGGTGGAGGACATCCGCGCCGAGATGGCCGCGATCACCGCCTCGGAGGACCTCGCCCGCCGGGTCCCGGTGCCGGACACGCACGACGAGGTGGCCCGCCTCGCCCGCACCACGAACGAGACGCTGGCGGCCCTGGAGACCTCCGTAGAACGCCAGCGCCGGTTCGTCGCCGACGCATCGCACGAGCTGCGCAGCCCGATCGCCAGCCTCCGCACTCAGCTCGAAGTCGGGGCCGCCCACCCGGAGTTGCTGGACGTGGAGGAGGCGGTCGAGGACACCGTACGACTGCAACGCCTCGCCGCCGACCTGCTGCTGCTCGCCCGGCTGGACGCGGGGGAGCGGCCGGCGGCCGGTGCCCGGCTCGACCTCGCCGCGCTGGCGCGGGAGGAGGCCGCGGCGCGGACGGGCGTGAGCGTGGAGGCGTCCGGGGCGGTGGAAGTCGCCGGGTCCCGGGGGCAGTTGGAGCGGGTGCTCACCAACCTGCTGGACAACGCGCGGCGGCATGCCCGATCGGCGGTCACGGTGGCCGTGCGGCAGGAGGACGAGTGGGCCGTGGTCGGGGTCGCCGACGACGGGGACGGGGTGCCCGAGGGCGACCGGGAGCGGATCTTCGAGCGGTTCGTACGGCTCGACGACGCCCGCAGTCGCGACGACGGCGGCGCCGGACTGGGCCTCGCCATCGCCCGGGACGTCGCCGTACGGCACGGCGGCACGCTCACGGTCCGCACAGCGCCGGAAGGCGGAGCTCTGTTCGAACTCCGCCTGCCGCTCGTCTAACTGGCCGGTGGCCGGTAGACGGCAGGGATCGGGGTCACGGACGTCCCCGGTGCCCCCGCAGGTGGTCCGCGACGGGCCGCAGGGACTTCTCGAGTTCCACCAGGGACTCGGGGGGCAGCAGATCGATGAAGTGCCTCCGCACAGACGCCACATGATGCGGCGCGACCTTCTTCATCGTCTCCATGCCGTGCTCGGTGAGGACCGCGTACAGACCGCGGCGGTCCGACTCGCAGTTCTCGCGCCGTACGAGGTCCGCGTTCTCCATGCGGGTGATCTGGTGGGAGAGGCGGCTCTTGGACTGGAGGGTGGCGGACGCGAGGTCGCTCATCCGCATCCGTACGCCCTCCGACTCGGACAGATTCACCAGGATCTCGTAGTCGTTCATTGTCAGGCCGAACGGCTGCAGGTCCCTTTCGAGCTGGTACGTCAACAGCCTGTTGACCTCCAGGTGGGTGCGCCAGGCGCACTGCTCCGCATCGGTCAGCCAGCGCGTGGCCGTCTCGGTCTCCATGAATGAAGTCTACCTAAAATGTTGAAAGGCGAACTAGTGAGGGTGATGTGACGTCGGACGCGCACACGTTCGACGTCACACTCCGCAGACTACCGCTCACAGCCCGAAGCGACGCTGGAGGTCCCCCAGCTGTCCGGGAAGGCGCGGTGCGCCGGCTTGCTGTCCGGGTCCTGCGGGAACCCCACCGCCGGGTACCCCGGCCTCATGCGGAATCGCCCCCGTGGCCTGCTCGGCCGTCAGTGCCTCCGACGACTGGAGCAGGACCGTGCCGGCCCCGACGAACTCGAACTGGTGCTCCTCCCCGGAGGCCCCGCCGATGCCCGCCATCGCACGCAGGCCGCCCATCAGGCCGGTCATGTACCCGTGGTCGTAGTGATGGCAGGGAGAGGGGCAGTCGGCCCAGCCGACCAGCGCCTGCGGGTCCACCCGGATCGGGGGTTCCATGAACACCACCGGGCCGTTGGAGGCCGCCACGAACTTTCCGGTTCCGATGAGTGTCAGAAAACCCGGCACGATTGACTGCTTGAGGGCGAGACTTGGCTGAAAAGCGAGCAAGTTGCCCGAGCGAATGGTCAGGTTGCCGTTGTCCAGGTCGTACGAGTTCACGTCGAAGGCCCGGTCGGCGAGGAGCATCTTCCCCGAGCCCTGCGCCACGACCCAGTCGCTCGCGTGCAGAGGCGAATGGAAGGACGAACGGACAAGACCGTCCAGCCGGCCGTGTCCGATGCCGTTGAACTCCATCGAGCCGTAGTAGGCGATCATCTTCCCCTTCTGCAGGAACCACTGGCTCCCCTTGAGCTCCACGCAGAAGGTGTAGTTGTTGACGTTGTCGTCGACCGGCAGGGTCATGGGGTCGTGGACAGTCGGGCCGCCGCCCGGAGCCCCGTACATGCTCACAGTTTCTCCTCCGAGGCCTGGACGTACACCGCGCCGTTGCCGCTGAGCTCCAGCTGGAACGCCTCGCCGGAGCCGCGGCCCACCATGTCCCGCCAGCCCAGCGCGGTGGACAGCTTGTTGCGCACGTCGCCGTGGTGGGCGACGTACGCCTGCGGGTCGACGTGGACCGGGCGCTGCGGGGTGATGGGGACCTCGATGACCCCGCCGTGCGCCATCACCGCGACCGAGCCGTGCCCGCGGAGGGTGGTGGTGAACAGCCCTTGGCCGGTGACCTGGCCGCGGACCATGCCCATGACGCCACCCTGGGAGCCCATGAACATCGTGCCCTGCTCCAGCGTGCCCTCGAAGGCGAGCAGCCGGTCCGCCTCGACGTAGAGCGTGTCGCCGGTCATGTTGATGACCTGGACGTGGTGGCCGCCGTGCCCGAAGAGCACGGTGCCGCTGCCCTCGACGGTCATCAGCGGGGCGGCCTCGCCCGCCGCCCGGCGGCCGATCATCGACATGACCCCGCCCTGGCCGCCCTGGATGTTCGGGGTGAAGGACACCTCGCCCTTGTAGGCGAGCATCGCCCCGCGCTGACTGAACAGCCGCTGCCCGGGCAGGACGGTCGCCTCGACCATCTTCGAGTTGATCTCACGGAAGGCCATGTCACACATCCCCCGCGATCGTGTTGCGCTCGCTCGGCTGGACGTAGACCAGGCCGTCGCCCTCGAAGCGGATCTGGAAGGCCTCGCCGCCGCCCTCGCCCATGAACGTGCGGAACGTCACCCCGGACTGGAAGGACTGCCGCAGATTGCCCTGGTGGGCGATGTACGCCCCCGGGTCGACGGTCAGCGGGTACTGCGCGCTGACCCGCAGCACGACCGCCGGCCCGTCCGACATGATCGCGGCCTGTCCGTGCCCCTCGATCGTCGTCGTGAACAGCCCGTTGCCCTGGGAGGCGCCGCGCACCCCGGTGAAGGACGTGCCGGTACGCAGCCCCGAGTCGGTCGCGAGCAGGTTGCTCGACTCCACGTACAGCTTGTCCCCCTGGAGAGCGACGAGGTTGATCTCCGAGGCCCGGTCCGCGAACCAGCACGTCCCGTGCCCCTTCACCTCCATCAGTGTCATCTGCTCGCCGGTGATCCGCCGGGTCACCATCCCCCGGATGCCCTCACCGCCGCCGCTGAGCTTCTTGAAGTCCATCTGACCGTCGTACGCGACCATCGAGCCGTTCTTCGCCTTAACGGCGTCCCCGGTCATGTCGACGGCGAGCACCTTGCTGCCTTGAAGTCGGAACATCGCCACGCAGCGAAGGTAGCCGTCGGGAGGCTCCGCCAACAGGGCCTGAGGGTGGAGCCCAACCCTGAGCGCCCCCCTAGGGGGCAGTCGCTCGCCCCGGGGAGCCGTTTGCCACAATGGGCAAGCGTTTGTGCTCCCCTTCACAAGCCGTCCGACGTCTCTCCCACCGAAGGTGACCCGTGGACATCAAGACCGCCACCGCTCTCCGCCGCCTCCGCCTGGTCTCGGCCCCCGAGGCGATCTCCTTCCTGCTTCTCCTCCTCTGCTCGGTGCTGAAGCGGACCACGGACTTCAACGCGGTCCCCGTGATGGGGATGGTCCACGGCGTCCTCTTCATCCTGTACGTGATCTTCTGGGCGGACGCCTGGAACCGCACCAAGTGGCCCCTGAAGACCGCCGCCCTCTACTTCGTCCTCTCCGTGCTGCCCACCGGCGGCTTCTTCGCCGAGCGCAAGCTCAGGCGCGAGGCCGAGGACGCGGTCATCGCCTCCCGCGCCCGCCAGGCGAAGGACGGGACCGTGAACGCATGATCGTCGCCTTCTCCGTGACACCGCTGGGCGTCGGCGAGGACGTCGGGGAGTACGTCGCCGACGCCGTCCGGGTCGTCCGGGAATCGGGCCTGCCCAACCGCACCGACGCGATGTTCACGTCGATAGAGGGCGAGTGGGACGAGGTCATGGACGTCGTCAAGCGTGCCGTGGCTGCCGTGGAGGCCCGCGCACCGCGCGTGTCCCTGGTCCTCAAGGCCGACATCCGCCCCGGAGTGACGGACGGCCTCACCTCCAAGGTGGAGACGGTGGAGCGTCACCTCTCCGCCTAGCGCGCACGACAGCGCCGAGCCCCGGTCCGCGTGGGCCGGGGTTTCACACACCCACCTGGCTCAACCGCCCGCCGCCAACGCGATCCCCAGCGGCGTCCGCTCGTACAGCACCTGATGGCCGTAGCGCCGCGCGGTCAGCAGTCCCGCGCCGCGCAGGACCGTCAGATGCGCCGACACCGATGACGGTGCGAGGCCCAGCCGGTGGGCGAGGGCGGTCGTGGTGGCGGGCTCGTCGAGCGCCGTGAGGACGGCGGACCGGCCGCGCCCGAGGAGTCGTACGAGCGTGTCGGAGGTGCGGTCGGCGGGCTCGGCCCACAGGCCGCCGATGCCCCGCGCCGGGTAGACCAGGGTCGGCTGCCAGGGCGGATCGAAGCTGCTGACCAGGTCCGGCCAGCTGAAGACGCTCGGCATCAGTACCAGGCCCTGTCCTTCCAGGTTCCGCTCGTGCTCGCCCCGCCACTCGACGGTCAGCGTCCCCGCACTCCAGCCGCAACGCCGGTTGATCTCCGGCAGCAGCCCGCCCAGACCCACCTCCGCCAGCCGTCGCGAGTGGAACGCCACGTCCGCCTCCAGCAGGGCGCGCAGCCGCGGCCAGTCCGGCTCGACGAGGGTGTGCCACACCTCCTCCATGGAGTCGGACAGTTCCCGGATCATCCGCTCCGGGTCCGCCATCCAGGCCCGTCCGCGCGGTGATTCGAGCGCGCCGGGGGAGTCCGCCAGCGACCGGGCGGTGTCCTCGCGGGCCGCCTCCGGATCGCTGGCGCGGACCGCGGCGATCTCCTCCTCGAAACCGGTCACGGGACCCGTCGGCGGCGGGCACAGCCAGTCGGGCGAGTGACCGCGCCGGGGCATCAGCAGCCACAGAGGAGTGAGGTCGAGCCCCGCGGCCGCGGTACGAATCCGGCGCAGCCAGTGCGCGTGATAACCCTGCCGCTCGGGCCGCTTCAGCGTGCGCACCACCTCCTGGGTCTCCCACAGCGGTGACACGGCGAACCGGCACCTGAGGAAGTCGTCCTCCCCGAAACGCAGTCGCGACGGCACGGCCACCTCCTGATCCGGACGGAAGATTCGGCTGCGGCCGAAACTCTAGGGTGCCCGGTCCGGCGCGAGCACGCTGCTGTCCATGCCAGAACAGCTGACGGACACCCCCGGCACTCACGCGGCGGCACCCACCGGCTACGCCCGCCTCTTCACCGTCCGCGAGTTCCGCGCGGTCTTCGCCGCCCACGCGCTCTCCCTGCTCGGCGTGATCGTCAGCGAGGTCGCGCTGACCGTCCTCGTCTACGACCTCACCGGCTCACCCCTGATGAGCGCGCTGGCGTTCGCGCTCGGGTTCCTGCCGTATCTGATCGGCGGGACGCTGCTCGCGGGGATCGCCGACCGGTTCCCGGCCCGGCGCGTGCTGGTGCTGTGCGACCTGGCGTGCGCCGCGTGCGTCGCGCCGATGGCGGCACCGGGCGCCCCCATCGCCGTACTGCTGCTGCTCCGCTGCTGCGTCGCCGTCGTCTCGCCGGTGTTCCAGGGGACCCGGATGGCCACGCTCGCCGACATCCTGGGCGACGGCGACCTGTTCGTGCTCGGACGGTCCCTGCTGCGGATCGTCTCGCAGAGCGCGCTGCTGGTCGGATTCGGGCTCGGCGGCCTGCTGCTCACCGTCGTCTCCCCGCGCCACGCCTTGCTGATCACCGTGGGCACCTTCTGCGCCTCGGCCGCGCTGCTCCGCTTCGGCACCAGGCGCCGGCCGGCCCGGGCCGGGAACGGGAGCGCGCTGGTCAAGGACTCCCTCAAGGGAGCCCGGCAGGTGCTCGCCGACCGGCGGGTGCGGGTGCTGCTCCTGATGTTCTGGCTGCCGCCGATGTTCTCCGTCGCCCCGGAGGCGCTGGCCGCCCCGTACGCCGACACGCTGGGGGCCGGCTCCGTCGGGCTCGGCCTGCTGATGTGCGCGTTGCCGGTCGGCACGATCGCCGGCGAGCTGTACGCGGGCTCCCGGCTGCGCCCCGCCACCCGGGAACGGATCGCCCTCCCGCTGGTCTGCTGCACGCTGCTGCCGTACCTCGGCTACGCGCTGGGCCCCGGCCTCGCCGTCTCGCTGCTGCTCCTGGTGGTCTCGGGGGCGGGATCGGCGTACACGCTGGGCCTGGACCAGTGGTTCGTACGGGAGGTGCCTCAGGAACTGCGCGGGCGGGCCATGACCCTGATGACCGCCGGGCTGATGACGATCCAGGGAGTGGGCATGGCGCTCGCAGGCGTGGCGGCGGAGTTCGCCGGGGTGGCCGCCACGGTGACGGGAGCGGGAGCGCTGGGAACGGTGTGCTGTGTGCTGCTGGCCCTGGAAGTCCGGCGGACCGAGGGGCGAGACGGGGCTGACCACGATGTGACCGGCCGGTAAGGTCTTTGCCGTGCCGAAGCCCCTCAGTCTTCCGTTCGATCCCATCGCCCGCGCCGACGAACTCTGGAAGCGGCGCTGGGGAAACGTGCCGTCCATGGCCGCGATCACCTCGATCATGCGCGCCCACCAGATCCTGCTCGCCGAGGTCGACGCGGTGGTCAAGCCGTACGGACTGACGTTCGCGCGGTACGAGGCGCTGGTCCTGCTCACCTTCTCCAAGGCCGGCGAGCTGACCATGTCCAAGATCGGTGAGCGGCTCATGGTGCACCCCACCTCCGTGACGAACACCGTGGACCGGCTGGTCAAGTCGGGCCTGGTCGACAAGAAGCCCAACCCGAACGACGGGCGCGGCACGCTGGCCGCCATCACCGACAAGGGGCGCGAGGTGGTCGAGGCGGCCACCCGCGACCTGATGGTGATGGATTTCGGGCTCGGCGTGTACGACGCCGAGGAGTGCGCGGAGATCTTCGCGATGCTGCGGCCGCTGCGGGTGGCGGCGCACGACTTCGACGAGGGCTGACCCAGGTCGACGAGGGCTGACGCCGGTCGACGACGGCTGACCCCGGGCAAGATCTCCCGAAGCGGGTGGTTACGCTCGTACGCATGAAAAAGTCCGTGCTGACCCGCTACCGCGTCATGGCCTACGTCACCGGTGTGCTGCTGGTCCTGCTGACCCTGGGCGTGATCGCCAAGTACCTGCTCAAGATGGACGGGGCGGACGACTTCACCCGCGTCGTGGGCATCGCGCACGGCTGGCTGTACGTCGTCTACCTGGTCTTCGCGTTCGACCTGGGCTCGAAGGCGAAGTGGCCGGTCGCCAAGCAGCTGTGGGTGCTGCTGGCCGGGACGATCCCCACGGCCGCCTTCTTCGTGGAGCGGAAGGTCAGCCGCGAGCTGGAGGGGAAGATCGCCGAGGACTCTCCGGCGGTCGCCAAGGCGTAACCGCACCTCGCCGCCGCGCCGCACCTCGCCGCCGCACCGCCGTACGGGTTGCGTACGGCGGTCTGCCATCGACAGTTACTAGGATGTCCTAGTAAATTTGAGGCATGGACGCTGACGCGATCGAAGAGGGCCGCCGACGCTGGCAGGCCCGGTACGACGCTTCACGTACGCGTGAGGCGGACTTCACCACGCTCTCCGGGGATCCCGTCGAGCCGGTGTACGGGCCAAGGTCAGGGGACAGCTACGAGGGCTTCGAGCGGATCGGCTGGCCGGGGGAGTACCCCTTCACCCGCGGCCTGTACGCGACGGGCTACCGCGGCCGTACCTGGACCATCCGGCAGTTCGCCGGGTTCGGGAACGCCGAGCAGACCAACGAGCGCTACAAGATGATCCTCGCCAACGGCGGCGGGGGACTGTCCGTGGCCTTCGACATGCCGACCCTGATGGGGCGCGACTCCGACGACCCGCGCTCGCTCGGCGAGGTCGGGCACTGTGGTGTCGCCATCGACTCGGCCGCCGACATGGAGGTCCTCTTCAAGGACATCCCCCTGGGCGATGTCACCACCTCCATGACGATCTCCGGGCCCGCCGTACCCGTCTTCTGCATGTACCTCGTCGCCGCCGAACGGCAGGGCATCGACCCGGTCGTCCTCAACGGCACGCTCCAGACGGACATCTTCAAGGAGTACATCGCCCAGAAGGAGTGGCTCTTCCAGCCCGAGCCGCACCTGCGCCTCATCGGCGACCTGATGGAGTACTGCGCGGCCGGCATCCCCGACTACAAGCCGCTGTCCGTCTCCGGCTACCACATCCGCGAGGCCGGTTCGACGGCCGCGCAGGAACTGGCGTACACGCTGGCGGACGGCTTCGGGTACGTGGAACTGGGGCTGTCGCGCGGGCTCGACGTCGATGTCTTCGCCCCCGGCCTGTCCTTCTTCTTCGACGCGCACCTCGACTTCTTCGAGGAGATCGCCAAGTTCCGTGCGGCACGCCGTATTTGGGCTCGGTGGATGCGGGACGTGTACGGCGCGCAGGCCGACAAGGCCCAGTGGCTGCGCTTCCACACCCAGACGGCCGGTGTCTCGCTGACCGCCCAGCAGCCGTACAACAACGTGGTGCGTACGGCGGTTGAGGCGCTCGCGGCAGTCCTTGGCGGCACCAACTCCCTCCACACCAACGCGCTGGACGAGACGCTGGCCCTGCCGAGTGAGCAGGCCGCCGAGATCGCGCTGCGCACGCAGCAGGTGCTGATGGAGGAGACCGGCGTCGCCAACGTGGCCGATCCGCTGGGCGGTTCGTGGTATGTCGAGCAGCTTACGGACCGCATCGAGGCGGATGCCGAGAAGATCTTCGACCAGATCAGGGAGCGGGGCCTGAGGGCCCACCCCGACGGGCAGCACCCCATCGGTCCCATCACCTCCGGCATCCTGCGCGGCATCGAGGACGGCTGGTTCACCGGCGAGATCGCCGAGTCCGCCTTCCGCTACCAACAGGCTCTGGAGAAGGGCGACAAGAAGGTGGTGGGCGTCAACGTCCACACTGGTTCCGTGACCGGCGACCTGGAGATCCTGCGCGTCAGCCACGAGGTGGAGCGCGAGCAGGTACGGGCGCTGGGAGCACGGAAGGCCGCCCGCGACGAGGCGAGGGTGCGGGCCGCCCTGGACGCGATGGTCGCGGCGGCCCGGGACGGCGCCAACATGATCGAGCCGATGCTCGACGCCGTACGGGCCGAGGCGACGCTCGGTGAGATCTGCGGGGTGCTGCGGGACGAGTGGGGGGTATACACCGAGCCGGCCGGGTTCTGAAACGACACCAGCTCCGGTGCCGACCCCACGCGCCAGGACGGGCCGCGGAGGAGGGCACTGTGGGCTGGGATCCGTACGAACTGCTGGAGCCGTGGCCGGCGGCGACGCTGTATCCCCCACGTACTCGCGAGAACTACCAGCACCACACAGGCAACTGGCTCGATCACTGCCGCGAGTCGGGGCTGGAGTGGGACAAGGTCCGTGAAGAGGGGCGTGGGATGGGGATCGTCGAAGAGCTGGCCGACCGGTGGGGGCATTACTCCCTTGGCGCGCCTGTCATGCGAGGGAAGCTTGTCTGGTGCGAGCTAGGCGGTGGGTGATCCCTGGGTGGGAGCGGGCGTCAGGCCGTCGCCGACGCGGTCAGGCCGTTCAGCAGGAGCCCGGTGAAGGCTCGGGCCCAGTCCGTGTCGACGGGCTCGGCGCTTACCAGGGCCCGGTGCACCACCGCGCCCGCGATCACGTCGAAGATGAGGTCGGCGGTGCGAGCCGCCGCTTCGGGGTCGCTCTCGGGCGGCAGCTCACCGCGCTGCTGGGCGCGTGCGCGGCCCTCCAGGACGAGGAGCTTCTGGCGATCCACGATCGAGGCCCGGATGCGTTCGCGCAGGGCGTCGTCCCGCATCGACTCCGCCACGACCGACATCAGGCCGCTCCTGGCCTCCGGCCGGGCCAGGATCGCCGCGAACTGGAGGACGACGCCCTCGATGTCGGCGGCGAGGGTGCCGCGGTCGGGGAGTTCCAGCTCGTCGAAGAGTTCCGCCACCGCGTCGACGACCAGTTCGTTCTTGCCGGCCCAGCGGCGATAGAGGGTCGTCTTTGCAACCCCGGCCCTCGTTGCGACGTCTCCCAGGCTGAGTTTCGACCAGCCGATCTCCACCAGCGCCTCCCTCGTCGCGGCCAGGATCGCGGCGTCCGCGGCGGCGCTGCGCGGACGCCCGGTCCGACTGGCGGGGGTGCGACTCTGCATCTCACGACGATAACCGGCCGTTCCTGATCCTCAGTGAGAGAGATCACCGGATTGCAGTGTTCCGGAGGCACCCGGTGCCATTACGCTACGACCCGTAGCGAAAGCTCGTGATGGACGTACGCGAGTGACGCACACACGCACGGCGTGGGGTGGGGACCCGGCGCCGAACGCCTGAGAGCACGACCGGGACGACCGGCTTTCACATCGCTTTTCACATGGGCGCGGGAACGGGGGAGGATGTACGCATGCAGCCACGGAACATGTCCATGAGCGGAGTCGTCGACCTCGCCGCGGTGAAGGCGGCCCAAGAGGCCAAGGCGAAGGCGGAGCAGGCGCGGGCCGAGGCCGCCCGGCAGGGCGGCGGCGCGGGTGGTGTCTCGCCGGCCGATCTCGTCATCGACGTCGATGAGGCCGGGTTCGAGCAGGATGTCCTGCAGCGGTCCGCCGAAGTGCCCGTCGTCATCGACTTCTGGGCCGAGTGGTGCCAGCCCTGCAAGCAGCTGAGCCCCGTCCTGGAGCGGCTGGCCGTCGAGTACAACGGACGCTTCGTCCTCGCCAAGATCGACGTCGACGCCAACCAGATGTTGATGCAACAGTTCGGGATCCAGGGGATCCCGGCGGTCTTCGCGGTGGTCGCCGGGCAGGCCCTGCCGCTCTTCCAGGGTGCCGCCCCCGAGGCGCAGATCCGGGAGACCCTCGAACAACTGGTGCAGGTCGCCGAGCAGCGCTTCGGGCTCACCGGTCTGACCGTCGACCCCGACGCCGAGCCGGGCGCGATCGCCGAGGCCGCTCCCGAGATGCCCGCGGGGCCGTACGACGCGCTTCTCGAGGCCGCCGTACGCGCCCTGGACGCCGGGGACTTCGGCGGTGCGGTGCAGGCGTACAAGAACGTACTGAGCGACGACCCGGGCAACAGCGAGGCCAAACTGGGCCTCGCCCAGGCCGAGTTGCTCCACCGCGTGCAGGGCCTTGACCCGCAGCAGGTGCGCAAGGACGCCGCCGACAAGCCGGCCGACATCGAGGCGCAGATCGCCGCCGCCGACCTGGATCTGGTGGGCGGGCATGTCGACGACGCGTTCGGGCGGCTCATCCAGACCGTGCAGCGCACCGCGGGCGACGACCGGGATGCCGCACGTGTGCGGCTGCTGGAGCTGTTCGACGTGGTCGGCGGCGACGATCCGCGTGTCGCGGCGGCCCGCAGGGCGCTGGCGCGCGCCCTGTTCTGACCGGGGTGGGAGCCCGGTTCTGACCAGTCCCTAAACGTCACGGCATGTGATGCCCGAGTGAAAGATTGGCCTGGACGGGGCCAGTGCGGCCGCGCTTTACCAAATCTTGGTAATCGCGGCCGCTGTTACTTGGAGTAAGTCGCGGGCGTTGATCTGTCGGAATCTGTCCAACGATCAATAGCTTTGTCCAGTCGCCATCTGACACCGAGTGTTGTCGACCGAGACCAGTGGGTCGTTGTTCGGTTATCCGGCCGTTACTAGCGAGTAACGAACCCCCTTGTGTCGGCGGCGAGAATGCACCACGATCGGCCACGCTCGGTCCATTCCCGTACCCCGACAGCCGGTTGGGTCGACGGGAACCCAGGGTCCCCACCGAGTAGGGCCGACGGCAGTGGAGTCGGCTCTTGGGCAGGGGGGTCTTCGCCGTATCGGCGAAGCCTGTCCAGCAAGGTTGTGCGTGATGCGTGTCAGGCGCGACCAGTGGTTGTCGCTCGGGGGTGATCGCCGGTGATTCGGGTGCGGTTCGCGCCTCCGAGCGCGGGCGCTCCCCTTCCCGAGGACGTAGCACTTCTCCCATCCCTGCCCGGCTGAGCCGTCGCTTCGACAGGGGCAGTCAGGGCCAGGAGATGTACGTCCGAGAAGGAGGAAATATGGAGTCCCAGGTGCGTGGCGGGACCAGATGGAAGCGGTTCGCTGTGGTCATGGTGCCCAGCGTCGCCGCGGCCGCGGCTGTGGGTGTCGGGCTTGCGCAGGGTGCGCTGGCCGCGTCGTTCAGTGTGTCGGGCCAGGAGTTCAAGGTCCGGGCCGGACATCTCGAGGGCCAGGGCTTTGCCCAGTACGGCGGCATCGACACTGGTTACACGTCGACCGACGGCAAGAACAAGACGGTTCGTCCCGTCGCGATCTCGTCGTTCAGGACCGCTCAGATCACGGACATGTGCCAGTCCGTCAAGACGGAGATTCCCCTCATAGGGAAGACGATCTACCTCCGTCTCAACGCCGGGCCGGACGCGAACCACAAGGTCGAGGCCGAGAACCTCTACATCGACGTCGCTCAGCTCGACGCCGACGCGACGTTCAAGGACATCGACATCGGTGTTGCGGTCCAGGACACGAGCCAGAGCAAGGGCGGCAAGGGTCCGGAGGTCAAGGACTCGAGCGTCCTGCCGGGCGGTTTCGCCCAGCAGGCGAAGTCGGCCGACCTGACGGACGTCGAGCAGACGGCGTGGGCCACCACGGCGGGCACCTTCAAGCTCAGCGGCCTGAAGATGCGTCTCGGCACCGACCCCAAGATGGAGTGCTTCTGACGGCTCAAGCCGTAGGGGTGTCCTTGGACAGCTGAGCTGCCCATGGGGGCGGGGGAGTTCGCCGCTTCTCCGCCCCGCTCGCCCGGCTCGACGCCCTGCGCCGAGCACTTGCACATACCCAGACTTCCGGCTTCTCCACGCCTACGGCCGAGCCGGTACGTACTTCAACCGGACCCAGGGAGCTGTTTTCCATGAGTGCCGAGACTCCGGTCCAGAGCGCCGGGACGTTCACCCGGTTGCGTCTGCGATTCCGTGACTGGCGGGGCAGCCGGCCGTTCTGGGCAGGCCTCTTCACCCTGCTCGGCGGGGTGCCGATCGCCTACTTCCCCTACGCCACCCTCAAGTTGGGTGCCATGTCGCTCGCCATGGCGACCACCGGAGGCGCCGGCTCCCTCATCATCGGCGTACTGCTGGTGACACTCGGTCTGACCATGTGGTTCCAGCAGGCCACGCGTGTCTTCGCCGGTGTGGCGTCGATCGTCCTCGCCCTGGTGTCCCTGGTCGTCTCCAACATAGGCGGCTTCATCGTCGGCTTCCTTCTCGCTTTGCTCGGTGGCGCACTCGCCGTCTCGTGGGCGCCGGGCAAGCCGGAGGCGGCGGGCGCCGGACCGCGCGAGGCGGAACAGAGCCCCTCGGACGAGGGTGCCGTGGAGACCGCTCCCGAGAGTGCCGTGGGTGAGCCGGGAGCGCCGTACCAGGCGCAGGACCCCGCGACCGGCGGACCGGCGGACAGGAAGCCCGAAGCTGCCTGGGCCGACGATCCGAACGGGGGGTACCGTGTCGGCTGACGCAAGCCACGGCGAGGGCCCCGAGTTGTCGACCGGGGTCAGAACGGGACCGCGTCACGCCGCGCCCAAGAAGCCGTTGTTCACCAGGTTCCACATGCCCGCCGGCAAGGCGATAGCCATGGCGGCGATGCCGACGGCGGTCCTCATGGGCATCGGGTTCACGCCGACGCTCGCACTCGCCGACGAGCAGCCGACCTCGAAAAGCCTGACGGCCGACGAGTACAAGGACTGCCTCGCGGCCCTCGACGAGGACGGCGCGTCCGCGTCGCCCACGCCGTCGCCGTCCGCCTCGTCGAGCGACGAGGCGTCGACGGACGAGGACAAGGGCGAGTCGGCGGAGCCGTCGCCCTCGGCCTCCGCGTCCTCTGGCTCGGGCGACTCCTCTTCGTCGGATTCAGGTTCCGACGACAAGGCCGACCCCACCCCGTCCGCCTCGGCCTCGCCGAGCAAGGAGAGCAACTCCGCCTCCGGCGACACCGCCACGGCGAGCCCCTCGCCGTCCGACAGCGGGGGCAACCTGCTGGAGGACATAGGCGACGCGATCACCGGCATCTTCACCGGCGGTGACAAGGCGGCGGAGAGCGCGAGCCCGACGCCAACCGCGTCCCCCTCCGCCTCGGAGAGCACGGATACCACGGCAGGCACCGACAGCGCCGCCAAGGACACCTCCGACGCCGTCAAGGAGACGACCGAGAAGGTCACCGGCGCGGCCGACGACACCGTGAAGGACACCACCGACACGGCGTCGAAGGCGGCCGAGGACACCACGAAGGCGGTGGAGGACGCGGCCGAGGCCGCCGCGGACGCCACGGCCACCCCCAGCCCCTCCGCGAGCTCCACCACGGACCCCGAGGACTGCCCGGTCGCCACCGAGGCCGAGGGCGACGTCGACAACAAGATCGCGGTAGCGGACAACCCCTGGTATCTGGAGGCCAGTTCGCTGACGCTGAAGGGCGCGGACTACCAGGGCGTCGTCGAGGTGAAGACGGCCAGTGGGAAGACCAAGAAGGTCCTGAAGTACGTCATCTCCGGCGGCACCGACATCGGCGACCTGCACCAGCTGGTCAAGGAGCACGGGAAGACCTACCACGTGCAGGCGGCCAAGGGCTCCACGTCCACGATCACCGACGGCGACACGGTGATGTACACCGAGAGCATCTCCGGCAACCTGCTCGGGCTGATCCCGATCACGTTCGACCCGGAGCACCCGCCGCCGCTGAACATCCCGCTGATCTACTTCACCAACGTGAAGATCACCCAGGCCGCCCAGTTCGGCGGAACGCTGCACGTCCCCGGGATGCAGCAGTACACCACCGACTGAGGCCCCCCAACCCCTCCGGGAGCCGCACACAGGTTGTGGCCCGGTTCCCTTCCGCGATCGCGGGAGGAACCGGGCCACAACCCTTTTCGCATCAGATGTCCCTTCAAGTTTTGCTTCAACAAATCTTCACACCAGTCACAGGAGTCACATAAGGTGGACGTTGCCGTGGCCATGACCAGCCTCGGCGCGGGGGGTGGCGCCGGGGAAGCCCACCCAGTGCGGTTCGGCTGGGACGGCTGTGCGCGGTCCCCGCCGACCACGCCAGCGAGGGGGGCCTCCCTTCCCATGTTCACTTTCGTCAGCCGCTCGGTGGTCCGGGCGGCGGCGGTCACGGCCGGACTAGCCGTCACCGCCGCACTGGCGGTGACGGCGACGACCGCCGCGCCGCCCATGACCGGAATTTCCACGGACAGAGCGTCCGAGACCGAAGCCTCCACGACCGAGCGGTCCGCGCCGTTGACCCAGCCGGTCGCCACCGACGGCACCGGACTGTTCCCGCTCATCGCCCGGAACAAGGACGGCCGCCTCTTCGACTACGAGCCCAAGGGAACCGGCGGCTTCACCGCCAGGTTCGACCTGGGCGGTGGCTACTCCGGCGCCACCGCGCTCGTGCAGACCAACATCTCGCGCAATCTGACCGGCACCGACCTGTACATCCGCATGGGCGGAACGCTGTACTACGCCGCCGAGCGCGGCGGCGACACCAAGGTCATCGGGACCGGTTGGGATCAGTTCAACCTGCTGGTCTCCGCGGGCAACCTGGGCGGCAGCGCCCACCCCGACCTGCTGGCCCGTCACACCGCGGACGGCTCGCTGTGGCTGTACCAGGGCAAGGCCGACGGCGGTCTCGCGGCCAAGGTCCAGGCGGGTAAGTCCGGTTGGAACGGCATGGACGAACTCACCGGCCGTGGCGACTACACCGGTGACGGCAAGGCCGACCTGGTCGCCCGTACGACCGCCGGCGCGCTGTACATCTACCCGGGCACCGGCAACGCCACGGCGGACGCCGTGTTCGGCACCCGGGTCGCCGTCGCGGCCACCGGGACCGCGTGGAAGGACTACACCGCCCTCTTCTCGACGGGCGACAACGACGGAGACGGCAAGACCGACCTGCTGGGCACCGATGCCGCGGGCGCGCTCTGGCTGTTCAAGGGCACGGGCAAGTCGTCGGCGCCGTTCGCGGCCCGTACGCAGCTCGGGGCCAGCGGCTGGGGCCAGTACAACCTGCTCTTCTGAGCCCGCCCCCGCCTCGCGCCTCTCCTCCCTTCTCTCTTTCTTCCTCAGCAGATCGGCTGACACTTCCGCATGCGTACACACGCACGTCCGGCCTCGCGCAGCCGCCGGACCATATCCAGGACCCCGGGCAGATGGTCCCGGCTCCTGACCGCCACTGCGCTGGCCACCGCCACCGCCGTCGCGATCACCGGGGGCCAACTCCCCGGTCTCACCCAGAACTCGCAGAACCAGCAGACCGCCGCGAGTGCCGACGACCCGGGCA
This sequence comes from Streptomyces sp. NPDC006602, assembly GCF_042870385.1. Taxonomy (NCBI): domain Bacteria; kingdom Bacillati; phylum Actinomycetota; class Actinomycetes; order Kitasatosporales; family Streptomycetaceae; genus Streptomyces; species Streptomyces sp. NPDC006602. Next base: position 38,411 of record NZ_JBIAHG010000003.1, on the reverse strand, counting down.
CGCCCTTCGACCTCGACAAGGCCGCCCAGGTCCGCGAGGACCAGTGCCTGCTCGGCGCTGTCCTGCGCCGGGGCGGCCCGGCGATGAAGGAGGTGGCACGCGCGGGGCTCATCGGCACGGAGGAGCAACTGCGCACGGCCGCCAACTCTGAGTACTGGGAGACCACTCCGCTCTCCACGGCCTTCACGAAGGACAAGCAGGACGCGGACGCCAAGCTGGACGAACTGAACGGCCGCAGGTACGTGTGGCAGGAATCCCTCGACGTCAGGGGAACCAACCCGCCGGGCTACACGGTCACCGGCTTCGAATGGGTGAAGGACGACCAGAACCCCTTCGACACGATTCAGCTGAGCAACTGGGTCACCGGACAGTTCTGGAAGAACGAGGGCGACTTCTACGCCGACCCGCACCCCACGGCGAGCAAGGTGTCCGTCGACGCGGCCACGGCGATCTACAACGCCCGCTACGACTCCGACGCGCATGAGGACTACGAGGACCGCCAGGCGTGGGAGTCACTGCAGTTCATGCACGACATGTACGCCGACGACGCCCGGCTCTTCCTCCAGTACGGCGGATTCCCGACCGCCGCGCCCGACCCGGACTCGATGGAGTTCCGGGTCGACGTGGAGAACCTCAAGGCCCGCTTCGCGTCCTGCGCGTACACCAACCCGGCGGATCCGCACAAGGTGCTCGGCGCCGAAATCGCCACAGCCCACACCGAGTGGCAGGCGGAGGTCGACGGGCAGAAGACCCAGCGGGACACCATCCTGCGCGCCGAGGTGCAGGCCAACTCCGATTTGACGGTGGCCTCGCAGGCCCTCGGCGAGGCGCTCGCCCAGTCGCTGATCGCGAGTCGCCTCACCGACTGGCAGGCGTACTGGCTCAAGCAGGACCCGGAGAAGGCCGGCCTCTCGTACCCGGAGACGACCGACTTCGCCAACGTCAAGAAGTGGATCGCCAACGCCCAGGGCCGCGCATCGGGCCGGCTCTTCGTGGCCTCCCGCTCCGCCCTGTCCGCCAAGTCGCAGGCGGCGAAGGTCGGCAAGGCCCAGACCGAGGCGTACGCCCTCGCCGACAACGCCGGTCTGCCGCGCGGCCGTGGTCTGATGTACGGCCAGCAGGCCGCCCAGGTCGCCAAGGCGTCCGCGGCCGCCACTCAGGCGGCGGCGAAGGCGACCGAGACCGCGTACAACGCGACCCGCGCCTCCGCCGCCGACAGCAAGACGCTCAACGCCCTTGCCAACACCCAGGCGCATGCTGCGAAGGCCGAGTTCCGGCGCATCGCCGCCCAGGAGGCCGAGGCCCAGGCCAAGGCCGCCGCCGAGGGCGCCGCCGCCCAGGCCCAGGAGGCGGCCAAGCACGCCGCCGAGGCCAAGGCCGCGGAGACCAAGGCGAAGGCGGCCGAGCAGACCGCGAAGAACGCGGCGGCCGACGCCAAGGCCAAGCGGCAGAAGGCCGAGGCCGAGCGGGACTACGCCAAGTCGCAGGCGGACGTCGCCGCGGCCGAGCGGCAGAAGGCGCACGATGCCGAGGGCCGCGCCCAGTCCCAGCGGCAGGTCGCGGCCGGCAAGCTGTCCGACGCGCAGGCCGCGGGGACCACGGCGGCCCAGAAGAAGGACGCCGCGCTGGCCGCCGAGAGCCGGGCGAGGAACGCCCGCAACGGCGCCCTCGCCGCCGAGGACCGCAGGGACACCCTGGTCGCCAAGGCGGAGGCCGCGGAGGCACTGCTCGCCGCCGTGGACGGCACCGCCGCCGCCATCGAGGCACGGCAGGCCGCCACCAAGGCCCGCTCGGCGGCCGACGACGCGACGGCCGCGGCCACGGCCGCCCGTCAGGCGGCGAACGAGGCCACCGAGGCGGCCACCAACGCCCGCGAGGCGGCCACCAAGGCCCGGGGGGCCGCCCAGCGCGCCCAGGCCGCCGCGGACGGCGCCAAGCGCGATGTCGCGATCACCGGGGCCGCGGTGAAGAAGGCGCACGCGGCCGCCGCCGACGCGATCGCCGCGTCCCAGGCCGCCAAGTGGAACGCCATCGCAGCCAAGGCCGAGGCCGAGACCGCGCGCAAGGCCGCCGACAAGGCACGCGGCGACGCCGTGGTCGCCCGCTCCGAGGCCACTCTGGCGGGTGCCGACGCGATCCGCACCGCCGGCCACGCGTACTCCACCGCGCAGGCCGCCGCGGCCGCCCGGGACTCGGCGGCACAGGTCGTCAAACCGGCCAACGACGCCATCGAGCTGGGCTCCCCGTACGCGGAGACCGACTCCTCGGCGGGCCTCGCGGTCCTGACCGGGCAGGCGGCGAAGACCGCCGCCCAGCAGCAGGTCGCCGTCGCCAACGCCAAGGCGGCGCAGGCCAAGAAGGCGGCGGCCGAGGCCAAGGCGCTGGCGGCCAAGGCGGATGCCGACGCCAAGGCCGCGGCCGAGGCCGCGGCGAACGCGGCCGAGTGGGCCGCGCAGGCCACCGCGTCCGCGGCGGCGGCGCAGGCCTCGTCCGACGCGGCGGCCGCGTCCGCGAAGGCGGCGAAGAAGTCCGAGGCCAACACCGTCGAGTACGACCGACGGGCCGTCGAGGACGCCGCTGCCGCACAGACGGCGGCCACCACGGCCGACGGCTACGCCACCGAGGCCGACGCCTCCGCCGACGACGCCGAGCGGGACGCGGCCAGTGCCCGCAGCGCGGCCGACGCGGCCGAGGCCGACGCCTCCACCGCGCGATCCGTCGCCGACAAGGCGGAGCAGGACGCGACCGTGGCCGAGGCCGCGGCGGCCAACGCCCGCAACCTCGCCGTGGAGGCCGCCCAGGCCGCCATCCGTACCCAGCAGGTCGACTTCGAGGACCGCAAGGAGCAGGAGCGCACCGCCGACGGCGGCGGCACCGGCGTCGAGGGTGTCGTGATGAAGCCCAGCGGCGACTCGAAGGTGGACATCAACCCGCTGAGCGACTGTGTGGGCACCCACTCCGGGAGCGAGATCGGCTGCGAGATCGACCTCGAGTTCCACATCTACGGCGAGATGGACTTCTACATCGAGTCCTGCCCGCTGCCTGGTGTGGACCGGTCCCGCTGCGGTTCCGCCCTGCAGCGCGACTACCTCACCAGCTCCCCCCTGGACGTCACCTTCAAGGAGGAGAACGTCCACGTCGACGGCCTGGCTCTCACGGCGTCCGTCCTGAAGGCCATCGCCACCGGCGCCGTCGCCGACATCGTCGGCTGCTGGAAGCGCAAGCTGAGCAGCTGCCTGTGGCTGGCGGGCAGCATCGTCCTGCCGAGCCTGCTGATCAAGGCGGCGGAGGCGGCATTCGCGGTCCGGACCGCGGTGCGCGGGGGGTCCGGGATCGGCCGTGCCATCTGGGGTCTGCGCGGCTCGGGACTGTCGGCGTCCGCGGCGGCCAGACTGGAGAGCGTCGGCCGGCAGGCCCTGAACTCCATGTGCTTCCCGGCCGGTACCAAGGTCGCCACCGAACACGGCACCAGGCCGATCGAGGAGATCCAGGCCGGCGACCGCGTCTGGGCGCAGGACCCGGAGACGGGCGAGCGTCGGCTGCGCACGGTCGCCGGGGTGATGCAGCGCACCGCCGACGCCCTGGTCTCCGTCGACATCGGCACGGAAACCCTCCGGGCCACCACCGAGCATCCCTTCTGGGTGCGGGGCAAGGGCTGGACGGGTGCCGAGGCGCTGCTTCCCGGCGACCGGCTGACCACCCTGGACGGCAAGGACGCGCGGGTCGAGTCGGTGACGAGGAACCGCGGCCCGGTCCAGGTGTTCAACTTCGAGGTCGAGGGCGACCACACCTACTTCGTCGGCGCGTCGAAGGTGCTGGTGCACAATGCCTGTCGGATCTGGCCGAACAACATGGCGGCCACCCTGGAACGGGAACTCGCCCTCGCCGAGCGGATGGGTGTTCGTCCGGCCAAGCCGGGTTCCGCGGACTGGGACAGGTACATCGACATGGACGGCGAACCGATCAAGTGGGCCGTGCTGCAGGACGGACAACTGGTGATCATGCCGAAGATGGTGCAGGGACAGGAACTCTCCCACCCGGTGCTGAGCGGCGGTGCCGCGGTGCGGGCCGCCGGTGAGGCCGAGATCGCGGGCGGAGCAGGGCAGTACTTCGGGCTGCGACTCGACGCCCACAGCGGCCACTTCTTCAAGGAGGGCGACGCCTTCTGGGCTGCCGGCGGCGGAGCGGAACAGCTCGGCAAGGAGATGTTCGAGGCGGCCGGGGTGATGTTCGGGTGACCGGGCCCTTCGACGGCCTCGACCGCCTGGATCTCGACGCCCATGTGCGGCGCTGGTCGGCGCCGGACGCGAGCCTGGCCGACGGGGAGGTGAACCAGTGGATCGCCGCGGCCCAGCAGTTCGCCGCCCGCCTCCAGGACGATGCGACCGGGCTCAGCGACGAGCGATGGCACGCGGTCGGGCAGGCGTGGACGGCTCTGCTGGCGGGCGCCGAGCGGGCGACCGGACCGCAGCGCAATGAATGGCTGTTGCGGGATCTGCGCCTGCGGTCCTGGCTGCTGGGGCAGGTGGGGCCGCGTGCGGGCGTCGCCCTGCTCGATCCGGAGGCCGTGCTGGAACGGGCGCTGGCCGCCATGCCCATGCCCGCGCAGGAGGCCGCCCGGTCCGCCCCGCACTGGCGGGAGTTGGATCGCGAGCAGATCATGGCGCTCCGGATGATCCGGCGCCTGCTCGCTCCGGTACGACCGTTGGCCCCGCTCCTCGCGGATCACCCCCGCTGGGATGAGTTCCAGGAGTGGGAGCGGCTGGCCGACGACCTGCCGTGACCGACCCCGCCGAGAACGCCTGAGGGCGCCCCCTGCCACAGGGGGCGCCCTCAGCGCCGTACAAGGCCCTTCAAGGGGCCCGGGGTCCGAAGGCCCTCGGGCCCCGTCAGTCGCTCGTGCCGCCGAGGTGGTGGACGCGCAGCATGTTGGTGGTGCCGGCGACGCCGGGGGGCGAGCCGGCGGTGATGATGACGATGTCGCCCGGGTTGAAGCGCTTGGTCTTGGTGATCTCCTGGTCCACCAGGTCGACCATCGCGTCGGTGCTGTTGACGAACGGCACGACGTGCGACTCGACGCCCCAGCTGAGGGTGAGCTGGTTGCGGGTGGACTCGTCGGTGGTGAAGGCGATGATCGGCTGGACCGCGCGGTAGCGCGACAGACGGCGGGCGGTGTCGCCGGACTGGGTGAAGGCCACCAGGCCCCGGCCGCCGAGGAAGTCGGCGATCTCGCAGGCGGCACGGGCGACCGAACCGCCTTGCGTGCGCGGCTTCTTGCCGGGGACCAGCGGCTGCAGGCCCTTCGACATGAGTTCCTGCTCGGCCGCGGTGACGATCTTCGACATCGTCTTGACGGTCTCGATCGGGTAGGCGCCCACCGAGGACTCCGCCGACAGCATGACCGCGTCCGCGCCGTCCAGGATCGCGTTGGCCACGTCGGAGGCCTCGGCGCGGGTCGGGCGGGAGTTGGTGATCATCGACTCCATCATCTGGGTCGCCACGATCACCGGCTTGGCGTTGCGCCGGCACAGCTCGATCAGACGCTTCTGCACCATGGGGACCTTCTCGAGCGGGTACTCGACGGCCAGGTCACCACGGGCCACCATCACGGCGTCGAACGCCGCGACGACGGCGTCCATGTTCTCCACCGCCTGCGGCTTCTCCACCTTGGCGATGACGGGGACCCGGCGGCCCTCCTCGTCCATCACCTTGTGGACGTCCGCGACGTCCTTCGCGTCCCGCACGAAGGACAGCGCGACCATGTCGCAGCCCATGCGCAGCGCGAAGCGCAGGTCCTCGACGTCCTTCTCGGACAGCGCCGGGACGTTCACGGCCGCGCCCGGCAGGTTGATGCCCTTGTGGTCGGAGACGACACCGCCCTCGATGACGATGGTCTTGACCCGGTGGCCCGCGACCTCGGTGACCTTGAGCTCGACGTTGCCGTCGTTGATCAGGATCTGGTCGCCCTTGGTCACGTCACCGGGCAGGCCCTTGTAGGTCGTGCCGCAGATCTGCTTGTCACCGGGCACGTCCTCGGTGGTGATGACGAACTCGTCACCACGCTCCAGCTCGACCGGACCCTCGGCGAAGGTCTCGAGGCGGATCTTCGGGCCCTGCAGGTCGGCGAGGACGCCGATGGCGCGGCCGGTCTCCTTGGAGGCGGCGCGGACACGGTCGTATCGACCCTGGTGCTCGGCGTGGGAGCCGTGGCTGAAGTTGAAGCGGGCCACGTTCATGCCGGCCTCGATCAGCGACACCAGCTGCTCGTGGGAGTCGACCGCGGGGCCGAGAGTACAAACGATTTTCGAACGGCGCATGGGGCGATCCTATCGGTTTGTTTCGCTACGGAATATTCCGTCTGGTGGAAGATACAAATGGGCGGGTGGGTGCTCAGTTGTTCTTTTCCACCAGTGCGTAAGTCTGGGTGGCGATTTCCAGTTCTTCGTCCGTCGGAACCACGGCGACCGCCACGCGCGCGTGGGCGGGCGAGATCAGCCGCGGCTCGTCACTGCGTATCGCGTTCAGCTCGCCGTCCACCACCGGGCCCAGCTCCTCCAGGCCCGCCACGGCGGCCTCCCGCACCGGCGCCGCGTTCTCGCCGACCCCGGCCGTGAACGCGATCGCGTCCACCCGGCCGAGCACCGCGTAATAGGCGCCGATGTACTTCTTCAAGCGGTGAATGTAGATGTCGAAGGCCAGTTGTGCCTGTTCGTCACCCTCGTCGATCCTGCGGCGGATCTCCCGCATGTCGTTGTCCCCGCACAGACCGATCAATCCGCTCTTCTTGTTGAGAAGAGTGTCGATCTCGTCCGTGGACATTTTGCCAACACGCATCAAATGGAAGATGACGGCCGGGTCCACGTCTCCGGAGCGCGTACCCATCACGAGCCCCTCCAAAGGCGTCAGCCCCATGGAGGTGTCGACGCACCGGCCGCCCCTGACCGCCGAGGCGGACGCCCCGTTGCCCAGGTGCAGCACGATCACGTTCACCTCTTCCGGCGACTTGCCCAGCAGCTTCGCCGTCGCCCGGGAGACGTACGCGTGCGAGGTCCCGTGGAAGCCGTAGCGCCGGATCCGGTGCTCGTCGGCGGTCTGCACGTCGATCGCGTAGCGGGCGGCCGACTCCGGCATCGTCGTATGGAACGCGGTGTCGAAGACGGCGACCTGGGGGAGGTCGGGCCGCAGCGCCTGCGCGGTGCGGATGCCGGTCAGGTTCGCCGGGTTGTGCAGCGGGGCCACCGGGATCAGCCGCTCGATCTCGGCGAGCACCGCGCCGTCGATGACCGTCGGCTCGGTGAACGACTGCCCGCCGTGCACCACCCGGTGCCCTATCGCGGCCAGCTCCGGCGAGTCCAGCCCGAGCCCGTCCTTCGACAGTTCTTCCGCTACGGCCTTCAGCGCGGCGTCGTGGTCGGCGATCGGGCCGGTCCGCTCACGGGACACGCCGGAGGCGACCGGCGTGTGCTTCAGCCGGGAGGTCTCCTCGCCGATGCGCTCGACGAGTCCCATGGCCAGCCGGCTGCTGTCCCGCATGTCGAGCAGCTGGTACTTCACCGACGACGAACCGGAGTTGAGGACGAGGACGCGAGAAGAGGGGGTCGAGCGCAGCTCGTCGGGCAGGGCGGTGGTGGGAGACGGGTGGGAGCTCACTGGGCGGTGGCTTTCTCGGTCGGGGCGGAAGCGGGGGACAGGTCGGGGGACTGGGCCTGGATGGCCGTGATGGCGACGGTGTTGACGATGTCCTGGACGAGAGCGCCCCGGGACAGGTCGTTGACCGGCTTGCGCAGACCCTGCAGCACCGGCCCGACGGCGATCGCGCCCGCCGAACGTTGCACGGCCTTGTAGGTGTTGTTGCCGGTGTTCAGGTCCGGGAAGATCAACACGCTGGCCTGGCCGGCGACTTCGGAGCCCGGCAGCTTGGTCTGTGCGACCGACGGCTCGACGGCCGCGTCGTACTGGATGGGCCCCTCGATCTTCAGGTCGGGCCTGCGCTGCCGCACCAGCTCGGTCGCCTCGCGCACCTTGTCGACGTCGGCGCCCGAGCCGGACGTACCGGTCGAGTACGACAGCATCGCGATCCGCGCCTCCACGCCGAACTGCTCGGCGGTGGCGGCCGACTGGATGGCGATGTCGGCGAGCTGCTCGGCGTTCGGGTCGGGGTTCACCGCGCAGTCGCCGTAGACCAGGACCTTGTCGGCCAGGCACATGAAGAACACGGACGAGACGATGTCGGCGTCCGGCTTGGTCTTGATGATCTCGAAGCCGGGGCGGATGGTCGCGGCCGTGGAGTGCACCGAGCCCGACACCATGCCGTCGGCGAGGCCCTCCTGCACCATCAGAGTGCCGAAGTAGTTCACGTCGGAGACCACGTCGTACGCCAGCTCCACCGTGACGCCCTTGTGGGCGCGCAGCGCCGCGTACCGCTCGGCGAAGGCGTCGCGCAGCTCGCTGGTGGCCGGGTCGATCAGCTGGGCGTCGCCCAGGTCGATGCCGAGGTCGGCGGCCTTCTTGCGGATCTGGTCGACCGGGCCGAGCAGGGTGAGGTCGCAGACCCCGCGGCGCAGCAGCACCTCGGCGGCGTGCAGGACGCGCGGCTCGGTGCCCTCGGGCAGCACGACGCGCCGCCGGTCGGTGCGGGCCTGCTCCAGGAGCTTGTGCTCGAACATCATCGGCGTGAGGCGGTCGCTGCTCGGCGCGGAGACCCGCCGGTTGAGCTCGGCGGTGTCGGCGTAGCGCTCGAAGATGCCGAGCGCGGTCTCCGCCTTGCGCGGGGTCGCCGCGTTCAACTTCCCCTCCAGGGAGAAGAGTTCGGCGGCGGTGGGGAAGCTGTTGCCGGGCACCGAGAGCACCGGGGTGCCGGGAGCGAGGCGGGCGGCGAGGGTGAGGACGGCGTCGCTCGGCACCTCGTTCAGGGTGAGCAGGACGCCCGCTATCGGCGGGGTGCCGGCGCTGTGCGCGGCCAGCGAGCCGACGACCAGGTCGGCGCGGTCGCCGGGGGTGACGACCAGGCAGCCCGGGGTCAGCGCGCCCAGGAAGTTCGGCAGCATCGCCCCGCCGAAGACGAAGTCCAGCGCGTCCCGGGCGAGCCCCGAGTCGTCGCCGAGGACGACCTTGGCGCCGAGCGCGTGGGCGACCTGGGCGACGGTCGGCGAGGAGAGGGCGGGCTCGTCGGGCAGGACGTAGCAGGGCACGGGGAGCCGGCTGTCGAGCTGCTCGGCGATCTCGTCCCGGTCCTCGCGGGCGACCCGGTTGGCGACCATGGCGAGGACGTCGCAGCCGAGACCCTCGTACGCCCGGAAGGCGTTGCGGGTCTCGGCGAGCACGGACTCCGCGGTCTGCTTACGGCCGCCCACCACCGGGATCACGGAGGCGCCGAACTCGTTCGCCAGCCGGGCGTTGAGGGACAGCTCGTCGGGGAACTGGGTGTCGGCGTAGTCGGTGCCGAGGACGAGGACGACGTCGTACTCCCGCGCGACCAGGTGGAACCGGTCGACCAGCGTCGACACCAGCTCGTCGGCACCCCGCTCGGCCTGGAGGGCGGACGCCTCGTGGTAGTCCATGCCGTAGACGGTGCCGGGGTCCTGGGACAGCCGATAGCGGGCCCGCAGCAGCTCGAACAGCCGATCCGGGCCGTCGTGGACAAGGGGCCGGAACACGCCCACCCGGTCGACCTGGCGGGTCAGGAGTTCCATGACCCCCAGTTCGACGACCTGGCGGCCGTCGCCGCGGTCGATGCCGGTCACGTACACGCTGCGGGTCACGCGTGCTCTCCGTTTCGTGGGTGGGTGGTTGTCGGTGTCTCGTGGGGGGTTTTCGCTGCTGTCACAGGAAATCGGTGCCGTCACAAAAATTGCCCACCGAGGTGAGCAGAACCCTCTTGACAATACCTCTCACCATGGATAAGGCACCCGTCGGGATGGCATGCGGCGCCCACCTGCGGGACGTGAAAGAATCGAGCCTGGCTCACCGGTATCAACAGCGAGCAGGAGACACAGCACGATGCGTATCGGAGTTCTCACCGCAGGCGGCGACTGCCCCGGCCTGAACGCCGTGATCCGGTCGGTCGTGCACCGAGCGGTCGACAACTACGAGGACGAGGTCATCGGCTTCGAGGACGGTTTCGCGGGTCTGCTCGACGGCCGCTACCGCGCCCTCGACCTTAACGACGTCAGCGGCATCCTGGCCCGTGGCGGCACCATCCTCGGCTCCTCCCGCCTGGAACGCGACCGGCTGCGCGAGGCCTGCGTGCACCTCGCCGAGGAAGCCCGCGACTTCGGCATCGACGCCCTGATCCCGATCGGCGGCGAGGGCACCCTGACCGCCGCCCGGATGCTGTCCGACGCGGGCCTGCCGGTGGTCGGCGTCCCGAAGACCATCGACAACGACATCTCCTCCACCGACCGCACCTTCGGCTTCGACACCGCGGTCGGTGTCGCCACCGAGGCCATGGACCGCCTCAAGACCACCGCCGAGTCCCACCAGCGCGTCATGGTCGTCGAGGTCATGGGCCGGCACGCGGGCTGGATCGCCCTGGAGTCCGGCATGGCGGCCGGCGCCCACGGCATCTGCCTGCCCGAGCGCCCCTTCGACCCGGCCGACCTGGTCAAGATGGTCGAGGAGCGCTTCTCCCGCGGCAAGAAGTTCGCCGTGATCTGCGTCGCCGAGGGCGCCCACCCCGCCGAGGGCACCATGGACTACGGCAAGGGCGCGATCGACCAGTTCGGACACGAGCGCTTCCAGGGCATCGGCACGGCACTGGCCTTCGAGCTGGAGCGCCGCCTCGGCAAGGAGGCCAAGCCGGTCATCCTCGGCCACGTCCAGCGCGGCGGCACACCGACCGCCTTCGACCGCGTCCTCGCCACCCGCTTCGGCTGGCACGCGGTGGAGGCCGCGCACCGAGGAGACTTCGGCCGGATGACCGCGCTCAGGGGCAGCGACGTGATGATGGTGCCGCTGGCGGAGGCCGTGACCGAGCTGAAGACGGTGCCGAAGGATCGGATGGACGAGGCGGAGTCGGTCTTCTAGGCCGCGGGCCTGCCGAGTTTCTTCTCTACCCGGTGTTGTCGCGGACCGTGTTCCAGAACCGGTCCACGATCCGGTCGAGGAAGTCCCGGCCGGCCTCACCGGCGGGACCGCTGTCGCCGCCCCAGCTGAGCGTGGCGACCATCTGCCCCTGGTACTCCCGGTGCAGCTCCTGGAGGGTGTCCTCCACCAGGCGCCGGTCCAGGGGGAGGAGCTTCGTGACCGGGCGGACGTACCCCTGCCAGCGGGTGGTCACGGCACTGCGCAGGTGCTCGGCGAGCCGTGCCTCGCGGCCCGTGACGGTGACGAAGTCCGGCAGCGACAGGTCGAGCAGCTCGGCGAGCGCGGCGGACTGACGGTCGGTGCCGCGCCATTCGTCGTGCTCCTCCATGTGGAGATACGCGAGGAGTTCGAGCCCGACGCCGCGCGCGACGTCCTCTGGCGCGAGGCCGCGGGTGATGCGGTGCTCGCGCAAGGTGCGCGGCCGGTCGATGAGTTCACCGGGGGAGCACCACAACACACCCGCGAGAGCGGTGAGTTCGGGGCTGGTGGGGGAGACCGTCCCGCGTTCCCAGGCCATGACGAGGTCCGGGGTGACGTAGGGCAGCCCGAACGAGGCACGCATGTCGTAGGCGACGTGTTCGGGCCCCATGCTGAGTGCGGCACGGAGTCTGCGGGCGGCTGGGGCGTTGAACGGGGGACCGGGCTGGTTCGGGAGAGCTGGGGGTCGGCGCACGGGCCTCAACGTAGGGGCGCGGGGCTGCGTTGACTACGGTCTGTTCGGCCAGTATCACGCATTGTATGAATGTACGGTTCCGGCCACTTGTTCGGAGTGGCCGAAGATCGTCTGTCCGCGGTGCGTGGGCGGTGGCGAGGATGGCGGCGGGCCGCCCGGGCGGGTGCCCGGGAGGAGCGTGGCTTTCGTGTACGAGGTGAATGGCAAGGTAGAGGGGCATATTCGCGAGCGACTGCAGGCGCCGAACTTCTGGCACCTCGCGACGGTCGGCCCGGACGGCACTCCGCAGGTCTCGCCCATGTGGGCGGACATCGAAGGCGAGTACGTCATGGTCAACACGGCGATCGGCCGTGTGAAGGAGGAGAACCTGCGGCGCAATCCGAACGTTTCCCTCTCCCACCACGACCCCGACAACCCCTACGACCGCGTGGAGATCCGGGGGCGGGTCGTCCGGTTCGTGGAGGGAGAGGAGGCGGACGCGTCCATGGACCGGCTCACCCGGAAGTACATCGGGGAGGACAAGTACCCGTGGCTGCTGCCCGGTGAGCGCCGGGTGATGCTGCTGATCGAGCCGGTGCGGGTGCGCCGGGTGGTGGGGGTGGAGCCGTTCCGGCCGGGGGTGTTGCCGGAGGGGTGACGGGCGGAACGGCGTTCGGGGGCCCTCGCCGCGGACCCGCACCCGCGCGCCGCCAACCTCGACGCCCCCTCGCCCTAACGCCCCCGCTCCACCGCCCCCTTGACCCACCGATACTGCAACTCCGGCCGCCCCACGGCCCCGTACTGCGGACTCCGAGCAGCCCTCCCCGCATCCACCAGATGCTCCAGATACCGGCGCGCCGTGATCCGCGAAATCCCCACCGCCTCCGCGACGCCCGTGGCCGTGAGCCCCTCCGCGCAGTCCCGCAGCGCGACCGTCACCCGCTCCAACGTCGGCCCGCTCAACCCCTTCGGCAGTGCCGCCGGCCCCGGTGCTCGCAGCGTGGCCAGGGCGCGGTCCACCTCGTCCTGGCCGCTCGCCTCACCCGCCGCCGCGTGGAACTCGGCGTATCTGACCAGCCGGTCGCGCAGCGTGGCGAAGGTGAAGGGTTTCAGGACGTACTGGACGACCCCCAGTGAGACCCCCTCCCGGACGACCGTCAGGTCCCGCGCCGACGTCACCGCTATGACATCCGCGTGCAGCCCGGCCGCCCGCAGCGAACGGGCCAGCTGCAGTCCGTGCACGTCCGGCAGGTGCAGGTCCAGGAGCAACAGATCCACGGCCGTACGCTCCAGCGCGCGCCGCGCCTCAGCACCCGTGTGCGCCTTGCCGACGGCCGTGAAGCCCGGGACCCGGTTGACGTACATGACGTGCGCGTCGGCGGCGACGGGGTCGTCCTCGACGACCAGGACGCGGATGGGGTGCTGCTCGGCCGTCGTCATACGTCGCCTCCAGAAACCGCATTGCCCCCAGAAACCGCTTGTTTCCCAGAAACCCCACTGCTCCCAGCAACCGCGCTGCCCCCGGAAACCCCGCTCCCCGACACAACCCCCCGCGACGCCCGCTCGGCCCCGCCTCGCCCAGCCCCGTCCCCCAACGGCAACCGCACCTCGAACTCCGCCCCGCCCCCCTCGGCCCCCGCCACCGCCAGCTCCCCCTCGTGCCGGTTCACCGCCTGCCGTACGAGCGCCAGCCCCAGCCCCCGGCCCCCCGGCCCCGCCGGCTTCGTCGAGAAGCCCCGCTGGAAAACCGCGTCCGTGTGGGCCGGGTCGACCCCCGCGCCCGTGTCCGACACCCGCAGCACCAGCTCGTCCTCGGCCGTGTACGCGGTCACCGTCACCCGCCCCCGCGCGCTGCCCTGCGCCGCGTCGACCGCGTTGTCGATGAGGTTGCCGAGGATGGTCACGAGGTCCCGGGAGGGGAGCGAGGGCGGTAGCAGACCGTCGTCCAGACGGCTCTCCTCGGAGACCACCAGCTCCACGCCCCGCTCGTTCGCCTGGGCCGTCTTGCCCAGCAGCAGGGCCGCGAGCACCGGCTCGCTCACCGCCGCCACCACCTGGTCGGTCAGCGCCTGGGCGAGTTCGAGTTCCGCCGTGGCGAAGTCGACCGCCTGCTCCGCCCGCCCCAGCTCGATCAGCGAGACGACCGTGTGCAGCCGGTTCGCCGCCTCGTGGGCCTGGGAACGGAGTGCCTGGATGAAGCCCCGCTCGGAGTCCAACTCGCCCATCAGGGACTGGAGCTCGGTCACGTCGCGCAACGTGACGACCGTGCCCCGCCGTTCGCCCCCCGAGACCGGGGACGTGTTCACCACCAGCACCCGGTCCGCCGTCAGATGCACCTCGTCCACCCGCGGCTCCGACGCCAGCAGCGCGCCCGTCAACGGCGCGGGCAGCCCGAGATCCGCGACGGACCGGCCCACCACATCGCCCGACACGCCCAACAGCTCCCGTCCACCGTCATTGATCAGCGCCACACGGTACTGCCCGTCGAGCATCAGCAGACCCTCGCGTACGGCATGCAGTGCGGCCTGGTGGTAGTCGTGCATGGCGCTGAGCTCGGCCGCGTTCATGCCGTGGGTGTGGCGGCGCAGCCGGGCGTTGACGACGTACGTGCCGACCGCGCCGAGCGCGAGCGCGCCGGCCGCGACGCCGAGCAGGGCCGTGAGCTGGCCCTGGACCCGCTTGCTGATCTCGTCGACCTTGATGCCGGCGCTGACCAGACCGACGACCTCGCCGCTCGACCAGATCGGGGTGACGGCGCGCACCGAGGGGCCGAGGGTGCCGGTGTAGGTCTCGGTGAAGGAGCCGCCGGCTACGGCGGGGGCGATGTTGCCGCGGAAGGGCTTGCCGATCTCGTCCTCGCGGGGGTGGGTCCAGCGGATGCCCTTCGGGTTCATGATCGTGACGAAGTCGACGTCGGCGTCGCGCATCACCCGCAGCGCGTACGGCTGGAGCTCGGCCGACGGATCGGGTGTGCGGATCGCCTCCCGCACGGACGGGGCGTCCGCGACCGAGCGGGCCACGGCCATGGCCTGCCGCCGCGTCGAGTCCTCCGCCTGGCTGCGGTCGCTGACGTAGGTGAACAGCGCGTAACCGGCGACGACCACCGCTATCAGCACTGCCTGCATGGCGAAGAGCTGGCCGGCGAGGCTGCGGGGCCGTGGGACGGGGATGCGCATGTCGTCAGTGTGCCTCGCAGGTTAAGCATGAACTAAATGAACGGAAGGGTGACCGCCCTCACAGGGCGGGAGATAGTCACGGCATTCCCCCACACCCACCCGGACGTGAGCCGCACGCCGGTGATGCCGACGACGTCGTCAAGGAGGGCCACCGTGACCAGCGCAGCCGATACGGCACCTGCCGCACCGAAAGCCAAGCGGGACCGCACCCACTACCTCTATATCGCGGTGATCGTCGCGGTCGCCATTGGCATCGCCGTCGGTCTGGCCGCGCCTGATTTCGCCGTCGAGCTGAAGCCCATCGGCACCGGCTTCGTGAACCTGATCAAGATGATGATCTCGCCGATCATCTTCTGCACGATCGTGCTGGGCATCGGCTCGGTCCGCAAGGCCGCCAAGGTCGGTGCGGTCGGCGGTATCGCGCTCCTCTACTTCACGATCATGTCGCTCGTCGCGCTGGGCATCGGCCTGGTCGTCGGCAACATCCTGGAGCCGGGCACGGGCCTCGCCGTGACCGACGCGATCAAGGACGCCGGGCACGCGCAGGTCGACGGGGAGGCCAAGGACACCGCCACCTTCCTGCTCGGCATCATCCCGACGACGATCGTCTCCGCCTTCACCGAGGGCGAGGTACTGCAGACCCTGCTGATCGCCCTGCTCGCCGGCTTCGCGCTGCAGGCCATGGGCCCGGCCGGGCAGCCGGTCCTGCGCGGTGTCGAGCACATCCAGCGCCTCGTCTTCCGCATCCTCGCCATGGTGATGTGGGCCGCCCCGATCGGCGCCTTCGGCGCCAT
Organism: Streptomyces sp. NPDC006602; assembly: GCF_042870385.1. Lineage (NCBI taxonomy): Bacteria > Bacillati > Actinomycetota > Actinomycetes > Kitasatosporales > Streptomycetaceae > Streptomyces > Streptomyces sp. NPDC006602. The sequence goes on along the minus strand of NZ_JBIAHG010000003.1, from coordinate 22,704 downwards.
GGCCGCCGTGGTCGGTTCCGCGGGTGTCGACGCCCTCAAGAGCCTCGCCGTGCTGATGCTCGGCTTCTACGTCACCTGTTTCCTCTTCGTCTTCATCGTGCTCGGCATCCTGCTGCGCGTGGTCGCCGGACTGAACATCCTGACGCTGTTCAAGTACCTGGGCCGCGAGTTCCTGCTGATCCTGTCGACCTCGTCGTCCGAGTCGGCGCTGCCGCGGCTCATCGCGAAGATGGAGCACCTCGGCATCAGCAAGCCGGTGGTCGGCATCACCGTCCCGACCGGCTACTCCTTCAACCTCGACGGCACCATGATCTACATGACCATGGCGTCCCTGTTCATCGCCGACGCGATGGGTACGCCGATGTCGGTCGGCGAGCAGATCCCGCTGCTGCTGTTCCTGTTCGTCGCCTCCAAGGGCGCGGCGGGCGTGACCGGTGCCGGTATGGCGACGCTGGCCGGTGGCCTTCAGTCCCACAAGCCCGCGCTGGTGGACGGCATCGGCCTGATCGTCGGCATCGACCGCTTCATGAGCGAGGCCCGCGCCCTGACGAACTTCGCGGGCAACGCCGTCGCCACGGTCCTGATCGGCACCTGGACGAAGGAGATCGACCGCGGCCGCGTCGACCAGGTGCTCGCGGGACAGATCCCCTTCGACGAGAAGACCCTTCTCGACGACGGCGGCGAGGGCGGAGAGTCCGGGGACGCCCAGGCGGACATCCCCGAGCAGGGCGGCGAGAAGGAACTCGCCAAGGCCTGACGACCGGCCCCGGGATCCGAGGCCCACACCCACCCCGGCCCCCGGATCCCGGATCCGAGACCCCGGATCCCGGATCCGAGACCCCGGATCCGGGATCCGACCCCCCATGGCCGGGTCGGGCCCGGCGCCTGAACCCGGGCCCGCCCCAACGCCTCCGGGCGGCTGAGTACTCCCCCGTAGCTCAGCCGCCCGGTCGGCTTCTCCCCGTCGGCCTTTCCCTCCCAGCGCCCGTCAAGGGCTCCCAATCGCTCAGTTTCGCCACCAGTTCGGTGGCACGAGAGGCGGGCACGCCCGCCGCGGTCAGTACGGTGACCGCGGCGGAGCGGCCCGCCTCTTCCGCTGCCAGCAGACCGTCGTTCACCGCCTCCATCAGCGCGAACAGGGTCTGCTCGTGCACGTACGCCAGCGCCGGCGCCGGCAGCGGTGAGTCGAAGACGCCGTCCTCCAGGCCCCGCCGCAGCAGCTCGACACTGGCCCGGCGCACGGGTGTGAGGCGGTCGCGGATGCCCTGCATGGTGACGCTGCGCTGGGCGAGGGCGACCAGGATGCGATAGCGGTCGGCGACTTCCCACACCGCCAGCACCGAGCGCGCCACGGCCACCGCCGGGTCCTCGACGCCCTCCCGGCCCGCCGCGTGCGCGGCCGCCACCGACTCCACGGCGTGGTCGACGAGCGTGCCGACCAGCGCCTCGCGGCTGGGGAAGTGGCCGTACACGGTCCGTCGTACGACACCTGCCGCACGCGCGATCTGGTCCATGGACGCGTCGGGGTCGCGCAGCAGCTCGGCGAGCGCGACATCGAGGATGCGGCGGCGGTTTGTGTCGGCGCGGCCGGTGTTACCCGTGCTCATGGCTGCCATTCTGCACGCCCCCGCGCGGGACGCCGGCGTCCCTCCGCGGACGCATCACCTCCTCCATTTGCACAGCGCTGCGCAATGGACGTATATTGCACATGGTTGAGCAATTGCACATCGCTGTGCAAGTCGTGGCGCGCACGTCCGTGGCGCGCACGTCCGTGGCGCGCACGTCTGCAGCAACCCGTCAGTGGCGCGCACGTCCCTGTCGCGCATGTCTGTGAGGAAGGCGAACCCTGCCCATGCGACTCGTCATGAACGAACCGGTCGAAAGGATGGACCGCCCCTACGCCCGGCGCTGGTGGGCGCTCCTGGTTCTCTGCCTGAGCCTGCTGATCATCGTGATGGCCAACACCGCCCTCACGGTCGCGGCCCCCGACATGACCGAGGACCTCGGACTGTCCAGCGCGGATCTGCAGTGGGTCATCGACGGCTACACCGTCCCGTACGCCGCGCTGATGCTGCTGCTGGGCGCCATCGGCGACAAGTACAGCCGTCGCGGCGCGCTGCTGCTCGGGCTGTTCGTGTTCGGGGGCGGAGCGGTCGCCGGGTCGTTCGTCGGCAGCTCCACCGGGGTCATCGCGGTCCGCGCGGTCATGGGCGTCGGCGCGGCCCTGATCATGCCCGCGACCCTCTCCCTTCTCGCCGCCACCTTCCCGCGCGCCGAACGCGCCAAGGCGATCACCCTGTGGACTGCCACCGCGGGCCTCGCGATCGCGGCCGGGCCGCTGGTCGCGGGCGCGCTGCTGGAGAATCACGGCTGGTCGTCGACGTTCCTGATCAACGTGCCGATCGCCGCGCTCGCGATCGTCGGCGCCCTGGTCCTCGTACCGCCGTCCAAAGCCGGTCACCACGACCGGATCGACCACGTCGGCGGCCTGCTGTCCGTCGTCTGGATCGGCGCGCTCGTCTACATGATCATCGAGGGTCCGCACTTCGGCTGGGGCGCCAAGGCGGTCACCGCCGCGGTGGTCGCGGGCGTCGCGCTCGTGCTGTTCGTGGTGTGGGAGCTACGCCATCCGCGCCCGGTCATCGACGTACGCCGCTTCACCGAGCGCCGGTTCGCCGGCTCCAACCTCGCTGTCGCCCTGTTCTTCCTCGCCGTCTTCGGCGCCTTCTACTACCTCACCCAGCAGTTGCAGTTCGTCCTCGGCTACAGCGCCCTGGAGACCGGCCTGCGCATGCTGCCCCTGGCCGGCGCGGTCTTCGTCGGCTCGGCCCTCACCGGCTACCTCACCCCGCGCGTCGGCATGCGGCTCACGGTCACCGCGGGCATGGTCGGCGGCACGGCGGCCCTCGCCCTGCTCACGCGGGTCGACGCGAGTTCGTCGTACGGCGATTTCGTCGCGCCTCTGATCATCCTCGGCCTCGCGATCGGGCTCGCCCTCTCGCCCTGCACGGACGCGATCATGGGCGCGTTCCCGGAGTCCGAACTGGGCGTCGGCGGCGCGGTGAACGACACCTCGCTGGAGCTCGGCGGCTCGCTCGGCATCGCCGTCCTCGGCTCGCTGCTGGCCACGTCGTACTCCGGCCACCTCGCGGACGCGACGGCCGGCAGCAGGCTCTCCGCCTCGACCCTGTCCACGGCCCAGGACTCGGTGGGCGCCGGATACTCCGTATCCCAGGGCATCGCCGCACAGGCCGAGAAGGCCGCCGCGCAGGCCGCCAAGGCGACCGACCCCCAGCAGGCGGCCCAGTTGAAGGGGCAGGCCGACCAACTCGCCCAGGGCGCCCGACAGATGGCCGACGCGGTCGGTTCGTCCTTCTCCGACGCGGTCGCGCACACCAGCCTCATCGGCGCGGTGATCCTGGGCATCGGCACGATCGTGGTCGCCGTCCTGCTGCCGCGCCGGGAGTCCGCCGCGGTCCAGGAGGCCGAGCAGCGGGAGAAGGAACTGGTCGGCAGCCGCTGACGCTCACCGAACTCTTGACAAACGCCACTAGCGTGCGCCTGCCGTGCCGGAGCGACCGGCACGGCAGGCGCACGCGGAGGCACACGGGAAATGAAGATCGACTGGGACCGCCGGACGTGCGCCCGACGCGGGCATGTGACGTACGCGCCGGACGAACTCCCGCTGCGGGAGCGGCTACACACCGAGACGGCCCTCGGCTCGGCGTGGCGCTGCCTGCGCTGCGGCGACTTCGCCCTCGGCGCCCCGCACGGCTCGGGCCCGGCGGACCATGCCCCGCTCGTTCCACGCGGCACGGTCCTGCGCGACCTGTTCATCCTGCGCTTCCTGGCGATCGAGCGCGCCGTGCGCGGAGTGTTCATCGTGCTGGTCGCGGTGGCGGTGTGGAAGTTCAGCAACTCCCAGGACGCGGTGCGCAGGCTCTTCGACGAGTACCTGGACGTCTTCCGGCCGGTGTTCAAACACTTCCACCACGACCTCGACCACTCACCGGTCGTCGGCACCATCCAGAACGCCTTCGGCTACGAACACTCCACGCTGATGCTGGTCGCGGGCCTGCTGCTGGCGTACGCGCTGATCGAACTCGTGGAGGCGGTCGGCCTCTGGTACGCCAAACGCTGGGCGGAGTACCTGACGGTCGTCGCCACCGCCGCCTTCCTCCCCCTGGAGATCTACGAACTGACCGAGCACGTCAGCCGGCTGAAGATCGGCACCCTGCTGCTCAACATTCTCGCCGTCGTCTACATCCTGCTGGCCAAACGCCTGTTCGGCCTGCGCGGCGGCCATCACGCCATCGAGGAGGAGCGACAGACCGCCTCGCTCCTCGAAGTCGAGGTGGCCGCGAAGGTGGGTGTCCAGGCCTGATCCGCTTGGTACCGGGGGGAGTTGACGGGAGGCATATGGTGGAGAGGAAACGCATCAACGCTCCGCCCCGGCTGTGAGCCGGGCGGGCCGAACGGGGGAAGAAGGGTGCGTGCCCGATGACGGTCGGGCTCCTCTCCACGATTGCTGCCGTGTTCTACGGGAGCACGGTCTCGATCCTCGCTCTTACTGCGACCTTTGCCCGGCGCCGCACACTGCGGCGTGAGGCGCGCAGCACCCTTGCCGTCCTGGTACCGGGGAGGGCGGTGGAGTCGCAGCAGGTGGACGGCACGGCGGTAGGCCCAGGCAGCCAATTGGTTGCGGGTGGGTCAGGCTGCGGCTGTGAGGGGGCGTCCGCCGCGGCGGACGGAAGGCGCGGTGCTAGGCCCACGGGACTGGCAGGCGTCGAGGGCCTTCGCTGACTCCTCAGGCGCCGCCCGTTGCAAGGGGCTCTCCAAGGGGCTCTCCCAAGGTCTCGGCCACGGCACGCGGCAGCCATCGCCGTACGTCATCGAAGGTGAAACCGAGCCCGGTGGCACGGGAGTTGTCCATGCCGTAGGCGCGGGCGAAGGAGAACGGCGAGACCTCGCCGACCTCGACGGGGTGGAGGACCGTCTTGCCGTCCGGGAAGTGTGCCGCCACCGCCTCGCACAATTCCTGAGTCGTCAGCAGGCCGTCGGAGGCCGCGTTGACCGGCCCGGTGAAGTCCTCGCCCGCCGCCCAGGCCAGGAAGGCGGCGATCTCCTCGACGTGGATGTAGGTGGCGGGCCGGTTCACGACCGGAACGGCGATCGGATCGCCGGTGCGGATGCGGTCGGCGTAGTGCTGGAGCCGGCCGGTGAAGTCGTCGGCGCCGCCCAGCACATGGGCCACGCGGACGGCCGTGTACGGGAATTCCGGGCCGGCCTCGGCGGCGAGGACCGCCTCGGCCTGCCGCTTGCCCTCGCCGTAGTGGGCTTCGAGGAACTCCGGGTCCTCCCAGGGGAGTTCGAGGTCGACGGGGACGGTCAGCGGATCGACCGCGGCCTCCCTCACGGGCGTGGTCGAGTCCTCGTACTCGTACACCTCGACCGTCGAGGTCATCACATGGCGGCGGGTCCGGCCGGAGAGGACGCGGCGGGCGGTCGCCGCCTGCCGCGGGGTGTAGCAGACCTGGTCGACGACGACGTCGAAGGTCCGTGAACCCAGAGCGTCCCTCAGCGACCTCTCGTCGTTCCGGTCGGCGACGAGATGGATGGCGCCCGCGGGCGCCTGCGACGATCCGCGATTCAGTACGGTCACCCGGTCCCCGGCCGCCAGCAGCCGCGCGATGAGCCGCTTGCCGAAATAGCGGTTTCCGCCGATGACCAATACGTCCCGTGACTTGTCCATGACCATAATTCTCCCGACGTACACGCAGGGAATGAAGGGGGAACCATGGGAGTTCAGGCCGCCGCACCGAAAGAACCACGGCATCCGCGCGCCACCGCCGACGGAACATCGGTGGCCTTCGACGCGCTGGACCGGCAGATCCTCCAGCTGCTCCAGACGGACGGCCGGATCAAGCTCAGCGAGCTGGGCCGCCGGGTCCGGCTGAGTCCGGCGGCGGTCACCGAGCGGGTACGGCGGCTGGAGGCGGCGGGCGTGATCAGCGGGTACGGCGCCCGGGTCGTCCCGTCCCGGCTCGGCTACGGCATCCAGGCGTTCGTCCGGGTCGACCCGCACGCCGGCTACACCCTGAAGCACCCCAGGACCCTCGAACTCATCGGGCGTCCCGAGATCATCGAGGTGCACCATGTGGTCGGCGAGGACTGCTGGATCCTCAAGGTCGCCGTCCGGGACACCGTCCACCTGGAAGAAGTCCTCGAAGACGTCTCCGCCCTCGGGCGCACGACGACGTCGATCGTGCTGACCTCACCGGTGGAGCGAAAACCGCTGTTGCCTTGACGTCGGCGTCAAGGCTTACCTTCGTACCCATGCGAATCGGCGAGCTGGCCGCGCGGGCCGACACCACGACCCGGACGCTGCGCTACTACGAGTCGCGGGGGCTGCTGCCCGCGCGGCGGGGCGGCAACGGATACCGGACGTACGACGAGAACGACCTGAGGCTGCTGAGACAGATCAGGACGCTGCAGGACTTCGGGTTCGACCTGGAGGAGACGCGGCCGTTCGTGGAGTGTCTGCGGGCCGGGCACCCGGAGGGCGACTCGTGTCCGGCGTCGCTCGAGGTCTACCGGCGCAAGCTGGCGGAGCTGGACGACCTGATCGGCGAGTTGCAGACCGTGCGAGCGCAGGTCGGGGCGCAGTTGGTGAGGGCCGAGAGGGCGCGCGACGAGCTGGCGGCCGAGGCGGAGGTTCCGGGGGGTCCGGAACCGGTGTGCGAGCTGGGGAGGAACCTCAAGTGATCAAAGCGGCGGGTGTGGCCGAGGTGACCGACGCGGACTTCGCGGCGGAGGTGATCGGGGCGGAGCTGCCGGTGCTGGTGGAGTTCACCGCCGACTGGTGTCCGCCGTGCCGGCAGATGGGACCGGTGCTCAGCGCCCTCGCCGAGGAGGAGGGGGAGCGGCTGAAGGTGGTTCAGTTGGACGTGGACACCAACCCGGAGACCACCAACGCCTACAAGGTGCTGTCGATGCCGACCTTCATGGTGTTCCGGGGCGGCGAGCCCGTGAAGTCGATGGTGGGCGCCCGGCCCAAGCGGCGCCTGCTGGAAGAGCTGTCCGACGTGCTCTGAGCCGCGTAGGCAGCCGTGTATGGCAAGAAGAAATCCCCCGAGCAATTGCGCTCGGGGGATTTCTTTGCGTATATTCAATGGTTCGCGACTTCAAGGAAATTGGGTCGCGAAAGAAGCTCAGTGAGCACAGTATATCCGGGCGGGAGCGGAATTGTCAAACACCGGTTTTCAAGACAGTGAAGACATTGAATTGCGGCAGGAGCAGCAATTCATCGACGGGCTGTATGTGCGTGTCGACGCCCTGCGCGGCGACACCGAGGGCTCCGTCACGGACGCGCTCGCCCAGGGCAACACGCCCATGCAGGCCCGCCTCGAGAGGGACATCCTGGTCGCCGAACGCTCGGGGCTGCTGGCGGCGCTCAACGCGGTCGACGGTTCGCTGTGCTTCGGCCGGATCGACCTCACCTCGGGCGTCAGCCACCACATCGGACGGATCGGCCTGCGCGCCGACGACGCCGAACGCACGCCGGTCCTGATCGACTGGCGGGCGGACGTGGCTCGCCCCTTCTACCTGGCCACCGGCCACACCCCGATGGGCCTGCGCCGGCGGCGGCACATCACCACCGACGGCCGCCGGGTCACCGCCCTGCACGACGAGATCCTCGACCTCGGCGACGCCACCCGCACCGGCCACGAGGACCCGAGCGGCGACGCCGTGCTGCTCGCCGCGCTCAACTCCGCGCGCACCGGCCGGATGGGCGACATCGTGCAGACCATCCAGGCCGAGCAGGACGAGATCATCCGCGCGCCCCATCGCGGGGTGCTCGTGGTGGAGGGCGGCCCGGGCACCGGCAAGACGGCGGTCGCCCTGCACCGCGCCGCGTACCTCCTCTACGAACACCGGGAGTTGCTCGCCAAGCGGGCCGTCCTGATCGTCGGCCCCAACCCCGCCTTCCTCGGCTACATCGGCGAGGTGCTGCCCTCGCTGGGCGAGACCGGCGTACTGCTGGCGACGGTCGGCGAGCTGTTCCCCGGCGTGAAGGCGCGGGCCACCGACACGGCCGGGGCGGCCGCGGTGAAGGGCCGCGCGGACATGGCGGACGTCCTCGCCGCCGTCGTACGCGACCGCCAGTCGCTGCCCGACCCGGTGATCGCGATCGAGCACGACCGCGAGATCCTGATGCTGGACGACGGACTGGTGAACGTCGCCCGCGAGCGCACCCGTGCCGCGGGACTCCCGCACAACGCGGCGCGCGAGCACTTCGAGGGGCACATCCTCAACACGCTCACCGACCTCGTCGCCGAGCGGATCGGCACGGACCCCTACGACGGTACGAACCTCCTCGACCCGAGCGACATCACCCAGATCCGCGACGAACTCGCCGAGAACCCCGAAGTCTGGTCCGCCATCCACCAGCTGTGGCCGCGGCTGACCCCGCAGCGCCTGGTCGCGGACTTCCTGGCGGCACCCGAGAGGTACCTCGGCGAGGAGGACGCCGCCGCCATCCGCCGCCCGGTGACGCGGACGTGGACCGTGGCGGACGTACCGCTGCTGGACGAGGCGGCGGAGCTGCTGGGCGAGGACGACCGGGTGGCGCGGGCGCGGGCGGAGCGGGCGCGGGAGAACCAGATCGCCTACGCCCAGGGCGTGTTGGATGTCTCGTACGCCTCTCGCACCTACGAGTTCGAGGACAAGGACGAGGAGGACTCGGAGGTCCTGTCCGCGCACGACATCATCGACGCCGAGCGCTTCGCCGAACGCCACGAGGAGGACGACCACCGCAGCGCCGCCGAGCGCGCGGCGGCCGACCGCACCTGGGCGTTCGGGCACATCATCGTCGACGAGGCGCAGGAGTTGTCGCCGATGGCCTGGCGGCTGCTCATGCGGCGCAGCCCCACCCGGTCGATGACGCTGGTCGGCGATCCGGCGCAGACGTCGGAGGCGGGCGGTGTCGGTTCCTGGTCCGGGATCCTGGAGCCGTACGTCCAGGACCGGTGGGAGCACACCCGCCTCGGCGTGAACTACCGCACGCCCGCCGAGATCATGGAGCTCGCCGCGGCCGTTGTGCGGGCGGAGAACCCGGAGTTCGAACCGCCGAGTTCGGTGCGGTCGACGGGGGTGCGGCCCTGGATCCGCGCCACCGATGATCTGCCGGGTGCCGTGGCCAAGGCGGTGGAGGAGCTGACCCCGGCCGAAGGACGACTCGCGGTGATCGCTCCGCGGGACCTGCATCGGAGGCTGGCGGCTCGGCTGGACGGGGTGACGGCGGACGCCGAGCCTGATCTGACCCATCGGGTCGTTCTGCTCGACCCGCGCCAGGCGAAGGGGCTGGAGTTCGACTCCGTGCTGGTGGTCGAGCCGGGGCGGTACGGCACGAGTGATCTGTACGTGGCGTTGACTCGGGCTACGCAGCGGCTGGGGGTGCTGCATACGGGGGTGTTGCCTGAGGGGCTGGTCGGCAGCGTGCGCTTTCGGCAGCGTGCGCTGAGTGGGGGCTGATGCTCTGGGGGCTCCGCCCCCGGAGCCCTGGGCCTATGCCCACCCACCACCCGGCTCGGTCGGCTGGAGAGGTGACCGTTCAACCGGAAGGCTCGTGGGACGGGTGCGCAGCACCTCTTCGACGGAGGAGAGGGCGAAGCGGACCGCGCCGGTGATCACGGCCTCGTCGCCCAGCGCGGACAGCCGCCACTGCGGGAGGTCGACGAGGAGGCTGCCGGCTTCCTCCTCGGCGGCGCTCAGGAGGAGTTCCGCCGCCGGCCGCAGGCCGGGGACCGGGAAGAGGCTGGTGCCGAGCACGACCAGGGCCGGGTCGAGCGCGAGCAGCACGGGGGCGATCCCGGCGGCCAGTCTCCGCCCGTACGACGTGATCGCCGCGACCGCTTCCGGGTCCCCCGAGGCTGCGCCACGGACGATGCCGGTACCGGTGCCGCGCACCGCTTCCGCCGGGTCCGAGGCAGTGCCGTCCGGGACCAGGGGTTCGAGGCCGGGCTGCGCGGAGGTGCTGCCGGGGAAGCGGATGAAGCCGATCTCACCGGCAGCACCGCGGTGTCCGCGCAGCAGGCGCCCGCCGGTGATGACACCGGCGCCCAGGCGATCACCGAGCAGGACGAAGATCATCTCGTCGGCCGCGCCGCCGACCCCGCGCCACTGCTCGCCCAGTGCGGCGAGGTTGGCGTCGTTCTCCACGGCGACCGGGCAGCCGAGGGCGTCGCGGAGGACGGTGACGATGTCCGCCTCGGCCCAGCCCTTGAGGTTGTCGGCCTGCCGGATGCGGGTGTTGCTCCGGTCCACCAGGCCGGGGGTGCCCACTGTCGCGGCCCACACCCGCCGGGCGTCGGCTCCGGCACGTTCGATCGCGCGCCCCACCACCGCCGTTACGGCGCGGGCGCGAGCCGCGCCGCCCAAGTCGGCGCGCACCGCCTTGCGTTCGACGGCCACCGTCCGACCGTCGAGGTCGGCCAGGCAGGCGCTCACCGAACGGGCCCGGACATCCACGCCGACGACGAAGCCCGCGTGCGGGCGGAAGCGGAACCGGCGGGCCGGGCGGCCGGGCGACCGCTGGCCACGGGCGGAGACGGCCGGGGCGACCTCGATGAGGCCGCAGTCGGTGAGTTCCTCGACGATCGCCTCGACGGTGGGGCGGGACAGCTTGGTCGCCGCGGCCAGGGTGGAGAGCCGGGGGTGCGGGTCCGCCGAGCGGACGGCGGCGAGGATGGCCGCGGCGTTCGTGGCGCGCAGGTCCGCCACACCCACCACCGCGGGCAGTTCACGCCCGGGGGAGTGCGGCTCCGGCAGCCCGCCGAGCGGCCACCGCGCCTGCGCGGCAGGGGCCGTGGCGGGGGAGCGGTCCCTGGACGTGGCCAATGATCAACCTCCTGTGGAGCGGCACGACAGCCGTACGACCGGGGACCGGCGCGGACCGTCCCGACGATAACAATCCAGCCATGAGTCCTTGACGCGTGCCAGGCCCGCTCTGATTATAAAACGCAACTGCGTTATCGAACTAATCCCCCTCCACGGCGACTCGACGGCGTCTTGTCCCCCTCCTCCCGCCGCCTCCGCCGCGCCGCGCCCCGTCACGCCCAGGAGACCCCATGAGCACCAGCCCGTCACCCCTGTCCAGACGTACCTTCCTCGCGGCCACCGGCGCGGTCGGCGCCGCGGCACTCGCCGCGTGCAGCGATCTGACCCCGGGCGCCTCGTCGTCCGAGAAGAGCAGCGTCGGCCCTGTCTCGACGGCGGTACCGGCCGACGAGAAGATCACGCTGGTGGTCGCCGACGCCGACGACACCACCATGACCCCGGGCCTCGTCGCGGCCTTCCGCGAGAAGCACCCCAACATCACCGTCAAGCGCCAGTACACGGGCTGGGACGACTACCTCAAGAGCATCAACACCACCATGTCGGCCGACACCGCCCCCGACATCGCCCAGTTCACCTCCGGCATGCAGAACCTCGTCCCCGGACGGCTGCTGCTCAAGGTCGGCGAGTACGGCAAGGCGTACGGCTGGGCGGCGAAGTTCCCCGGCCTGGACCAGATCACCCTCACCCCGGACGGCAAGACCGTCGGCACCGGTGACCTGTACGGGGTGGGCGCGGGCCTGTCCTTCGAAGGCGTCTACTACAACAAGGCCAAGGCGCAGAAACTGGGCATGACCGTCCCCCCGGCCACCCTGGAGGAGCTGGAGGCCCTGTTCGCCAAGGCCAAGGCGGCCGGTGAGACCGCGCTGGTCGCCGGCAACCTCGACGGCGGCCTCAACCACCCCTTCAACGTGCTGCTCTCGGCCTACCTGACGCCCAAGGACCGCGAGGCGTGGGCCTTCGGCCACCAGAGCGCCACCATCGTGCTGCCGGAGGCCGAGAAGGCCGCCGAGACGCTCCAGCGGTGGGTGGACAAGGGGTACGTCACCCCCAAGGTCAACGGCGTCAGCGACAACGACGCCACCGCCGCGTTCGCCAAGGGCGAGGGCGTCTTCCGGATCAGCGGCAACTGGGCCGCGGCCGCGGTGGCCAAGGGCCTGGGGGAGGGGGCCGGGTACTTCAACATGCCGCCCGTCACCTCCGGCGGGAAGGTCCGCACCACTGGCGCCGGGGTGTACTACTGCGTGTCCGCCAAGTCGAAGAACGCGGCCGCGGCCGCCGCCTTCCTCGACTTCGCCGCCGGTGCTCAGGCCGCCGCCATCACCGCCAAGGCGGGCTTCATGGCCCCCGACGCTGGCGCCATGCCGAGCCAGACCGGCCTCCTGGGCGATGTCCAGAAGGGCTGGCAGACGGTCGTCAAGGACGCGGGCCTGCAGCCGTTCATCCAGAACGCCTCCAGCCCGACGATGGGCGACACCCTCACCACCCAGCTGCAACTGCTCGCCGGAGGCAAGGCCACCCCCGAGAAGTTCCTGGCCGGTCTCCAGACGGACTTCGAGAACTACCACAAATGACCACTGCCGACCGACTGACCGGAGACCCCGCCCGCGCTCCCGATGCCCCGCCTCCGGTGAAGCGGGGAGCAGGCCCCGCCGTGCGCCGGCGCCCCCGCACGGCGCCATCCGGCCGCCGGCGCCGGCGCCGGGCCGTGGCGCTGCTGTACCTGCTGCCGGCTCTGCTGCCCTACACGCTCTTCGCCGTACTGCCGATGCTGCACACCGCGTATCTCTCCCTGTTCGACTGGGACGGGGTGACCCTCCCGTCCTTCGTCGGACTCGACAACTACCGCCGTATCGGCACCGACCCGCAACTGCGCGCCGCCGCCTGGCACGCCGGCGCGCTGATCCTGTTCTTCTCGGTCCTGCCGATCTGCGTGGGGCTGGTCTCGGCGGCGATCGTGTCCCGGCGCGCCGGACGCCGGGGCACCGCCCTGGTCCGCACGGTGCTGTTCCTGCCCCAGGTCATCCCGCTGGTCGCCGTCGGCATCCTCTGGCGCTGGGTGTACGCCGAGGACGGCACCCTCAACCAGGCGCTGCGGGCGATCGGCCTGGGCGGCCTCGCCGACGCCTGGCTGGGCAGCTTCACCTGGGCCCTGCCGGCCGTCGGGCTGATCGGGACCTGGGTCGTGTCGGGCCTGTGCATGGTGCTGTTCCTGTCCGGGACCCAGCGCATCGACCAGGAGATCTACGAAGCGGCACGGATGGACGGGGCAGGCCCCGTGCGCGAGTTCACGGCGATCACCGTCCCGCTGCTGCGGCCGGAATTCGCCGTGGCGCTGTCCATCACCGTGATCGCCGCCCTGTCCAGCTTCGACCTCATCTACATCACCACCGGGGGAGGCCCGGGCAACAGCACCGTCGTCCCCGGAATCCTCATCTACCGCCTGGCGTTCGGGGGCGGCGCGGTCGGCGTGGCCAGTGCGCTGGCGATCGTACTGACGGTGGTCATCTCCCTCGCCGTCCTGGTGATCAACCGGCTGTCCAGGGAGGAGCCGTGACGTCACTGACCTCGACGACATCACCGGCCTCGACGACCTCGACGACCAGAGCGGTCACCGGGCGGTTCGCGGCACCCCTCGTCCTCGCGCTGTTCATGGCCGCCGTTCTCGTGCCGTTCGCCTCCCTCCTCCTGGCATCACTCCAGCCGGCGGGCGCTCCGCTGACCGGCTTCGCGCTGCCGGACGGGCTGCACTTCGAGAACTTCTCCCGCGCCTGGTCCGCGGCGGGCTTCGGCACGCTGCTGCGGTCGAGTGTGGTGATCGCGCTGTGCGTGGTGCCGGCCGCGGTGGTGTGCGCGACCCTGGCCGGGTACGCGCTGGCGACCCTCGAAGTCCCCGGCCGGGGACGCCTGTACGCGTATCTGCTGCTCGGCCTGTCCATCCCCACCGAGGGCACCGTCATCCCGCTCTACTACGACCTGCGCGCCGTAGGGCTGACGAACACCGTGCCGGGCCTCGCCCTCGCGGAGATCGGCGCGTTCATGCCGTTCGGGGTCTTCTGGATGCGCGCCCACTTCTCCACCATGCCGCGCAGCCTGATGGAAGCGGCACGGCTGGACGGCGCCTCGTCATGGGCGACGCTCTGGCGGATCCTGCTGCCCAACTCCCGCCCGGCGGTGACCACGCTGGGCGTCCTGTACTTCGTGTGGAGCTGGAACCAGTTCCTGCTCCCGCTCATCCTGATCCAGGACCCGGCCCGCCGTACGGCCCCCGCCGGGCTGGGTTTCTTCACCGGGCAGTACGGCGTCGACGTGCCGTTGCTCGCCGCCGCCACCCTGATCGTGATCGCCCCGGTGGTGCTCGTCTACCTGTTCTTCCAGCGGCACTTCATCAGTGGCGTACTCAGCGGCGCCCTCAAGGGCTGAACACATAGTGCTTGCACACCCAGGAGGTCGGAGAATTCCATGGCAGAACTCGAAGTCGCGCTGATCGGCGCGGGCGGCATCGCCCGCGCGCATCTGCCCGCGTGGGTGGCCCTCGGCGCACGAGTACGCCTCTATGCTCCCGACGGCCAAGCCCCCGCCCTGGCCCGCGAGTTCGGCGCGACGTCCGTGGGCTCCCTGCCCGAGGCCATGGCCGGGGCGGCCGTGGTGGATGTGTGCACCCCGACCGACACCCACCGGGAGATCGCACTGGCCGCGGTCGCGGCCGGGGCCCATGTCCTGTGCGAGAAGCCGCTGGCGCTCGGCGCGGCCGAGGCCGGGGAGATGGCCGACGCGGCGGAAGCGGCCGGGGTGCGGCTGTACCCCGGACACGTCGTGCGCTACTTCCCCGCCTACGCCCGCCTTCGCGACCTGGTCGCCGGGGGCGGCCTGGGACGGGTCGCGGTCGCCCGGTTCACCCGCACCGGCCGCTACCCCACCTGGAGCGGCTGGTTCGCCGACCTGGCGCGCTCCGGCGGAATCCTGACGGACCAGATGATCCACGACTTCGACATCGCCCGCTGGCTCTTCGGCGAGGTCGTACGAGTACACGCCCGGCACCAGGGGCATCTCACCACCCCGGCCCCGGACGGGGCGGTCGCCACCGGAACCGCGGTCCTGACCCACGCGAGCGGCACCATCAGCCAGGTCGTGGGCGTGTGGGGGCCGCCGGCGACGCCGTTCCGCACCACGTTCCATGTCTCGGGCACCGGCGGCACCGTCCAGCACGACTCCCTGGCTCACCTCGATCTGCGGATCACCGGCGCCGCGTCCGGCGGCCCGGCGGCCGGCATACCGGGCGGAGACTTCGGGGAGTCGCCCTACCTCACCCAGATCCGTGACTTCGCCGAGGCGTTCGCGGGCGGTCCGCAGCCACGGGTGAGCGGCCGGGACGGCGTGGCGGCCGTCCGTATCGCCGAGGCCGCGGCGGAGTCGGCCCATAGCGGGCGGACCGTCGAACTCGCCCCGCAGCCGGCAACCACCGTACCCACAGGGGGAATCGACCAGTGAGAGTCGCCGTACTGTCCTTCGCCCATGTGCACGCCGCGACCTACATCGGGCTGCTGCGCGACCGCGACGGCATCGAACTGATCACCGCCGACCCCGACGCCCCGCCGGACGACCCCACCCGCGGCCGGGACCTCGCCGAACGACTGGGCGTGGCCTACGCCGACACCTGGGACGAGGTGTTCGCCCTGAGCCCCGACGCCGTGGTCGTCACCAGCGAGAACGCCCGGCACCGGCACCTGGTCGAACGGGCCGCCGCGATCGGCGCGCATGTGCTGTGCGAGAAGCCCCTCGCGACGACGGAGGCCGACGCCCGGGCCATGATCGACGCCTGTGCACGCGCCGGGGTGGGACTGATGACCGCCTATCCCGTACGGTTCAGCCCCGCGTTCACCGCCCTGCGCCGCGCACTGGCCGACGGCCTGCTCGGCGGGCTGATCAGCGTCCACGGAGCCAACAACGGCTCCAACCCGGCCCGCTCGCGCCCCTGGTTCGCCGACCCGGAACTGGCGGGCGGCGGAGCGCTGGCCGACCACACCGTCCACATCGCCGACCTCGTGGACGCGCTGCTGGACGGCGAGCAGGCGGCCGAGGTGTACGCCCAGGCCAACAGCATCCTGGACGACGGCGGTCCGGCACCGGACGTGGAGACCGCGGGCCTGGTCACCATCCGCTATCCCGGCGGGGTGGTCGCCGCAGTGGACGCCAGCTGGAGCCATCCGCCGGACCACCCGACCTGGGGCGGGCTCGCCCTGACCTGCGTCGGGGAGAAGGCGATCGTGGAGTTCGACGCCTTCCCTCCGCTGCTCGGCGGATTCGACACCGCCACCGGTCGCGACCGCTGGGAGGCGGGCGGCGCGGACCTCGACGCCGCCATGCTCGACGAGTTCCTCGACGCCGCACGCACCGGACGGCGCCCGTCCCCCGACGGCGAGTCGGGCCTGCGCACCCTCCGGATCGTGCTCGCCGCCTACGAGTCGCTGCGCACCGGCCGGCCGGTCGCACTGACGGGCACCGCCCGGTTGACAGGCGGCTGAGGACGGGCCCTAGGCCGGCCGCAGCCACACCGTCGACAACGGGGGCAGCGTCAGGCGGATGCTTGCCGCGCGGCCGTGCCACGGCTGGGGTTCCGGTTTGATGACGTCCGGGTTGGTGACGTCGCTGCCGCCGTACTTCGCCGCGTCCGTGTTGATGGATTCGTGCCAGGCGGGGATGTCGTCGGGCACGCCGATGCGGTAGTCGTGGCGGACGACCGGGGAGAAGTGGGAGACCGCGAGCAGCGGGGTGCCCTCCGCGTCGTAGCGCAGGAAGGCGAAGACGTTGTCCTCCGCCGCGTCGCCCACCACCCACTGGAAGCCGGACGGGTCCGTGTCGCGCTGCCACAGCGCCGGGGTGTGGCGGTAGACGATGTTGAGGTCCCGCACCAGGTCCCGCACGCCCCGGTGGTCCGGCTCCGCCCCGTACGCGGAGTCGAGCAGCCACCAGTCCGGGCCGTGCGCCTCCGACCACTCCGCCCCCTGCGCGAACTCCTGGCCCATGAAAAGGAGTTGCTTGCCAGGGTGCGACCACATGAACCCGAGATAGGCGCGGTGGTTGGCGCGTTGCTGCCACCAGTCGCCGGGCATCTTCGAGACCAGGGACCGCTTGCCGTGGACGACCTCGTCGTGCGAGATCGGGAGCACGTAGTTCTCGCTGTACGCGTACACCATCGAGAAGGTCATCTCGCCGTGGTGGTACCTGCGGTGGATCGGATCGTGGCTCACGTAGTCCAGCGAGTCGTGCATCCAGCCCATGTTCCACTTGAGGCCGAAGCCCAGGCCGCCGCCTTCGGTGGGGCGGGTCACTCCGTCCCACGCCGTGGACTCCTCCGCGACGGTCACCACACCGGGCACCCGCCGGTACAGCGTGGCGTTCATCTCCTGAAGGAACGCCACCGCGTCCAGGTTCTCCCGGCCGCCGTGCTCGTTGGGCGTCCACTGGCCCGGCTCGCGCGAGTAGTCCAGGTAGAGCATCGAGGCGACGGCGTCCACGCGCAGCCCGTCGATGTGGAACTCCTCGCACCAGTAAATGGCGTTGGCGACAAGGAAGTTGCGCACCTCGCGGCGGCCGTAGTCGAACTCCAGGGTGCCCCAGTCGGGGTGGGCGGACCGCAGCGGGTCCTCGTGCTCGTAGAGGGGACGGCCGTCGAACTCGGCCAGTGCCCAGTCGTCGCGCGGGAAGTGCGCCGGCACCCAGTCCATCAGCACGCCGATACCGGCCTGGTGCAGGGCGTCGACCAGGTACTTGAAGTCGTCGGGCGTGCCCAGGCGCGCGGTCGGGGCGTAGAAGCCGGTGACCTGGTAGCCCCACGAGCCGCCGAAGGGGTGCTCGGCGACCGGCATCAGCTCGACATGGGTGAAGCCCAGGTCCTTGACGTAGGCCGGCAGCTGTTCGGCGAGTTGACGGTATGTCAGGCCGGGGCGCCAGGACGGGAGATGTATCTCGTACACCGACAACGGTGCCTCGTGCGCGGGCGTGTCCGCGCGCCTCGCCAGCCACTCCTCGTCGTGCCACTCGTGGTGCGAGGCGTGCACGACGGAGGAGGTGGCGGGCGGGACCTCCGTACGGCGGGCCAGCGGGTCGGCGCGCATGGTCTTCGAGCCGTCCTGCCGGGTGAGCTCGAACTTGTACAGCTCGCCCTCGCCGATGCCGGGCACGAACAGCTCCCACACGCCGGTGCCGCCGAGCGAGCGCATCGGATACGCGGTCGCGTCCCAGAAGTTGAAGGTGCCGGCGACGCGCACGCCCCGCGCGTTCGGCGCCCACACCGTGAAACGGGTGCCGGTCACTCCCTGGTGGGTCATCGGCTCGGCACCCAGTGCCGTCCACAACTGTTCGTGCCGGCCCTCGCCGATCAGGTGCAGGTCCAGGTCGCCCAGCGCGGGCAGGAAACGGTACGCGTCCTCGACGTCCTGGACCACCCCCTCGTACGCCACGAGGAGCCGGTACGCCGGTACCTCCGGCAGCGGCAGCAGGCCCGAGAAGAACCCGTCCCCGTCGTCGTGCAGCTCGGCCCGCAGCTCCCCGGCGACGACCGTGACGGACAGCGCGTACGGGCGGAAGGCGCGGAAGGCGACACCGCCGGGCACCGGGTGGGCGCCGAGCACGGAGTGCGGGGCATGGTGGGTGCCGGCGAGCAGCCGCTCGCGGTCGCCGGCGTCCACGGCGGGGGACACGACGACGGGTGCCTCAGCCGGCGGCGCGGAGGTGGCGGGGGCCGGTGCGGTGACCTTCTTCGCCGTGACCTTCTTCGCGGTGGCCTTTTTCGTGCCCGCCTTTTTCGTGGTGGCCGTCTTCGCCGTCGGGGTCGCCTTCTTGGCCGCCGTCTTCTTCGTCACCGTCTTCTCGGCGGTGGTCTTCTTCACCGTCGGCTTCTTCACCGCCTTCTTCACCGCCTTCTTGGGCGCGGTCGCCTTCTCCGCGGCCTTCTTCGCACTCTTCGCCGCCTGCGCGGCGGCCTTCTTCGGATCCGAACCGCTGGACGGGGGGCGGGGGGTCACTGGCGGAGCCTCCTGGGCGAAAGTCTGGTCGGTCAGATCAGGTCGGATGTGACGTAGCCCTCGATGGCGGCCATCGGCACCGGAAGCCAGTCGGGGCGGTGACGGGCCTCGTAGACGACCTCGTAGATCGCCTTGTCCGTCTCGTAGGCGCGCAGCAGCACCGGGTCGGTGCGCGGATCGACGCCGCTGACCTCCGCGTAGCCGGAGCAGTACGCCGCCCGGCACGCCTCGGCCCAGCCCGGCACGGGAATGTCGGTGGAGTGGGCCGCGTAGTCGAAGGAGCGGAGCATTCCCGCGATGTCCCGGGCCGTAGGCTGCGGCATCCGGCGTTCGGCGAGCGGTTTCGACGGCTCGCCCTCGAAGTCGATCAATGACCACTGCCCGCCGGGCGAGCGCAGGCACTGGCCGAGGTGCAGGTCGCCGTGGATGCGCTGCGCGGTCCAGGTACGGCCCTCCGCGGCCAGGTCGGCCAGCGCGGTGAACGCGGAGTGCAGTCCGGGCGCGTACGGCCGCAGCGCGGGCACCGCCTGCACGGCCGCCTCCAGGCGCTCGATCATGCCGTCGACCAGGGGCTGTAGCTGAGTGTGACCGAGGGTTACGCTGGGCAGCGCCCGGGCGAGCGCGGTGTGCACCTCGGCGGTGGCCCGCCCCAGCGACCGCGCCTCCGCGCTGAAGTCCTCGCCCTTGGCCAGCTCCCGCAGCGCGAGTTCCCAGCCGTCGGACGCGCCCTGCACGAACGGCTGGAGGACGCCGAGGACGTACGACTCCCCGTCCAGCTCCGCCCGCAGCCACCCGGTCGGCGCGGGCACCCGGGGGCAGCCCTCCCGGGCGAGGGCCAGCGGCAGTTCCAGGTCGGGATTGGTGCCGGGCACGATCCGGCGCAACAGCTTCAGGATGAACGTATCTCCATAGACGATCGACGAGTTCGACTGCTCGGCGGTCATCACACGGGGCACGAGACCGTCCCGTATCTCCTGGTGCGCGTCCCGGTCGAAGCGCAGCCCGCCTATGCGGGCCCGGGTGCGCACGGCCTCCAGGAGCAGTTCGGCGGGCCGGGGGTCGTGCAGGGCCTCGTACACCGTGTGACCGGCGAGCGGGCCCTCCTCGACGTGTCCGATCAGCGCGGGCGCCAGCCGGGGCGGCAGCGCCTCGCGCACGCCTATGAGGAGCTGGTAGCAGTCACCGGGGCGCGGCGGGCTGCCCAGCGCGAGGGGCTGGTGGGCGCGCACCAGCAGGTGGTAGAGGCCCTGCGTGGCCGTCAGTGGCAGCAGCTCGGTGGCCGCCACCAGGGAGAAACCGGTGATCGGGCGCCCCTTGCCCGCGAACCAGCGCTGCCGCGGCAGCCACTCCCGCAGCAATGGGTCCAGTGACGCAAGGAGGCCGGGATGTGTCGTGGCGTTACGTGTGACGGCTTCCCACATGGCGTCGCGTCCTTTCCCCGGGTGGTCGGGGTGTTACTGATGCGTGCCCCGGGCGGGGCGGTGGAAACCGACCCGCCCGGGGTTTGCCCTGCTCTGCCGGTCGCTACGCGGTCACGCGGCATCCTTGCGAAGCCGGAACCAGTAGAACCCATGTCCGCCCAACGTCAACAGGTACGGCAGCTCGCCGACGGCCGGGAAACGCACCCCGCCGAACAGCTCGACCGGGTGCCGCCCGCTGAACGCGCTGAGATCCAGCTCCGTCGGCTGCGCGAACCGCGAGAAGTTGTTCACGCACAGCACGAGGTCGTCCTCGTACTCCCGGAGGAACGCGATCACCGCCGGGTTGGAGGAGGGGAGCTCCGTGTAGGTTCCCAGGCCGAAGGCGTGGTTCTGCTTGCGGATCTCGATCATGCGGCGGGTCCAGTGCAGCAGGGAGGACGGGGAGGCCATCGAGGCCTCGACGTTCGTCACCTGGTAGCCGTAGACCGGGTCCATGATCGTGGGCAGGTACAGCCGCCCCGGATCGGAGGACGAGAAGCCCGCGTTGCGGTCGGGCGTCCACTGCATCGGCGTGCGCACGGCGTCGCGGTCGCCGAGCCAGATGTTGTCGCCCATGCCGATCTCGTCGCCGTAGTAGAGGATCGGCGAGCCGGGGAGGGACAGCAGCAGGGCGGTGAACAGCTCGATCTGGTTGCGGTCGTTGTCCAGCAGCGGGGCGAGCCGCCGCCGGATGCCGATGTTGGCGCGCATGCGGGGATCCTTCGCGTACTCCGCCCACATGTAGTCGCGTTCCTCGTCGGTGACCATCTCGAGGGTCAGCTCGTCGTGGTTGCGCAGGAAGATGCCCCACTGGCAGTTCGAGGGAATGGCCGGGGTCTTGGCGAGGATTTCCGAGACGGGATAGCGCGATTCTCTGCGCACCGCCATGAAGATGCGGGGCATGACCGGGAAATGGAAGGCCATGTGGCATTCGTCGCCGCCGGCCTGGTAGTCGCCGAAGTAGTCGACGACGTCCTCGGGCCACTGGTTGGCCTCCGCCAGCAGCACCGTGTCCGGGTAGGAGGCGTCGATCTCCTTGCGGACCCGCTTGAGGAACTCGTGGGTCGCCGGAAGGTTCTCGCAGTTGGTGCCCTCCTGCTGGTAGAGGTACGGCACCGCGTCCAGCCGGAACCCGTCGATGCCGAGGTCCAGCCAGAACCGCAGCGCGGAGATGATCTCCTCCTGGACGGCCGGGTTCTCGTAGTTGAGGTCCGGCTGGTGGGAGAAGAACCGGTGCCAGTAGTACTGCTTGCGTACCGGGTCGAAGGTCCAGTTGGAGGCCTCGGTGTCGACGAAGATGATCCGCGCGTCCTGGAACTGTTTGTCGTCGTCGGCCCACACGTAGTAGTCGCCGTAGGGGCCGTCGGGGTCCTTCCTGGATTCCTGGAACCACTCGTGCTGGTCGCTGGTGTGGTTCATGACGAAGTCGATGATCACGCGCATGCCGCGCTGGTGGGCGGCGTCGACGAACTCCACGAAGTCGGCGAGGTCGCCGAACTCGGGAAGGACCGCTGTGTAGTCCGAGACGTCGTATCCGCCGTCGCGGAGGGGCGACTTGAAGAACGGCGGCAGCCACAGGCAGTCGACGCCCAGCCACTGCAGGTAGTCGAGTTTCGCGGTCAGTCCCTTGAGGTCGCCTACACCGTCACCGTCGCTGTCCTGGAAGGAACGGACGAGGACCTCGTAGAAGACGGCGCGCTTGAACCACTCGGGATCCCGGTCCTTGGCCGGAGTGTCCTCGAAGGTGTCGTGGACGGGCTCGTTGACGATCATTATGTGGGTGACCCTCCGATCTGCGGGGTGGACGGTCGCAGAACCGAAAAGATGTGCGCGGGGCGGGTGCCCGGTTCGAGGCGCACATAATTGGCCCTGCCCCAGTGATAGGTCTCACCGGTGAGCTCGTCGCGCACCGGCACCGACTCGTGCCATTCCAGGCCGAGTTGCGGCATGTCCAACGAGACCGTGGCCTCCTGGGTGTGGTGGGGGTCGAGGTTGGCGACCACCAGAACCGTGTTCGAGCCGCTTCGCTTCGAGTACGCGATCACCGCTTCCTGGTCCGCGTGGTGGAAGTGGAGATCACGCAGCTGCCGCAGGGCGGGGTGGGCGCGTCGGATCGTGTTGAGCCGGGTGATCAGTGGGGTCAGGGAGCGGCCCTCGCGTTCGGCCGCTTCCCAGTCGCGTGCCTTGATCTGGTACTTCTCCGAGTCGAGGTACTCCTCGCTGCCATCCCGCAGGGGGGTGTTCTCGCACAGCTCGTAGCCGCTGTAGATGCCCCAGGCCGGCGACAGGGTCGCGGCCAGCACCGCGCGGACCTCGAAGGC